>JAFSVB010000189.1 GCA_017450325.1 Bacilli bacterium | reverse complement strand
GAGAAACCCTTACCGTATCGGAGCTAAACGCCTATATCAAGTCCAAGCTCGAAGGGGATTTTCTTTTGTCCTCGCTGACGCTTCGCGCCGAGGTGAGCAATTTCAAAGTCTATCCAAGCGGACATTGCTATTTCACCCTCAAGGACAAAGACTCGATGGTCTCCGCCGTTATGTGGGCTAGCAACGCCGCGCGGCTAGGATTCCGCCCTAAAGACGGGGATGAAGTGCTCGTGCATGGGCGCGTCGCCGTCTATCCGCCTCGCGGTTCCTATCAGCTTTCCGTGGACCGCATGGAGCTATTTGGCTTAGGGGAGGAGCTTCTCCGCCTGCAGCGTCTAAAAGAAAAACTCGCCGCCGAGGGGCTTTTCGACGCTTCGCGGAAAAGACCATTGCCGCGCTTCCCCAAAAAAGTAGGGGTCATCGCCGGCAAGGATTCGGCGGGGCTACGCGATATCGTCGTCAATATCTCCCTGCGCTGGCCTTTAGTGGAGCTTTTCGTCGTTCCTTCCCTCGTACAGGGAAAAGACGCTCCCGCCGACCTCATTTCCGCTTTAGGAAAGGTGGCCCTCGCGAATCCAGACGTCCTCATCATCGGGCGCGGTGGCGGATCGAGCGAGGACCTCGGCGCTTTCAACGACGAGTCCCTTGTGCGCGCCATAGCGAAATGCCCATTCCCCGTCATCTCGGCCGTCGGGCACGAGGTGGACACGACCCTGACCGACCTCGTCGCGGATAAGCGCGTCTCGACGCCCACGGCAGCCGCCGTGGCGGCGGTGCCGGACAAAAACGAGGTTTATCAGGTCCTCGATGACTCCCTAGAACGCCTCCAGAACGCGATTTCAGCCAAATTGAGGCGACTTCGCGCCGAAGTCGAGCAACTTTCCGGCCGCGCCTTCTTTTCGCGCCCAGAGTGCCTTTATCGCGATCGCCTGGAAAAACTAGAGATCACCAAGCGCCGACTCGAGCTCGCCCTAAGCGCTTCCTTAGGCCGAAAGAAGGAGCAGTTAGGCCGCCTTGAAGGAAAGCTCGAGGCATTAGATCCCTTTAAGGTCCTCAGCCGCGGCTATTCCATCGCTTTGGACGAAGGCGGGAAGCCCATCCGTAGCGTCGACCAGGTGAAAGTAGGGAGCAAAGTTAAAACCCGATTGAAAGATGGTATAATGGAAGCCGAAGTGATTTCGGCCCGGAAAGGAACGAAACGATGAGTGAAGAGAAGAAAACGTTCGAGCAGCGCCTCGCGCGCCTTAACGAAATCGTGGCCAAAATCGAGGGCGAAACCTTGCCCCTAGAGGAAGCCATGGCGGCGTTCGCCGAGGGAAAAACCTTAATCGAAGGACTGCAAGCCGACCTGAAAGAAGCGGAAGAGAAAGTTCAGAAGTCCCTAAAGGGAAATGAAGAGAATTAGTAGTTTTAAAGTAATAAATTAGTATATGTCTAGTGAATTGGAAAGTACTCCTCTGGTCTACGAAAATCCCGATTTCCTGCGGGATTTGAGCTATGACGAGCTCACGGCCATCTGCGCCGATCTTCGTCATGAGATCATCCGTGCCTGCTCCCTTTATGGCGGGCATCTTTCCTCCAATCTAGGCGACGTCGAGCTGACGGTGGCCCTTCACCGCGTCTTCGACTTCAAAAAAGACAAGCTCATCTTTGATGTGGGCCACCAATGCTACGCCCATAAGCTCCTCACGGGCAGGACCCTAGAACATCTAAACGAGCGCGGCCATACCGCGGGCTTCCAGAAGTTCACCGAATCCTCCTATGACCCCTGGGAAGCAGGGCATTCCTCGACCTCCATCTCCGCGGCAGAAGCCTATGCGATCGCAAGGGATAAAAAGGGTGAAAAGTTCGATGTCGTCGCGTTTATCGGCGATTCTTCCATCGTCAATGGCCTCGCCCTTGAGGCCCTTAACGACGTGGGCAGCCACCCCAACAAGATTTACGTCATCCTCAACGACAATGACATGTCCATCTCCCAACCAGTGGGGGCATTAGGCAAATTCTTCCGCTCGATTTCGACCGGCCGCGCCTATAACAAGTTTAAGCACGGCTATCGACGCGCCCTTGAGCGTAATGCCGTTGGCCGTAAAGTGTTCGAATGGAGCCACTCTGTGAAGGATGCGATTAAGCGTCGCTTAGTCCCGAGCAATCTCTTCGACAACATGGGCTTCACCTATATCGGCCCCGTCGATGGCCATAACATCAAGGCGATTGAAAAGGCTTTAACCCGCGCGAAAAGGGCGAGCAAATCGGTCGTTCTGCATTTCCGGACCACCAAAGGCAAGGGCTATACCTATGCGGAGAACGACCGCACGGGCTATTGGCATGGAGTCTCCCCCTTCGACATCGAGACCGGCAAGCCCAAAAACCTCCATCCGGGCTTTATTTCCTGGAGCCACTACATGGCCGACCTCACCGACGGCATCATGGCCGAGAAGGAGAACGCCTATCTCGTCGTTCCCGCGACCAGAAAGGGCAGTGGGCTCGAGAAATCCTTCGCTTCCTTCCCAGACCGTTGCCACGACGTCGGCATCGCCGAAGAGCACGCCGCCACGCTTTGCGGCGGCCTCTCCGTAAACGGCTTTCATCCGGTCCTATCGATATATTCGACGTTCATGCAGCGTTGCTACGACGAGATCTCCCACGATTGTGCCCGCATTAAGGCGAATATGACGATCCTCGTCGACCGCGCGGGGCTCGTCGGCTCCAACGGTGACACCCATCAGGGCATTTATGACGTCGCCTACCTCAAGTCGATCCCCAATCTCGTCGTCACCATGCCTTCCACCAAGGCCATCGCCCGCGCTTTGTACTACCAATCCTTCGATAACCATGGCGTCTTCGCCATCCGCTACCCCAGGGAAACGGTGCCCGATACCGAGGAATGCATGGGCGCGGAAGTGCCGTTCCTACGCTGGCGTTACGAACGCGTGAGCAGTTCCAAGCGCCTCGCCATCCTCGCGGTAGGGCCGAGGGAGCGCGTGATTCTCGCAGAGGCCAAGAAACAGTTCATCGACGCTGAAATCATCGACCCTGTCTATCTTTATCCGCTGCAAAAGGATAACGTCCTGCCTCTTTTATCCTACGAGAACGTCTTAATCTACGATTCCTACGGCATCAAGGAAGGGTTCGCCGACTCCGTCCTCGCCGCCTTGCTCGAGGCGGGATATCGCGGCAACGTCCTCGTCCGCGCCATCCCAAACGTCTTCGTGAGCCAAGCAAAGCTCAACGAGCAGCTTAGCGACTATGGCTTGCTGCCAGAGCAGATCATCGCCGAGGCCAAGAAGATCCTTAGCTAGAGCCAAAAGACACTCCGCTTAACATAATATGCTCTATAATGGTGGCGCATGGCCAAAATCATCGCCCACATCGACCTAAACGCTTTCTTCGCCACGTGCGAGGTTTTGCGTGACCCTTCCTTAAAGGGGAAGCCGCTGATCGTCGGCCACGTGGGCAGAAGCGGCATCGTCTCGACATGCTCTTACGAAGCCCGCGCTTTTGGCGTCCATAGCGGGCAACCGACCTTCCAAGCGCTTCGTTTGTGCCCGGACGCCATCGTCGTCGAGCCGCATTTTCGCGATTATGAGGTCTATTCCCGTTCATTCTTCTCCTATGTCCGCGAAGTGACGCCGCTGATCGAGGTCGCCTCGATCGATGAATGCTACGCCGACATGACCAAGGCCCTGTCGGGCGTCAAGGACCCGGTCGCTTTTCTTAGAAAGATGCAGTGGGACCTACGCGAGCGGACGGGGCTAAATTGCTCCATCGGCGTCGCCCCGACCAAATGGCTCGCCAAGATGGGCTCGGACATGAAGAAGCCGATGGGCCTCGTTCTCATCCGCAGAAGAGACATCAAAAACGTTCTTTATCCGCTGCCGATCGAATCGTTTTGGGGCATCGGCAAGAAGACGGCGCCGCGGCTACGCGAGCAAGGAATCCTCACGATCGGCGATTTGGCGGGGGCCATGGAGCGAAATGACCCCATATTGCAGGCGGAACTCGGTAAGTTCTACCAGACCGCGAAGGAATGGATCGAGGGCAAAGGGAGCGATACGGTCCACCTCGAGGCCGAAGACCCGAAGTCCGTCGGCGTCTCCGAGACCCTCATGCACGACATGCAGGGATACGAGGAAATCAAGCGCACGCTTTTCAATATCTGCAAAGAAGTGGAGCGACGCGCCGAAAAGGAAGGCAAAGTGGGGCGCGGATGCACGCTTCATGTCAAAGACACAACCTTCAAGACCCATACCAAGGCCGCCTCTTTTGACATGCCAACGCGCGATGCCTCCGTCCTTTTTGAGAAGGCGAGCGCCTTATATCAGACCCATTATGAGGATTTGGAGGTCCGTCTCATCGGCGTGACCCTAGAAAAACTCGGCGACATGGCCAAGGCCGAGGTGCAGATGAGCCTATGGAACTACGAGCAATATGAGGAGATGGACAAGACGAAGCTTTTGATCGCCGAGCTTAACCGCAAGCTGGACCATCCCGCCATCATGCGCTTATCCGAAGCGAAGAAAGGGGACAAGAACGATGATTGACCTCCCGATGGAAGACGCGATCGAGAATTTCTTCCAGTTCCTCCTCGCCGAGCGCGGCCTTTCCAAAGCCACCGTCGAGGATTACCGCGGGGACCTGAAGGCGTTTCTCGCCCATTTCCCCGATCGGACCTCCACGGGGAAGCTCTTAAGCAGTGACATCTACGATTTCACCATAAAAGAAGGGGAGGCGGAGCGTTCCCCGGCAACCATCGCGCGGCGAATCAGCGCCATGGTGTCTTTCTTTTCCTTCTTGGCGAGGGAAGGATACCTCGATTCGCCCGGCGACCACGTCGACCGTCCCAAGCAATCCAAGCGCCTTCCGATCGTCCTTAGCCGTGAGGAAGTCGAGGAGCTTCTAGAGGCCCCGGACACAAAAACCGACGCAGGGCTACGCGATAAGGCGATGCTCGAGACGATGTATGCGGCGGGGCTTCGCGTCAGCGAGCTATGCGCCTTGAGGCTGCAGGACGTCCATTTCCCCGCGAAGACGATCTTGGTGAGCCATGGCAAAGGCGCGAAGGACCGCGTCGTGCCCATAAGCGACTTCGCCTTAGAATGGCTTCGCGCCTACGTCGATGGGCCGAGGAAACGCAACAAAGGGCGGAAGGGGCCATATCTATTCCTCAACCGAGAAGGCGATCCCATCAGCCGCCAATATTTCTTCATGTCGGTCAAAAAATACGCGCGCCTAGCGGGCCTTCGCCGCGCCGAGGCCATCTCCCCGCATACGCTTCGCCACTGCTTCGCGACTCATCTTCTCGAAGCGGGGGCGGAACTTCGCGCCGTGCAGGAAATGCTCGGCCACGCACACCTTTCGACCACCCAGATCTACACCCACGTATCCTCGCGGCGCATCTTCGAGGCATATCAGGCCTACGCACGCCGCAAATAATCGCTTATAATGTTTCGTTTCGGAGGTACCACCATGGAACAACCCCTTAAATTCAAACGCATCTTCCTCATCGTCGCCGATTCGGCGGGCGTAGGGGAAGAACCCGACGCGGACCGCTTTGGCGACGTCGGCTCCAACACATTCGCCCATGCGGCCGAATCCGTCGGAGGTCTTCATGTCCCGACCATGGAAGCGATGGGCTTAGGCGAGCTCACCGACATCATGGGCGTGAAACCCATCCATGACCATCCCCATGCCTTCTCGCTTCGCTTACGCGAGACGAGCAATGGCAAAGACACGATGACGGGGCACTGGGAGATGATGGGCGTCAACACGAGGCAGCCCTTCCAGACTTTTACCGATACCGGCTTCCCCAAAGAATTGATGGATGAACTATCCAAGCGCACCGGCCATGCCCTCATCGGCAACAAAAGCGCTTCGGGCACCGAGATCCTCAAGGAACTCGGCGAGGAGCAGATGAAGGATAATTCCCTCATCGTCTATACCTCCGCCGACTCGGTCCTCCAGATCGCCGCCCACGAGGAGGCGACGGGCCTACAAGAGCTTTACCGTTGCTGCGAAATCGCTCGCGAGCTCTGCATGAAGCCCGAATGGAGGGTAGGGCGCGTCATCGCCCGTCCCTATGTCGGCACCTGCGCGGAAGATTTTAAGCGCGTGACCGGCGACCGTCATGACTATGCCTTGTCGCCAAGCGAAAAGACGCATATGGATGTCCTGAAAGACAATGGGTACATGGTATCCTGCGTCGGCAAGATCAGCGATATCTTCAATATGGCGGGCGTAGTGAAGACCGTGCACACCGTCTCCAACGAAGATGGGATGGATAAGACCATCAAGCAGCTTAAGAACGAGGATTGGACGGGCCTATGCTTCGTCAACCTCGTCGAGTTCGACAGCGAATACGGCCATCGCCGCAACGCCCCGGGATACGCGCGCTGCCTTGAGGCTCTCGACAAGAGACTCGCCGAATTCATCGCGAACATGCGCGAGGACGACCTCCTCATGGTGACCGCCGACCATGGCAACGACCCGACCTTCAAAGGCACCGACCATACCCGCGAGAAAGTGCCCTTATTGATGTATTCGCCAAGCATCCGCAATGGCAAATACCTGGAGGAGCGCGCCACTTTCGCGGACATGGGAGCGTCGATTCTGAAGAACTTCCGCCTCCAAAACCGGGATACGCTGCTTGGCGAGCCAATCGAGGAGCTATTCGAGTAAGGATGGTCGAAAATAGGCCCACAGCGGGCCTTTTTTAGTCTTGTCTAGACCCAATCTGGTACGGCGCGTAGTGCTCCCGTTACCAAGGGGCTTGCACGCCAAAAGGCATTTTATTTCGCACTTTATGATAATGCCGCTATTTGGGGTTATTATGCTTAACGCTTTCCAAACGCTTTCTTTGCCAAAAGGGAGAGGACATCCATCAAAAGGACGACCACGATGGCCAAAAAGGCGATGGCGAAGATCGGCGCGAGGTTGGTAGGATCCAATGCGCGGTAATTGGCAATCGCCGAGCCTAAGCCCGGCTTGGTGTCGCCAGCGATGATCTCCGCCATGATGGTCGTCTTGAAGGAAAGAGCAAAGGAACTCATGACGCCAAGCACGATGAAGGGGACCGCTAGAGGGATCCGAATCCTTAAGGTCATGGATAGTGGACTGGCGGCATCGATCCTTGCCGCATAGATGAGCTGCTTTGGAATCGCGTTAATGCCACCGACGACCGCTTCGTAAAGAATCGGGAAGGCCAAGATGACGACGATATAGATCGGGGCTTGGATCGCTCCGGAAAGGATCAGAAAAAGGAAGACAAAAGCGGCTGTTGGGGCGCTTTTTAACACGATAAGGCCCGGCTTAAAGAAACGCTGCAGCCACGTAAATTGCCCCGCGAAAGAGCCTAGGACAAGCGCCATGGCGAAGCTGATGCCAAAGCCTTCCAAAGTCCTTAAAAGCGTCCGTCCTAAGCAATCGTAGATGTAGGAGTCGCTTAGCATTTCTCCCAAAGCGGAAAACGTGGCGAAAGGCGAAGGGAAAATGAGGCTTCCCGCCCCAAGGGTCGCGGAGATGAGCAGCCATAAGGCAAAGACGAAGATCAGCCCCGCGGTATAGACGAAGGGATTACTGGTAAAAAATCGTCTCATCGGTGACGTTCACGCCGAAGATGCCGACGAAATTGGCGATGGCTTCCTTGTTCGGGAGGGCTTCTTCATAGCCTAAGCCCATGCGGTTACCGTTGCTGGTGAGATTCTTGAGCACGGCGGGAGTGGCGTTGAATTTGGATTGGACGTCCGCGGCGCGGAGGTCCTTGACGGCGTCATCGAGGACGCTTGGATTGGCAAGGAAAGACGCCATGTCCGCCTTAATCGAGGCGAGGAAGGCGCGGACTTTGACTTGATCGGCGTCGTTGCGGACGAATAAGGAGGCCTGGGTGAGTTTCTTTCCACCGGAAACCGCGGCGAACTTCTCGCGAATGGAGGCGTATTCGGAGGCGTTCGGGGCTTTGGAAAGGGTGGCGGTTAACGAAGGCTCGGCGACGAAGACATAGTCGACCGCAGCATTATCGTCGGAGGAATTCTTCCCCGTGACGAGGCAACTCGCCGCGTCAGCAGCCGCTTTTTCGCCCGTGAGGAAGTGGACGTTGGTTAGTTCGGGGTAGCAATATTTGAAGACTTTGCCCGGGACATCGTTCTCCTGGAACGCCACGACATAGTCATCCGCGTCGAGGGTGGCGTTTTCGTCGTTGCCGGTCGCGGCGATGTAGAAGTTACCAAACGTCAGCGTCGCGGCGATCTTAAAGGGCGCGCCGGCGAGGCAGGCTTTGACGCCGCCATGCGTCGGGGCGACGACGACGTCCTTGTCGCTATCCTTAGAAAGGTAGGCGAGGACGTTCTTGGGGACGCTATTGACTTCGAGATGCGATTCATCGGCCAAATGGCGGTAGAAAGCGACCGCGGGGGCGCCGGTGGGGGTGGCGACCTTCAAATCCAAGGAATAAGGGGCTTCGCTGGAGGCGGCGCTAGAAGACGCGGCACCAGAAGACGCGGTGCTCGAAGTGGTCTGGCCACAGGCGATGAGCATGCCCGAGAGGGCGAGGAGGATGAGTTTGTTCGATTTCATAAAATTGGTTTCCTTTGCGTAAGCGTGGATATTCTAGTCGAGTTTGATATAATCACCTGTGATTTGAATCACATTATGGAACTTCTTAGCCTCTTGTCTCCCATCGAGCGCGCCAAATGCGCCGAAATCCCCCTGAAAAAAGGGCAGACCCTCTTTCAAGAGGGAGACCGCTGCCTCGCGGTAGGCTTCGTCCTCCGCGGGTCCGTCAAAATCGCCTCCTATACCATGCAGGGGAAGGAAGTGATCTATAACGAACTCGGCCCTGGGGAGATGTTTGGGAATAACCTGCTCTTCGCCGAGGAGCCTTTTTATCGCGGGGCGGTCATCGCGACCTCCGACGGGGCGGTGGCCATGATGAAAAAGGAGGACTTAGTAGGGGCCCTGATGGGGAATCAGCGCTTTTTAGGGGCTTATTTAAGCGTCGGAAGCGAGTTTGGGAAACGCCTGAATTTCCAGTTGAAAATCCTCTCATTTCCTTCTGCGAAGGAACGCCTGGACTACTATCTCCGTGCGCACAAATGCAAAGTCCATTGTCCTTCCATATCCCGCCTCGCCGAGGAGCTCTTTCTTACCCGCGAGACGCTCTCGCGCTTACTTAGTTCCTTAGAAAAGCAGGGCATCATCGTCCGAAACGGAAAAGAAATCATATTAATGAAATAAAAAAAGCGAACGTTTTGGAGCCTTAACCCGTTTCTATATACGGAGCGAACATGAAGATCGAGAATTACGCAATCCAACAATTCCTCGCGAAAAAGGAAGGCGGGGCGAACTACATCTACGAAAAGACGTACCGCCTCGTCTACTCGCTTTGCTTTGACGTCCTTCGCCATAATCAGGACGCCGAGGACGCCGCGATGGAAGCCTACGAGGCAATCCTAAGCTGCAACAAGCGCTTCCCCAATGGCAAAGCCTTCCTTTCCTATCTATGCGTCTGCGCGCGGAATATCGCCATCGACATGGCGAAAAAGCGTGGCCGCATCGCGGAAATGGAGGACGAGGAAAGCGTGGGGCAAGAAATCGTTCCCATGGGGGACGACGCTTTGTTCCAAGCCATTCGCAAGGAGCTAAGCAAGCAGGACTACGACCTCGTCATCTGGCACGATTGTCTCGATCTTTCCTTCCCCGTCATCGCCTCGATGCAGGGAGGGACGGCTTCTAGCTGCCGCGGACGTTATTTCCGGGCGATGAAGAAGCTTCGCCTCGCCTTGAAGGAGGAGGATTTCCGATGAGCCTAAAGAAAATGATGAAAGAGCATTACGCGCAAGCCCACCAAACGAGCTGCGATAAAGTGCATTTTGCTTCGCGCCTAGGGATTCATCTAAAAAAGGAAGGGAGCATGAAGCGATATGTGAACCATCGCCGCGTCGGATGGATCGTCACCGCGGCTGCCGCGTTTACCGTCGTCGTCGGCGTGCCCGGGGCCTTCTTCCTCGCCGCCTCCATCCGCGTTGAGAACCATAGTCGTTATGATAACATCCGCCTGACCCTCCGCGAAGCCAAAGCCATCGAGGCGGAACATTTCAAGGCGTTAAACAAAATCGAATATCCCATGCAAGAGTTCAAGCGCGAGGAAATCCCAAGCCAATACCGCGACGCCATCGTGGATTTCTCCAATAGCCTCGTGCAGGGGATCTCCCTTAAAAACAATACCGTCATCTCTCCGTTAACGGCCTATATTAGCCATGATCTATTCTCCGGCGCGGCCGATGAATCGACGAAGGCCATCTATGATGAAGCGATGGGGGAGCAAGTATATAGGAACCAGGGATATCGCCCGTTGCTGCGCACGAATTTCTACCTCGACGACCTCGGGTCGACGCAGCTATATAATGGCATGTTTTTCAATGTGGATAACCGCGATACGCCGAAGCAATCCTATGTGGATTTCCTTACGGGACGTAACGTCGAGGCCTTTGAGGCATCTTTCCGGGACGACCGGGCCAAATTCGCCGACTGGATCAACGAAAAAGTAGGGCAGCAGACCGTGAATGAAACCGCCTTTGACGATGTCCTAAGCGAGGATTCTATGCTGCTTGGCATTACATACCTATATTTTAACGGCCATTGGAGGACGCCATTCCTAAAGGAAAGGACCACGAATAAAGTCTTCCACCTTGAAAACGGCCAGGAAGAACTCGTTCCGTTCATGACGCATACGAATTACGCCACATACGTGACCACGCCAAAAAGCATTCCATCCTATCAAGGGGCTTATGAATACGAGGGCTATTTCTCGGTCTATGACCGTTACGCCCATGACTACACGGTCCAATACCTCGTGCCGAAGAAAGCAGAGGATTCAATCTACGATTTGCTCGCGGGGAAGAATTTCCTCGTCGAGGATCCTAGTGCCTATTATTTCATGCCGCGGGAAACCGACCAGGGTGATGGCCGTCACATGGGAGCCTACGCGACGGTCATCGAATTCAACGTCCCAAGGTTTGCGACGAAAAGCGTCGTCGACCTGAGGGGGGCGTTAAAGAAGACGGCATTAGGAAAACTCTATGGCGGAGTTCAGGGAGCAGGAGTCTTGTCGGAAGGAATCGATTTCCATGACCGGCAAATCGAGGTGAGTGGGCTCGAGGCTTCCAAACAAATAAATAGCATACAATTTAATGAGGACGGGACCGTAGCCCAGTCCATTCATTTCCAAACCGCCTTCGCCGCCGGAAGCGCCGCCCCGATGGCCACAGGCTTACGCGTGACGCTCGATCAACCGTTCGTCTATGTCATCCGCGACCCAAACGGTTTGCCGATGTTCATCGGGTCGGTCAGTAACCCCAAAGCCTAATCTCTATATAATAAGGATATAGGGAGAGACCCTTGTGAGCCTTACGGGACACGAGGGTTTTTACGTTGAATAAATTGACAAGAATTCGTATTAGAAGATAAATGGCTGTGCAGCGCCTTGAACTTACCCTGCGGCGAGGATCAACTCGCATTGCGTACGTCTAAACGTGCTGAAGAATGGTTCATCACACAAAAATAGACAAAAAACGTCATTAGCGTCATTTTAGTAGTTTTTGAATTTGCACACACTGTGAATAACCAGGGGTCGCGGACGCGTGTTCATAATTATATAAATATAAATGAATACCAGTTTTTGCTCAATAAAACCTTTCTTTTTAGCGTTTTACTTAACATAATGGACATTATGCGAAGTTAATATTTTGAAGCAAATTCTCCGATTTTTAAGGTGTCGAAAAAATGTAATAAATTTTGTCAATTTAATAGGGGTTTTCACCTCTTCTACCGCTCCTATAGGAAGCGAAGAACTCAAATTCAAGATTGGAGGCGGATTCGTACCGCTTCCGTATTGATGGTAACGAATCCGCGTTTTTCTTTTTTATTGACAATACTTTAACAAAATGAAAAGGCGGGATTCCCGCCTTGATTCTCTCCCTGCTGCTCAGGCTTTGTTCTTCTTGTTGATCTGGGCCAGCAAGGTCTCTAAGTCGAGCGCTCTGCGGTTTGAAGGAAGCATCAAGTGGACGAGTACTTCCTGCCCCTGGACGATGACCCAACCGGAATCCGGTTCGCCTTCCTTCACGCTGACGGGGATGTCATGTTCCCAAAGGAAGTCTTCCAGTTCGCCTTGAAGCGCCCCGAGGAAGCGCGTGTTGTTGCACGTGGCCAAGATGACATAGCTCATGAAGGGCGAGGAGGCGCTGACGTCGATATGCACCACTTCTTCCGCCTTGGACTCGCCAAGACGCTTCAGCAATAAGTCTAATTCCTTCTTGGCTTCGGTTTCGGAATTCGTCATTCTTCTTCTCCTAGATACAAATCAAAGCATTGTTTGGTGAGGGGGTTATCCACCACATATCCCTTTGAGGATAGATATTCCTTATTGGCCGCAAGGACCGACATGAAGCCGACGTAATAGTTCTTTAGGCAGGCTTGGATGAGCTTGCGGGAATCGAATCCCCTTAGCGGTTCGATCTTGTCGGTGGCGTAGATGGTCTTGGCCAAGGGGGACATATGGGCCTTGCCCGTCGCGTGGCAGGATATTGCGTCGAGGATGACCGGATCCTTGATCCCGAAGATCGTCTCGGCGAGGAAGGCGCCCGTGAACTGATGATGGGTCCATTCCGGGTAGGAAACGTATTCCGGGTAACGCTCGTTCATGATCTGGGTCACGGATTCCTTGTCGAGTTCCTTGCCGATATCGTGGAGCAATCCGGCGGGATAGGCCTTGCGGGCATCCTCGAGTTTGTTCTTCACGGCGATGGCATTGGCGAGGTTGGCCACGGAGATGCTATGGAGCAGGCGTCTATGGGACAGCAGGCCCCGCAGCTTGCTCATGTAGTAAATCCCCTGCTGCTCGATGTAATCGCGCACGCAGATGGGGATATCAAGTTCCTGGAGGGTGCGCACCTTGGTCGAGGAGACGCTGCCAGAGCCGTCATAGGGAAGGCGCTGCATCTTGAATCTGGCCAAGACGGAGTCGTCGATCGTGACGTTTGGGCGTGACACGTATAGCGGCGTGGCGAGCTTGCAGATGGCCTCGGCGTCCTTCCAGTTCGGGAAGGAATTCACCTCGTCCGCCCCAATGAGGAGGTAGAGCTTGGTGTTTTTGTGCGTCAGGGCCATATGGCGGACCAAATCGATGGAGTAATTGAAGTCGGCCTTGGACTTCATCTCGAAAAGGTCGATATAGAAAGAGGGAGACCCTTCCTTCTTCAGGGCGAGGGTCAGCATTTCCAGGCGTTGCTTGGGGGTGGCCTCAGGCGTTTTCCACCTCGGCGTCTTTGCGGGGACGAAGACGACGTCGGCGTTGAGCATCATGCTCGCGGCGCGGGCGATGCGCAGATGGCCGTTATGAATCGGATCGAAAGACCCGCCGTAGATGATCAGCGACTCCATTCCTAGTCCACCTCGATGACCGGGTTCTTCGCGGCGCGGCGGTACAAGACGATGACGCGTCCGATGATCTGGACGGTCTGGGCCTTTAGTTTCTCCTCGAGGATGGCGGCGACTTCCTTGGGCGTGGCCGCGCAGGAAGGCAAAAGCCCCACCTTGATCAGTTCCTTGGCCTCGAGGGCTTTGTCGACGGACTCGAGGAATCCATCGTCAGGTTCGAGCTTCCCAAGCAGGTAGCGCTGGGAGATGGGGTTGGCGAGCGATTTGAGCTTCGCGCGCTGTTTGGGCGTGAGTTTATTGGGCTGGGTCTTAGTCATCGTTAACGATCCTTGTCCTTGATCTTGGAACGGGTATGGTAGAGGGAGACGTTCTTCGGCAGATAGATGCGCCAGGTCTGTCCAGCGCCATGGAAGCAGATCCAGCCGAGTCCAGCCACGCCGATGTCGCGGGAACCGGTCTCGTCGACGGTGAGGTCGAAGGCGTCGAAGTCGCTTGCGGAGGTAAGCGCGGCGGAGGAAGGCACATAGGCCCCCGCTTCCGCCTTGCGGAGGAAGGTCTCATTGATGCGGACCGCCCTACCCTTGGCGATGGTGACGCCGCTAGCGAAATACGCCTTCACGTCTTGTTTGGAGCCTTCGCGGAGCTCGAAGCGGACGAGGCCGCCGATAGCGAGGGCATCGCCCTTATCCATGATGAAGTTGCGGGCTTTGACCGGCTCGTCGGGAACGACGAGGCGGGCGCCGGCGAGGTCGAGCTTCGAGGAGATGGCGTTATCGGTGGAGATGCCCGGCGTCTCATAGAGATACGTCGAGGTATCAAGCGGCACCTGCATGACGCGCAGGCTGGTGCCGGGGTAATTGGCGCTGATGATCGCGCGGTTGGACTCGTTGCTATAGGAATGCAGAAGCGAGGAGATGAGCTGCGTCTTCCCAGCCCCGACCGCTCCGAGGACGTAGACGTCGTGGCGCATCCTGCGCTTCTCGATTTCCTCGAAGATGGCGCTGGTGTCGCTCATGGAGGTCAAAGACGTCAGGACGACGTCGTCGTGGGTGACTTTAAAGCGCGCGTTGCGGAAACGGTGCGCCACGTATTCCTTGAGGGCTTCGTCGTCATAGTCTTTCGGCAGAAGGTCGCGCTTATTCGCGACGATGAGGATATTCAGGTTCTCGATGATGCTCGTAATGGCAGGAACGAACGAGTTCTCGAAGGAGAAAAGGTCGATGACATAGACGATCAAGGCATCGGAAGCCTCCGCGTCCTCCATCATCGATAGGTAGTCGTCGGAGACTTTCGGGGAACGGGGAACGAAGTTATAGCGCGATTCCTCAAAGCATTTGTTGCAGAAAAGGACGCGCGCCCCGGTATTGCTAAGCGCCTCAGGGCTGATGTAGCCTTCGGCATTCGGGTCGTCGGCTTGAAGGATCGCGCCGCAATCGTGGCAGCGTCGAACGATGTTCAGGATACTCATGGCTTAATCTCCTTCCAATTCGGTGCGAGGTGTCTTTCTTTGATCTTTTTGCGTTTGGGTCGGTCGAAGATGCGGTTGAACTTCGTCCAGGGCGGCTCTTTGGGGTCGAGGGGCTCGGTGAGAATGACCCGTACCCCCGCTCCGTTTCCAGCCTTGACGTCGGTCATGATTTGATCTCCGATGAGAACGGCTTGCCCCGGAGCAAGCTTTTCCTCTTCCAGGAACTTTTTAAGGGGCCCTGGGAACGGTTTTTTCATGAAGCAGCGGCATTCGACGCCGAGCGCTTTGGCGTAACGATGCACGCGCGTGCCGGAATTGTTGGAGAGAATGGCGATGCGTAGGCCCGCTTCTTTCATCTTCTTCTTCCACACCAGGGTCCGATCGGTAGGCTCATTGATGTAATAGGGATCGAGGGTATTGTCCAAATCCACCAAGACGGCGGTAACGCCAATGGCGGAATAGAACGCAGGATCGATCTCGAATATATCATTAGCGAGAGCGAAGGGAACGCAGCGCGATGTCATAAGGATATGATAACCGCTTTTCGCGCGTTGTGCTCGCATTTATTGCGTATGGCGCGCGATCTCCTTTGCCGAAATGCGATTCACGCAGCAGATTGGGAAAACGCCATGGGATATGCGAGGGACAAGCGCGTTTCGAAAAGCCCGACCAGACGGCCGGGCAAGAGTTCTAGTTACTTTGTCATGTGAGAGGGCGGGCGAGATTAAACCCTCGCCGCTCTACTCGATTCGTCTTCCAAGCGGTTTTCATCCTATTGCACGGCCTAATATAGCCACAAAGGAAGCAACGGTTCACGAAGTCGTTATTAACGAAATAGGATTTATGGATGGCTTACACCTCCGCCCACCAGCGGTGATGGCAGCGATT
>JAFSVB010000188.1 GCA_017450325.1 Bacilli bacterium | reverse complement strand
GATGGCCGCGTGATGTGCAGTCTCGGCGGGCATTATTACGGATTAAAGAAGTACGACCTCGCCGAGAAATATTATTTGATGGCGTTCGACCATCACGCATTCTATGCCGCGACGGGACTCGGCTTCATCTATTATTATGGCCGCGTGCGGCAACCTGATTACGAAAAGGCGTTTTTCTATTTCTCCAAAGCCAAAGAAGAAGGCGACTTAGAGGCGGCCATGAAGCTCGCCGACATGGTCCATAACGGCTATGGCACCGAAAAAGACGACGTCAAATACAAGGCGATGCTCCTGGAGATCTTCGATAAAGTCAAAGACACGCAGGACCTCTTCGACCCCTACCCCGAAGTCGCCCATCGCCTTGCGAGCATCTACATCGAGGAAGGGCATGGAGAAGACGCGACCACGATGTTACGACGGGGCAAGCTCATCATCACCCAGCGCATCCGTTATAGCCCGTTCTGGGGCAATTTCATCGTGGCTCGTCGCCTCATCACCTTGTTCTATCAACTCATCCCACTTGACCCGAATACCCTCGATTTCTTCGACCTTTTCTCCTATTTGGCTTCCCCGAAAGCGGTGATGCTTTATTATGGGTCGAGGACGTATCGCATCGAATCGCTCATCGATGAAGGGGCGTTACGGGTTCATTGCGGCGACTCTTACTACAAGTCCATCGAGGACTTCTTGACCAACGCTTTGTTTGAAGGCAAGCATACCTACGTCATTGATTACGACGATTATTACGTGCTACAACCGGTGGAATAAACCATGGACGAACGACGGGACATATACGAAACCTTGCTCAACCAAAAGGCAGCCCTAGAGAAGGATTGCTTCTATTTTGAACTCGAATACCACCGCGAATTTGGGGCGCAGGTGGAAGAACTTTTCCAAGCGAAGGTCGAAGCGGTAACGCTCAAAAAGAAAATCGCTTACTGCGTGAAGAAGCGTTACCGTAACGAAGCCATTTACGCGGGCGAACTAAACCGTCTCATCGACGCGGAAATCCTCGCCTATCAACAAAAGCTCGATGACCTCGTCGCCTATAACGCCTACGCGCGTAATGAAACCCGGACCATCGGGTTTGAAGAGCAACGGCAAATCCGTAAACTCTATTTCGCCCTCGCCCATCGCGTCCATCCCGACCTTCACCCCGAATACAGTCAAGACGAGGTGATCCTCGCCTTATGGAACAAAGCGGTCGACGCGTATAAACGAAACGACTATCCGGCGCTTTGCGAAGTCAATGACCGCATCATGCTCCTCACCTCCGAAGGCGATATCCACATTGAGCGGCTCGAAGAGAAAATCGAGGCGTTAACAAAGCAGCTCGAGGAAATCCGTCAGCAAGAGCCCTACACCTACCGCTTCTTACTTGAAGATAGAGAGGCCACCGAGCATTTCCACGAGGAACTCGCCAAACAAATCCAAGATTATCAAGACTACGTGGCGAAACTAAACGAAGAACTCCAGCGTTTCCCCATCGTCACGACAAGTGAGGCTTAAACCATGTCCAATATCGTTAAAATCAACGCGCCCGTCTTAAAAAGCCCCGCTTCGATGGAGGAATATTTGAAGCCCATGTCGCGCGATATCTTGCTCTTCACCACCAAGATCGCCGACACCTACAAATTGCCTGATAAGACGGCGCTTCGTCACCTTCAAGTCGGGATGAGGTTAAATTTCTCTCACCAGCAAAGCAAATATGAAGAATACCAAATCGTTATCCTCGACGAAAGTGAACAACTTGTCGGCTATGTCCCCGAAGGCGACGCCGCGATCTTCGCCCGGCTTATGGAGGCGGGGAAGATGCTTTTCGCGAGTGTCAAAAGCGTCTCTCATACGGTGAGCGTTCCCTTAATTGAAATCGATATCTACCTGCAAGACTTCTAACGAAAAAAGGCCGCTGAAGCAGCCCTTTGTTCATCTATTGAGATTAGTCGGAGGAAGCAAGCACGAAGGTGCCAGCGGCGGAATAGTCGCCGTCTTTTTCCCACGCGTTATTAAAATCGATTTGGTTATCGGGCATGATGTTCAACGTGCACTTGAATTCGCCGTTTTGGTGGGGAATCTGGATGCAGGTGCCGCCCGCATTATAACGCAACGTGTAATTCTCGATGAAATGGAGCGGTTGCTCGCGGTGGGTCTGGTTGTCTCCACCCACGAACAGCTTGGCCGAGGTTTCGCTCAGTTCAAGGAAGAGGTAGAACGTCTCTTTGATGGGGTTGCCCGAATCATCGGACAAACGCTCGCCGCTTTCGCTGAGTTTGTTTTGGGTGAAGGCCTCGGTGGAGACATAGTTTCCGTAGGTCGGGGCGAGCAAGGTGGGGAATTTGGCGATGGAGGTGCTCCTGATGGAGCCGGACTCCACATGGACGAGCTTCACGGATTTGCCCTCTTGCACCAAATAATAGAAGCCGTTGCCCACTTCGTAATAGACCACCGCGTTTTCGTCGATTTGCACGAACTTGACGGTATATTCGTTGACAAGCGTCCCTTGGTCGCTCTTGTATTTGGCGTAATCGCCTTCGAAATCGATGATCTTCAGTTTCTTGTTCTCTTTGTCCAAGCGATAGACGGTCGAGCCTTTTAAATAGTCGCCAGAGGCAACGGGGGAATCGCTCACTTCGGGGAAGGAGGATATGGCGGCGGAGGAACTGATGCTGGAGCTAGCATCCGAGGATGGAAGGCTCCTCGATTGCGACGAGGACCCTCCGCCGCAGGAAGCGAGGAAGAGCGCGCCGAAACATAGAAGCGTCAGAGTAGGTTTTTTCATAAAGGTCCTTTCTTTCATCAAGCGCATAAGCGCCGGATTGGCCCATATTATAAGGTCGCCCTTCCTTTCCGCAACTGATTTAAGCGCGGGAAAGAAATCAAAAAGAGGCCGTCGCATCCATCATTTGCTTTGCAACAGCCTCGTTTTGTAATGTCGTTATTCGATGCCGACGAGGAAGGAATACACCGGTTGGTCGCCGCAGATCGGAAGAG
>JAFSVB010000187.1 GCA_017450325.1 Bacilli bacterium | reverse complement strand
TGGCCATGGAACAGGACAACATCCAATGGCTCCTTGACAACATGAGCCTCGAGAGGCAGGAGCGTTACCACAAGAGCATCGAGGACGCCCACCGCAAGGGCGTGGAGGAGGGCCGCGAGGAAGGCCGCGAGGAGGGCGCCGAGCGAGCCGTTGCCTCGTTGCTTTGCAAAGGCTTCATCACCCGCGACGCCGCGCGCGTTACCCTTGGCGTGGAGGACTCCGAGCTCGATGCGATCCTGGAGAGATACCGCGACGCCGAGTAGGCTGTTCTTCGCCGGACTATTAAGATAACTAAAGGGCAAAGCGTTTCTTCGCGCAATGCCCGTTTTTATTGGCTGTTCGTTAAATGCAAGGTATTTTCACCAATTCCGGTTACTTCCACTTTATACGGATTGGGTTTTTCCTAATCCCTAACTGTTCTTGCTATTTATTCGGCTTTAGGTTCTTCGGTATTCGGCTCCTCGGCAGGCGCGTTTTCTTCTACGACTGCCTGTTCTTCGACAGGAGCTTCTTCGTTCTTTGACTCTTCGGTAGGCTCCACGACATTAGGCTCTTCAGCGGGCTCTTCCTCTTTGGGCTCTTCCTCTTCGGGTTCTTCTGCCTTTGGCTCATCATCGGGCAAAGCGGCTACTTTATCGTGGCAGATGAGATAGAAGTAGAGGATGGCGACCATCGGAGCGCTGATAAAGAAGAGGATGGCCTGCAGGACGATCGTGGCGACTTGCGCACCCTGCGCGCCATAGACAATGGCAAGGATGAGCAAGACGGTCGCGGCGACGATTTCGGCCGCGCAATAGCCGAAAACGGCGAGGTGTCCGAATTGGTAGACCTTCTTTTCAATCTTTACCTCAAACCAGCTGAGGACGAGCATCGCGAAAGCAAAGCATAACGCCAGCACCGCAAAAATGCGGAAGATGTTGTAAGCGATAAAGCCTTCCGCGAAGGGGAAGAGGATGGGATTGAACATTATCCCAAGGGCGGAGTAAACCAGAAGGATGGCAGCGAAGGCTTTCGCGGGCAAATCCTTCTTGGTGATGACGGCGACGATGAAGCCTCCGGCGAGGACGAGAATCATCAGGATGGAGAAAAGGCCGTTGAGGATATCCTCCGCGTTACCACCGATGTTCATCGCCGTTAAAACGAGCGAAAGCAAAGCCCACGCTCCGACCAAACCCATGGCGATGAAATGGTCGATTTTTGCAAGTTTCTTAAAAAGACGGTCCATATAGAGATCCTTTCTATGTTTTCCTAATTCTAGTCTCAAAAGGAATGTGCGCAAGTACGCGTGCATAAAACGGATACCTTCGACGGATACATCTTTAAAAATTTAAGGGGTTTTTGCGGGGAAAACGATATTAAAGCGACAGTTTTCTTAACTCGTCCATGACTTCGGATGGCAGTTCTTTTTGGGCTGCTTCCATATTCGATACGATGCGCTTTGGTGATAAAGTGCCGATGACGGGGACGACATCTACATCGAGGTGACAAAGATAGGCTAAGGTCAAGTCCGCGACGCTTAACGATAAAGAAGCGGCGATTTCCTCAATGCGGGAAAGCCGTGCGAGGTTCGCGTCGCTTAAATAGGCTCGACGCGATGCGCCATCGGCGTTCTTATAAGTCGCGGGATCTTTGCTATTCACCCTTCCCGTCAGGAAGCCGCGCGCCAAAGGGGAGTAGGCATAAAGCGGGATATTGCGCTCTTTTAAATAAGCGAGCTCCGCCTCGTTGCCCGTAAGGCTTACGCAGCCATCTCCGCCACCCCAGGGGTCTCTTGCCCAAGGGAGCAAAGTGAAATTGTTGCTGACCGCCTCGATGGGGGCGAAGCCATGGCTATTGCAAATCTCATTGGCCTCTTGGATGCGCTTCGCCGTCCAGTTTGAGACGCCATAACTACGGATTTTGCCTTCTTTTCTCGCATCGTTGAGCATCGAGAGAATAGTGACGAGATCCGCCCGTTTATCATCACGATGCAGCAAGTAGCAATCAATGTAATCCAAATCGAGAGTCAAAAGGCTTTTTTCGAGGTCTTTCTTCAGGCAACGCGGCTTTAGTCTGGAGAAGGGGTAGGGGAGGCAGCCTTTGGTAATGAGGTAGTAGCTATCCCGAGGTTTATCTTTTAGATAACGGCCGAGCACTTCCTCGGAACGTCCATATCCGCGGGCGGTGTCTAAAACGTTGACGCCTGAGGCGAAGCACGCGTCCAAAAGCGCGGTGACGTCGCCTCCTTTGCTAAATGTCGACGACGAACAGCCAAGGGCGATGGGACTACGTTTCATAAGGGAATCCTTTCGCTTCCATTATAAGGGGAGTTGCATGAATGGGAATGCGGAAATCGGCTCCATGCCCCTCTTCTTTTTCGTTTTATACGAAAGACGCCAATGAAAACGCTTTTCGCTTTACAAACGGATTTTACGGCTTATCATTCTTGCCGATCGAATAGAGGAGCGCTACAGAAGAGTAGCCTCGGCCATCACGCGATTGGGCCGAGCGCGAAAGGCAAGAGCGCCGAAGCCTTCTTCCTCCTGCGAAGGGGAAGTCGAGCTGGGACGTAGGGAAATACCCTTCGTACTCTCCTAGGCGAAAAGGCCTAGGTTGGCGCTATTGATGGGAAACCCTCTCGATGGGACCGCATTGATAGAACGTCATGCCGGTCAAGACCATCAGGAGGTATTTTTCATGAAAAAAGGTCTATTGTTCGGTACGTCGTTGTTGCTTGGACTCGCCGCTTTGGCGAGCTGTGACAATAACGGCTCTTCGTCCGATGTCGTCCGCATCGGACTTGAATGCGCCTATGTGCCATTCAATTGGTCGGTGAAGGAAGAGTCGTCCTTCACCCTCCCCATCCAGAACCATCCCGGTTCTTTCGCGGATGGCTATGACATCCAAGTCGCCCGCAGCATTGGGGCGGAACTTGGGAAGACGGTTCAAATCGTCCAGGTTCCCTGGGAAGCGCTCATCACGGACCTGAAGATGAATTCCATCGACTTAATCATCGCGGGCATGACCGATACGGAGGAACGCCGCCAGCAGATTTCCTTCACGGAAGAGTATTACCGCTCCGAACTCGTCCTCATCACCAAAAAAGATGTGGCCGATGCTAATCCTGGTACCTTGAACGAAGAGCAATTCGGCGCTTTGGTCGATGGCAACAACATCGTCTCGCAATCCGCGACCGTCACCGATGACGTCATCGATATCTTCGCGGAAGAATATGGCGCGAAGCACGTTACCCCGGTATCCACCTTCGCTCTTGCCGCTCAGGACGTTCGCACCGGCTCTGCCTTTGCCATGACGGCTGAACTCCCCGTCGCCCGCTCTTTGACGAGCCAATTCAGCGACCTCGGCGTCGTCCATATCGACCAGGCGATTTTAGGCGAAAGCCAAGCCGAGTTAGGCGTTTCCATCGGAGCGAGAAAAGAAGACACCGCTTTGGTGGAGAGCGTCAACAAAGCCCTTGGCAAGATTAACGCGGAGACGAGGCTTAGCTGGATGGAGGCGGCGATCACCCGTTCCGCCGGCATCGAATGAACCTCGGCGAAGATTTCGCCCGTCTTTTTGGAAGCTATGCCCGCGAATTCTTTTTAGGGATCGCGGGCACCTTGCTCCTATCCGTAATCGGGACGGGCGTAGGGCTATTGCTCGGCATCTTCCTTGCCTTAGGGAAGAGACTGCGCATTGACAAAACGGACCCGTGGTATCAAAAAACGTGGAAAATCGTTGTAAAAACCCTCTCAATTTCCTATAGCGCAGTCATCCGTGGCACCCCGATGATGGTGCAGGCCATCCTCTTCAAATACGGTTGCATGGCCCTTGGGGTGAACTGGAACAACGTCCTGCCTGGCATCGATGTCTTCAATGGCTGGATGGTCGCGGGTTTGATCGTCATCACCCTCAACACGACCGCCTATATGGGCGAAGTGGTGCTTTCAGGGCTTCGTGGCGTGGATGTGGGGCAAGAAGAAGGGGCGCGTTCCCTGGGACTAACCAGCACGCAGACCTTCTGGTCCATCATCCTTCCGCAGGCGCTTCGTAACGCCATCCCCACGATCGGAAATGAGTGGATCGTCAACATCAAGGATTCCAGCGTCCTCAATGTCATCGGCGTGGCGGAGCTTTATTTCGAAGCCTATATGGCCGCGAATGAGACCTATGCCTTCATGGCTTCCTATCTCATCATCGCGGTGATCTATCTCATCTTGACCTTGTTCTCCAACTTGGTCCTCAAGGTCGTCGGCGTGCATCTGGAAGGGAAGAAGCTCTTCCGGTTCAGACATCAAGCGAGGGCAGCATCATGAGCATTCTCGATGTATTAAATCTACGGAAGTCCTTCGATGGGGAGTTGATCCTCGACGATGTGAGCTTTTCCCTTGAAGAGGGAGAGTGCCTTTGTATCTTAGGCAACTCCGGCTCGGGCAAGTCGACGGCGCTTCGTTGCGTGAACTTGCTCACCAGACCAGACACAGGGGATATCGTTTTCGAAGGCAAGAGCATCCTCGCCCCAGGCGTCAATGAGAATCTCGTGCGTTCCAAGATGACGATGGTATTTCAACAGTTCAATCTCTTCGCGAACATGAGCGTCCTCAAGAACTGCGTCATCGCCCAGCGCAAAGTCCTTCACCGCGAGAAAGCCCTCGCGGAGGAAATCGCCAGGAAGCAGCTCTCTCGCGTAGGACTATTGGAGAAAGCAAATGCCTTCCCCCACGAGCTTTCCGGAGGGCAAAAGCAGCGCGTCGCCATCGCGCGCAGCCTTTGCATGGACCCAAAGATCCTGCTCTTTGATGAGCCTACCAGCGCCCTCGACCCCATGATGGTGGCCGAGGTGTGCAACGTCATGGCTTCCTTGCGGCAAGAAGGGGCGACGATGATTCTCGTCACCCACCAATTGGAGTTCGCCCGCAAAATCGCCTCGCGAATTCTCTTCTTATATAAAGGAAAGGTAGACATGCTCGCTCCGACGCTCGAAGCCTTCGCAAATCCAACCCCGCGGTTTCAGGAATTTTTAGCGGTGGAGTTGAAATAAAACCAGGATACATTAAAAGCATCACTGTTTTTCTCTAGTATTCAAATGAATGAGGATGTATTACAATTGAAATACAGAGGAAGAACTATGGCTGTTGTTCAATTTAGGGTAGACGATAAATTAAAAGAAGACGCATCCGCTGTGTTTGAGAAACTCGGTCTCGATTTTTCCTCCGCGATGAGGATGTTCTTGAAAAGGACCGTATATTGCAACGGGATACCATTTCCAATGGTTCTTTCAGAGGATGCTTACTCTGCAACAGATGCTATTCAAGCGGTGAGGGAGATGCAGAAAATCTCCGCGGAAAACGGCAATTCAGAGATGACGTTGGAAGAAATAAATGCCGAGATTGCTCTTGCGCGCGCCGAAAGGAAGAACCGCAAGTGACTTATTACGCCGTATTGGATACGAACGTTATCGTTTCTTCAATCTGCAATTGTCCCTTTGCTCAACGAAGGGTTTTAGCCCGCGCTTGTTCACTCGCGCTGGAACGCTATGACGGCGAAGGCTAAGTTTTTTGTTGCAATCCTTCCGCGCGCTTTTACACTTAATCCCGTTGATTTTGGAGGCTATATCCATGAACGATTATGTACAACGCGTCTATGACAAACTCGTCGCTTCCTACCCTGAACAGAAAGAATATCTGCAAGCGGCAAAGGAAATCCTTTCCACCCTTTCCCCGGTCGCCGATGCGCATCCAGAGTATGAGAAAGCCAAGCTTTTCGAGCGCTTTGTCGAACCGGAGCGCATCATCTGCTTCCGCGTTAGCTGGGTGGATGACAAAGGAGAAGTGCAGGTCAACCATGGATACCGCGTCCAGTTCAATTCCGCGATCGGCGCCTATAAGGGCGGCCTTCGTTTCCATCCTAGCGTCAATTTGAGCATCCTGAAGTTCCTCGGACTCGAGCAAGTCCTCAAGAACTCCCTGACGGGCCTTCCCATCGGCGGAGGAAAAGGCGGCTCCGACTTCGATCCCACGGGCAAAAGCGACCGCGAGGTCATGGCGTTTTGCCAAGCCTTCATGAGCGAACTCTACCGCCATATTGGCGAATTC
>JAFSVB010000186.1 GCA_017450325.1 Bacilli bacterium | reverse complement strand
TCGTGTTTTTTGTGAAAGAAGGATATGGATAAAATGAAAATCGCCGCGCTTTTACGAAGATAATCGCAAAACCCGACGATGGAGGAAGCTTATTTTTCAATCGTGAGAATATTGTTGAATCCGGTGATCTCAAAGATATCAATGACGTCTTCGTTGGGGTGCCGGACGACCATCTTCCCCTGCTTTTTCATGGTTTTCTGAGCAGTGAGCAAAACGCGCAAACCCGCGGATGAGACATAGGCGAGGTCGGTGAAGTCGAAGATGAGCGAGGTGATGCCCGAAAGGGAAGACGCGACGGTTTCGCTTAGCTGCGGAGACGTGCTGTTGTCGAGCCTTCCCTTTAAGCGAATCGTCAGTTCCGTCCCATTTTGTTCCAGTATGATGTCCATAGCCATGACCTCGTAACGCATTCATCATACAACCGCGCGAGGATGGAAGAAACCGTATCTTCTTTGTTTTCTTTTTTCGTAGGTACGCACTCTCCGCACAAGGGGCGCGAACTTCATTGGCGTTTTTTGTCCATTTCAATTGTAAGCGCTAACAATTTGCCAAAATATTTCCATTTCATTATTTTTCAAAGTTTTCTACTTAATTAGTGACAAATTTTTAAAAGGGTACATAATATCCTCACGAGGTAAAAACCAATGAAAATGTTCGACCTTAAAGGAGCAGTGCTTTCTTTAAACACCCCTGGCATTGTTTCCTTACTCAACAGCATTGAGTTCTACAAGGGGAAAACTGCAGCCGCGTCCGCCATGAAGAAGGCGGATGTTTTAGTCGACATCGCCCGTCGCAGTGGCGCCGTCGCGAGCAACGCCATCGGCAACATCTACGTCGCCGAGGAGCGTGAGAAACCGCTCTTCCGCCGCACCAGCCAGCCCGAGACGCTCCAAGAGCATATGTTCGTGGGCTATCTCAACGCTTTGGATCTGATCCAGGAAGTCTACAAATACCAGACCTTGGACCTTAAGTTCATCGGCGATCTCCACTACTACATCTATAAGGACTACAACCCTGATTTCGGCGGCCGTTTCAAAGACAGCCAGAATTACATCCAGGAAGCGATGCCCGATGGCAGCTTCCGCACCATCTTTGTCTCCGCTCCTCCCGAAGACGTCGCCAATCTGCTCGATAGTCTCGTCTATCAGTTCAACGAATGCGCCAAGGACGAAGAATGCAATAAGCTCGTCCTCATCGCCGCCTTCATGCTCGACTTCATGTGCATCCACCCGTTCAACCACGGCAATGGGCGCGTCAGCCGTCTTCTCCTTCACTTCCTGCTAAAGAAATACGGCTACGAAATCGATGATTACTTCGCGATCGCCTATCTCATGAGGCAGCACCTTGGCGAGTACATCGACGCCTTCGAAAGCGGCTCCGCTGGATGGAATGAAGACGCGACCAACTACGAAGCGTTCGTCGCATTCATCCTTAAGAGAATCCTCGAGGCTTATCGCAAGCTCGACTACATCATGGAGATCAACAATCTCGACGCGACCTGCGAGGAAAAGGTCCTTAAGACCATCAACGACAGCGCTACCGCCATCTCAAAGACCATGGTCTTGCGCATCCTCTACGCCACGAGCAAGGCGACCATCGAAAAAGCGCTTGCGAAGCTCCTCAAGGAAGGACACATCCAGCTCATCACTAAGGGCCGCTATTCGAAATACTTCAGAGTCTGATTAAGGAGATTGAACCAACATGCCTATTTATGATGCCAGCCACATTCGTAATGTAGCCGTCTTGGGCCACCAGGGCTGCGGCAAGACCAGTCTTGTCGAGTCCATGGCCCTCGTCACTAAGGCCATTCCCGAAAAAGGCGAAGTCGAAAAGAAAAACACCATCAGCGACTACAGCGCTTCCGAACAAAAGCGCGGCAGCTCTACCCAAGCGGCCATCATCCCTCTTTACCTCGACGACCACAAAATCAATATCATCGACATTCCGGGCAACGATGACTTCATCTCTGAAACCATCGGCGTCACCGGCGTCATCAAGGGTGCGGTCCTCGTGATCGATGCCTCCGTCGGCGTCCAAGTCGGCACCATGAAGCACTGGAAGCAACTCCGCAAGAAGGGCATTCCCACCTTTATCTATATCAATAAGATGGATAAAGAAGGCATCGACTTCGAGGCGCTTCTTGAAGATATCCGCGAGAAGTTCGGCAGCAGCGTCATCTCCTTCTGCTACCCGCTCGGCCACGAAGACAAGTTCGATGGCTTTGCCAATGCCGTCGACCTCAAGGCCCACATCTATAACGGCAAAGAGTGCGTCGAAGCTGAAATCTACCCCGATAAGCGCGCCAAGATCCTCGAGCTTCACAACACCATCGTCGAAGAAGTCGCCAAAGTCAACGACGAGCTCCTCGAGAAATTCTTCAATGGCGAAGAATTCACCCAGGAAGAAATCCGCAGCGCCCTCAAGAAGAGCGTCATCGCAGGTGATCTCACCCCGGTTATCGTTGGTTCTGCGACCAAGAATATCGGCGTTCAGACTTTGCTCAACATGTTCATCGACTATCTCCCAAACCCGGCGGATTTAAAGCCGCTCGAGGCCCAGGACGAAAACGGCAACGAGATTATCCGTCCGACATCCGACGATGAGCCCTTCTCCGCATACGTCTTCAAGACCATCGTGGACCCCTACTCTGGCGTCATCAATATCCTTAAGGTCTGCTCGGGCATCCTTCATGTCGGCGATTCCGTTCTCGTCGGCAAAGACGTTCAGAAGCTCTCTTCCCTCTTCGTGATGACCGGCAAGCGCCTCGATCCCGTCGAGGAATTGCACGCTGGCGATATCGGCGCAATCACCCGCATGGAAGGCATTAAGTACGGAGACACCCTCTGCTCTCCCAAGGCCATCACCGTGTTCAAGCCCGTCAAGTATCCGACCGCCGTCATCTTCAAAGCGATCGTTACCGACAAGAACACCGAAGGCAAACTCGTTCCCGCCCTCGCGAAGATTCAGCTTGAAGATCCTTGCCTTGAAGTCAAGCGCAACAACGAGACCAAGCAGTTGCTCCTTGGCGGCGTCAGCGATACCCATCTCGACTTCGTCATCGACAAACTAAAAACCATCTACAAGATCTCCGTCGACACCGAACGGATGAAGATCGTCTACCGTGAATCCATCAAGGGCACCGCGGAAGGCGATGGACGTTACGTCAAGCAATCCGGCGGAAGCGGATTCTATGGCGTCGTCAAGATGCGTTTCGAACCCGCGGAAGAGAGCGTCTTTGAAGAAGACGTCTTCGGCGGAGCCGTTCCGAAAAACTACTTCCCCGCCGTCGAGAAAGGCTTCTTCGAGGCCCTGACGAAAGGACCTCTGGCAGGCTTCCCCGTCATCGGCGTCAAGGGTGTTCTCATCGATGGTAAATACCACCCCGTCGATTCGAACGAGCAGGCGTTCCGCATGGCCGCCATCCTCGCCTTCAAGGATGCCTATCCGAAGTGCAAGCCCATCATCCTCGAACCGATCCTGCGCTTACGCGTCAACGTCGAGTCTCGCTTTACCGGCAGCGTCCTGTCGGACCTCAATACCCGCAGGGCACGCGTTCAGAACATCGAGGAAAAAGATTTCGGCAACCAGGAAATCGAAGTTCTCATTCCAGAGGCCGAGGTCATCGACTACACGACCCAGTTGAAGTCCATCACCCAGGCGAGCGGCTTCTTCAATCGTGAATTCTACCGTTACGAAGAAGTCCCCGAATCCTTGAAAGAGCGCGTCATCCGCGACAATAAGATCGAAGAGTAATCCTCCCTCCTTAAAAGGCCATCTCAGTCCTCCTGGATGGCCTTTCCTTTACGAAATGAATTGGTTTTTGCGATGGATTTTCGGGATTTACCCAAAGTCAAACCGCTTATTCTGCTGCGGGCGTTCCCGCTTGTTTCATCGCCCGCTTTTTCTTATACATCAGCTCGTCGGCGCGCTTGAGGACATCTTCGACGCTGTGATCCGCCGCAGGGTCGAAGGAAGCAAAGCCAATGGCGGCGGAAGTCTTCTCGGCGGGTAGGAGCTCATCGTCTTCGGCGATGGCTTCGATCTCCTGGTTGAACTCATTGATGAGCTTGGCGGCGTTGCGGAAATCGGCGCCGCGCAGGATGACGACGAATTCGTCTCCGCCCACGCGGAACACAGGCGAATGCATGAACGTTGTGCAGATGATATCCGAAAGTTTGATCAACGCGACGTCGCCGTTTCCATGGCCATAGCGATCATTGATGACTTTCAAATCATTCAAGTCGATCATCGCGATGCCAAACTGGATGAGTTCTCCTTCTAGGATCGCTTCATTGATTTGCGATGCCTCTATGTCGAAGGCGACCTTGTTGCGAACGCCAGTGAGACCGTCTTTGCTCGCGAGCTCCGCCATCTTACGGGTCTCTTGCTGCGAATTCGCAAGTTCCTGGTTCATGTGCACGAGGGCTTGGATCTTCTCGTGGACATCGGACTCCATCTTCTTCATGGACTCGGCGAGGTCATAGAACTCGTCATGCGTGGTCACGGAGAGCTTCTGGAATGTCTCGTGGGTCTTTTGGGCATCCATGATATCGTAGGAGTTCGCGACGTCCGTCAGTTTCTTTAGCGGGGCAACGGCGCCAAAATGGATCAAGACCAAGATGATGATCGCGGTAACGAGGCCGCTGGCGACCATGTAGACGAAGAGACGGATGATATTGTCCTTTTGCTTCGAACGGATGGCTTGCATGGATATATCCACCGTAGCATAAGCCACCACTTCCCCATTGTGATAAACGGGGGCGCCGGAGGTGACGAGCCAGCCATACTCAGGCGTATTGGTGATGTAGGCTGGAAAGCCGATGGAAGGGTCCTTTAGGACGCCGTAGTTCACCTCGTAAATCGGATCGAGCGTTCCTGGCGGGCAAGCGTCTTCCTCGGGGGCGCTATCCACGATATAAACGAAGAAACGATTGACGTTATCGATATAGCAGAAATAAGCGCAATCGACTTCCGGGCCATTGACGTCGACGATGCCGCGAAGCGCATCGCGGAGCTCGATGAAAAGCGGTTCCTGTTGGATGTGATCAAATTGGGCGATATACGTGTTCCAACGCTCGGTCCCCATCTCGTCGGATAAGGGTTTGTCTTCCGAGGCGTCGACGATGGCCTTCACCTCGTTTTTGAGTTCGGCGACCTTCGCCCCGTCGACGACTTGCGATATCGTCGCGGAAAGATGGTCCGCCGTATTTTTATAAGTCTGCTGATTTGAGCTTGAGGAGACCGTGCTGAAGAAAACCATGGCCACTTCCACAAGGATAATCATGGCAATAAAAACGCCCAACGTGGTTTTCACACGAATGGGGAAGCGAAATCTTTTTTTCTTCTCTTGCTCGTTCATGCGTACTCTCTGACAAATTTCCGCAAAAAACGCAACCGTAAGGAGGTGGGTGCAACTGGCTGCCCTGTCTGGGCCCTCTAGCTTTGCGTCGCCGGATTCCTCCGGGTTTGCCGAAATATGTACGATTAATTCTTACACAACGCCAAAGTGCTTACAAGGGTGAATAAATGCTTCGTCATTATAACGTGATAGTTTCAATATTTTCGCCAAATCGAACTCTTTTTGTCTCCTAAACTCCTATGCGAAAACTCGTATCCGATTGTATTTAGGAAAGGGCTGCGCAGTTAAAGGGCAATTCTTCGCGCGTTTAATCAGGTTTCTCCACCCAAGACATTTTCGCTAACGGCAAAGGAAGCTCATCCTCAAAGACAGTCGTAACTTTTCTCACTTGAACAAGCCTATGTTTTCCATTCATTGCGGCCACCACTTGATCATCAGGCTTCGCATCAAAAGAGCAGAGGTAATCGTATGCTTTAGGCCCTGACGCAAACGCGACCGAGACGAGGCGATACCTCTTCTCAAAGGAGATCTCCTTCAAAGGCAATAGGATGAGCCTTTCCACGGAAACCACAACATCATAATCCGCGTCTTCTTTGG
>JAFSVB010000185.1 GCA_017450325.1 Bacilli bacterium | reverse complement strand
TTCCGCGTCCAGGATTACCTCAAGCTCACGCCCGTAAGCCTGAAGGAAGAAGACAAGTATCCTTATGATCGTCCAGACCTTTGGGAGCATATCCAATACCTCCCGGATGAATTCGCGCATATGCAGTTCTATAAGCCTCATCCAAACTCCGCCTATGAAAAGGCGTTGATCCAGAACTACGAACGGCTGAAGAAGCAGGGCAGAAGCCCGCGCCTAGCCGAACTTAAGAAAAGAAAGAAATCAGAGTAAGCGCTTTCAAAGCCCCCTGACTTGCATCTAGATTTTTTGCTCCTATAGTTATCGGTCCTCAATTCGAGGGGAAAGGAGCAAGACATGAATAAACGTGAATACGATGAGTTGGCTGAGCGCAACTATGACGAAGACAATGCCTTGGACCGTCTCGCGGACGAGTTGGTCGAAGGACTGGAAATCAATGCGTTTGAATACGCGAATACAGGCGACTGCATCTATAACTAAAGAAACGCCTTACGTAGGTTCGCCGAAGAAGGCGTTTTCTTTTTCCTCCGGATTCACTATCCTATCCTCATGTCTTTACGCTATGTCCCCATCGCCGAGCAGGGCGATGATGTCCAAAGAACGAAATATCTTTTCGAATCGGCCTTTCCCGAGGAAGAGCGCCCGCCTTTCTCCATGATGCTCTCGTGGAACCACGACACGTTCTTCGGCGTTTATGAAGAGGAGAAGTACATCGGCCTGGTCGACTTAATCGTCCATCAAGACCTCGTTTATGTTTTCTTTCTCGCCATCGAGGAGAAGTGCCGTGGCGAAGGATTTGGGACGCGCATTCTCAGCGATCTGAAGCTGCGTTATCCAAATCGACGCCTGTTCTTGCTCGCGGAGGAAACAGGCGAGGAATACCCCGATAACGCGCTACGAGAAAGACGGCTCCGCTTCTATGCGCGGAACGGCTTCTTTCCTACGGGCGACGTCGTCACGGAGTTCGGCGTTCGCTATTTCTTGCTTTGCGCCGGTGACCCCGTCAGCAAAGAAGAGTTCGTCGACGTGATGCGCTCCTTGATTGGCGAAGAGAACGCTCGCCGCTTTTACTCAAACGTATAAAGCGTCATGCAGGGCAGGGCTTAGGAAAAATGTTGTTTTCTCTAGGGCCACGAGAGAGTAAAATGGCAGGGCTTTCCCAAGAAGGCACTTGCGGGCGTGGCGGAATGGCAGACGCGATAGACTTAGGATCTATTGGGCAACCGTGGAGGTTCGAGTCCTCTCGCCCGCACCAAACTGGCAAACAAGCCCCGTGCATCCCAAACTAGGGAGACGGGGCTTTCTTTATAAAGAACAATCGCGTTTCAATGATCGCAAATGTCTTTTCCAGACATTCGGACGTGCTAATATTTTCTTTTGATGGATATTGTGCATTATCTCTCTTCAAACATCCCATTGTTCTCCGTCTGCGCGGTGATGCTTTTCATCGCCATAAGGAATATGAGGATCCGCCGAAAGGAGAGCATTTTATTCATCGTCTTCACCGCGATTGTGCTCGCCTTATCGATCGTCGTCGAAACCGAAAAGGTGTCTCAACGTAACGGGCTTGTCGTTTTGGGGACGGTTTTCACGTCGCTAGGCTATGTCCTTCGGCCGATTCTGCTTTACGTCTTCGTCTTGCTGGCGAACATGGACTATAAAAGAGGGCGCCTGTTTTATATATTGAACATCGCGCCCCTTGCCGCGAACTTCGTGGTTTATTTGCTGCCGCTATTCTTCGGCGTGCCGGGTGTCTCGACGGCGGTGTTCTACTATCAGGCGAATCCCAATGGCACGGCCTCGTTTATCCGCGGCGGCCCTTTGAACTTCTTCTCCCATGCGATTTCGCTCTTTTTCCTCGGCGTTTTGATTTATGTCTCTACGCTGAGATTTCAAGGAAAGCATCGCAAAGATGGCCTCGTTTTGGTTTTATGCGTCGGGATTATCTTCGTCACCGTCCTGACCGAGGTCTTGGTCAGGCGGAGCGATTTGCTCAATATCGTCTGCGAGATTTGCGCCCTCATCAACTATGTCTTTATCGTCTCGGTGAATACGTCGAGGGACCCCCTGACCAACCTTTATGACCGTCGGACGTATTATGAGGACATCTCGCGTTATCATTCTTTGATCAACGGGGTTGTCCAGATTGATATGAACGAGTTGAAATGGATAAACGATAACGAAGGCCATGCCTCTGGCGATGCGGCCTTATATTCCATCGCCCGCATCCTCGAAAGCAGCGCCGATAATTCTTCCATGTGCGTCTATCGCCTCAGCGGAGACGAATTCCTTATCATGATGTTCGAAGGGAAGGAAGCTCAGTTAGAGCAGACCGTCGCTTCCATCCGCCAACAGCTCAATAAAACGATTTATTCCGCCGCTGTCGGAGCCTATTTCATCGACCGACCCAAAGATACGACTTCCGTGGAGGACGCGATGAAAGAAGCGGAACGCCGCATGTATATCGATAAGGACAATTTCTACATGAGCACCGACCATAAGCGTCGGGTTTGCTAACGCTAGAGCTCTTATTTCTTGCGTGGCTTTTGTTTGATTAGACCCGCATCATAAGCCTGTATTAATTCTTGTAAGTCGTCCCTTTCCTTGCGAAGGCGTGCACCGGCATCCGTATCTTTGACCAGAATGCGGGCGGGGAATTCCTCTACCGTCACGACGGAAGAGGTGTTCTTTCCGAATTTCTTGAATTTGTTATGCTCGGCGATCGCGAGGTGATGGGAGTTGAAAATCAAGGAATATCCAGCGATGCCGGTTTTCGCTTGGTAGGCTTTCGCAAGGCCGCCGTCGATTTTAAAAAGCTTGCCGTTAGCTTTCACGGGAGATTCCCCTTGTTGAACCAGGACGGGGACATGGCCGTTGATAACATGCCCGCGCGTAGGGTCGCAACCGAATTCGACGAGGACTTTCTCGACTACGGCAGGGTCGTTGCTATAGGTATAGTAGGGGTTATATGTCTCACGGTAGAGGGACTTATCCGCGATGAAAGTTCGCTCAAATGTCGTGATCTGGTCTTTGCCGAATAAGGGTGAATTTGCTCCGCACCATAAATACCAAAAGATGTCGGTATCCGCGTTTTCCCCATCGCGGTTATCGGCGTAGAAGATGCGCCGCACTTCGCGGTCATAATAATCCATCAACGCTTTTCCGTTGAGGTAGCCTTCAGGCGTTTCCACGTTTAGGAAATCGCCGTTTTCATTCAATAAAACGCAGCCGTGCGTGAGCAAATTACCATTAAAAACTTTGTAAATCCCGCCTTTTTCTATGATGAACTCCATGTGAGCGCGTAGCCGTTCGCTGTGGGTAAAGCTATAACGAAGTCCTTCAAGAAGCTTGATTTCCCGCGGCGTAAGGGCGCGAGGATCGGCCGGGTCCATGGTCGGCAGATGGCAATCGAGCATGGGATAGGTTTTGCCTTTTAAAGTGATGGTCCCGTCATTCCAGTTCACTTTGTCGAGAAGGAGGCGTTCGCCCATGCCGTATTCGGGGTGGCGCTTGATAAGCTGCCCCTCGAGTTTGAAAAGGAGGACGCTGATGGCTTTGCACATTTTTGCGGCCAGTTCAGGCTCGATGGAGTCGGAGACGTTTTCATCGAGAAGATGGGGCTGGAAACGGGTGCAAGGGTCGTTACGGTAGACCTCTTTCGCATACATCGAAAGGGGCCGTAAGTTGATGCCATATCCGTCTTCGAGTACGTCGAAGGAGTTGTAGAGCGTGGCGATATGCAGGACGTTGCAAATGCAGGCGAGGTTGCCTAAGCTCGCCCCAATCCAAGATACATCGTGATTCCCCCATTCGATGTCGACGTTCTGAAACTTGATGAGGTCATCCATGATTTTGTCTGGGCGCGGCCCGCGGTCATAGATGTCTCCGACGATATGCAGATGGTCGATTGCAAGGCTTTGAATGAGTTCGCATAGCGCGATGATAGACCCTTCTGCGCCTCCGTTATCGCAGATGGCATCGAGAATCGCCTCGTGGTAGCGGGATTTATCCAGGTCGTCCGCATTCGTGTGCATGAGTTCGTCTAGAACATAGCCGTATGCGTAGGGCATTTTCTTCCGCACTTTAG
>JAFSVB010000184.1 GCA_017450325.1 Bacilli bacterium | reverse complement strand
GGCTCGCCGCGAAGGATGCGGAAGCTACGATAAAGTTGTTCGAGCAGCATGACGCGGGCGAGTTGATGCGGAAACGTCGGAAGCCCAAAGCAAACGGATTCGTTCGCGCGCTGTTTCAGTTCCCTCGATAGGCCCAAAGAACCACCGATGACAAAGCTAATGCTCGCTCCGTTCTGGACGAGCTTTTCTTCTATGTGCTTGGCAAAGTCGACGGAATCGTATTGCTTGCCTTTTAAATCCAGCGCGATCAGGTAATCGTTCGGTTTCAGTTTCGAAAGGACCTTCTGCCCCTCCTTGATTTGAATCTCTTCCATCTCTTTGGGAGAAGCTTTTTCAGGGCATGGCAAATCCGCGAGCTCTACGATATCCAAATGGACATAATTGCCGAGGCGTTTTTTGTATTCGGCAACCGCGTCTTTCCAATAGGATTCTTTTAGAAAACCAATGCAAAACACGGTTATTTTCATAAAAGATCTCCTCCTAATTGCATGGTTAGCTGGGGTATTGCGATTAAGCGGATATCCTCGCGAAGGACTTCTTTCGCGTTCAGGATTTCGCGATATGTCGCCTCGGCGATTTCCGGCGTGTTATTCTCAAGGGAGATATGCCCGAGGAAAATCTGCTTGGTCCGCGGTCCGATGAGCTTCGCGCAATAAGAGGCACTATCGTAGTTGGATAGATGCCCTTGGCGGCCATGGATGCGTTTCTTGAGAAAGGCGGGGTATTTGCCGCCGAGGAGCTCCTTGATGCCGTAGTTGGATTCCATTAAGAGGTAGTCGCAATCCTTTAATAAGGCTAGGCCCTGCGGACGAATATAGCCCGTATCGGTGACATAGCCAAATTTCTTGCCGCCGCCGAGGATGATGAAGTTCATTGGGTTATTCGCGTCATGAGAAGAGGAAAAGGGCAATATAGTTAGTTCGCCGACGTCCACCGCTTCACCCTCAATGAGGAAATGATTTTCATCAAGGTCCTTCAACGTCCCTTCCCCCGCATAGGTTTCGATCTTCTTTTTATATAAAGGAAGGCCGGAGATATGGTCGCTATGCTCGTGGGTGATGAACAGCGCTTGGATGGCTGAGGGGCTTGCCGCGCCAAGAAAAGAAAGCCCACGCTTGATGGCTTTCAAGGTGACGCCCATATCGATTTGGATGATGGTGTCCCCTTCTTTGATCAGCGTGGCGTTTCCTTTGGAGCCGAGTTGTACGAAGACGATATCCATCCTTATTCGTCATTGCTGCCGGCGCTTGACACGCGGGCCTCATATTCGGGGGAGGGGTCGTCGAAACGGGAGAAGGATTTCTGGAAGAACAGCGTCAACGTGCCAACTTGGCCGTTACGGTTCTTCGCAACATTGACCTTCACCTCAGATAAGTCACCCGACTTCTCGCGTTCTTCCTCGCTCATCGGAGCCTTAGGGGGCTCGGGCGGTTGGTTTTGGTCCTTTTTATCTTTCGCCCAGGACTTGCTTTTCGCGGTCTGGCCGAGGTTGGTGTAATAGTCCTCGCGGTAGAGAAGCATGACGATATCGGCGTCTTGTTCAATAGAGCCGGATTCGCGGAGGTTGCTTAGGCCAGGAACCTTGTTATCGTTGGATTCGGTGTTACGGTTGAGCTGGCAAAGGACTAAAACAGGCACGTTCAAGGTACGGGCGAGCGTCTTCAATTCGCCAGAAATATAAGAGACTTCCTGTTGTCTCGCCGAGGCGTCCGCCTTATCGAAGTAACGGATACGGCCAAGATAGTCGATGACGATGAGGCCGAGGTCCGGATGGGAATTCTTAAGCTTCTGCGCTTTCGCGACGATATCGCCGAGCTTGGAGTTCGGCGTGTCGTCAAAATAGATCTCCGTCGCGGAAATCTCGCGGATCGCTCCCGCCACTTTGACTTTGTCGTGGGTCGTGAGCCTGCCTGTTTGAATCTTGTCGTTTGAGACGTAGCAACGAGAGGCGATCAAACGCTCCATGATCTTCGGAGCACTCATTTCCAGGGAGAAGAACGCCACGGGCACATGGTCGCGGCTTGCGGCGTTGAAGGCGAAGTTCATGCCTAACGCCGTCTTGCCGACGGAAGGACGGGCCGCGAGGATAATCATGTCGCCCTTTTGCCATCCATGGGTCATCTGGTCGAGTTTGCGATACCCCGTTGACACGCCAAGCATGCCGCGGTCATCCGCGGTTGCTTTCGCGAGGTTATCGCTGACTTCTTTGGCGATTTCCGCCGCAGATCTCATTCCTTTTACGTTTCTTTTCTGAGCGATGCGCGCAATTTCATCATTGCTCTTGACAATGAATTCGCCGATATTCGGGACGCCTTTAGCGTATTCTTTTTGGATATCGTCGGTCTTCAAAAGAAGCTCGCGAAGCAGCGATTGCTCCTGAACCATGTTGATATAGAACTCGACGTTATCCGGATTAATGACGGCGTTGATGAGCTCGAAGATGTACTCGTTTCCGCCCGAGGCCTTATCGTACTTCAGGTTGACGAGCATGTTCATCACGGTCGCGGGATCGATGGGCATGCCGTGTTCATAAAGACGGCTGATGGCCTCAAAGATGAGGACGTTGCGCTCATCCGCGCCCGAAAAATCGCTTTTATGGAGCGAAGCTAAAGCAAGTTCCGCCGCTTCTTGCGAAAGAAGCATGGAACCAAGGACGACGCGTTCCGCCTCGACATTAGAGGGAAGAGCAACGTAGTTGGCCATCCGCGGTTAAGCCTCCGTCACGTGGACGGTCACCGTGCCGATGACCTGGCCGGCAGAGCCTTTGTAGAGTTCGATTTTCAAGCGGGTATAGCCAAGGGCGTTGACGGGGATGCGGTCGATGAATTTGCGTTTATCAATGGCGATGCCCCACTGCTTTTCAAGTCCTTCGGCGATTTCCTTAGGAGAGATCGTGCCGAACATACGGCCATCTTTGCCGACCTTCGAAGTGAACTTGACTTCGATATGTCCTAAGCGCTCGGCCACGTTCTCGGCTTCGGCCTTAAGTTCTTGCTGACGCGCCTCTTCGGCTGCGTTATCGCGAGCCAATTCCTTTTGGCTCGTCTCGGTGGAGAGCTTAGCTAAGCCTCTAGGGATGAGGAAGTTCGCGCCATAGCCATCGGAGACGACGACGGTCTCTCCTTTTTTGCCGACCTTTTTCACGTCGGCTAACAAAATTACTCTCATGTTAGTTGCCTCCTGATTCGCTTCTGGCATCCTCGAGATAAGTCGCCAGAGTATTTAACAATTTTCCTTCCACAATGGCTAAGGTTGAGTTAGGGAAAGAGCAAGCTGCCATCGTGAAGTGCCCGCCGCCTCCCATCTTCTCGCAAAGCAGCTGGACGTTGATGGTCTGGTCGCTGCGCGCGGAGATGCGCCATTCGCGCTCGGCCACTTTTCCGATGACGAATGCCGCGTTCGTATCTTTCAAAGCCATCAAGGTGTTCGCCGCTTTCGCTAACGTCGCACGGTCGATGATGTCGGAATCGTCACATACCGCATAGACGATGCCACGATAGGGCGTCTTCATGGTTGAAGCGATCTTGTTGACGAGCAGGTATTCCTCGTATTCGTCCTTGAGGAAGTCGTCTGCCCGGCGCGGGTCCGCACCGAAGTCGCGGAGAACTTCCGCCGCTTCGAAGGTACGCACGCCAACGGAGTTGGACTTGAAGAAGTTGGTATCGAGGAAGATACCTGAGAGCATCGTCGTCGCGAGGTTGGCTGGAATCTCGATGCGGGGATTGCCCGAGCCATAATGGATGAATTCCGAGAAGATCTCCGACGCACTCGACGCCGAGGGGTCGATATATTCGAATACGGGCTTCTCCAGATAGGACTCACCGCGAAGATGGTGGTCGATGACGATGATTTTATTCGCCTTTTCAAGGGCTTTCGGGGCCATGACGTTCTGCGGCACCGAAACGTCAACGACCGCGAGCAAGGCCGAGGGTACCGAAGAGAGGCGCTCCTCTGCTTGATGGGGCGAGATGGCGATGCGGTCACGTGTTTCCTTGTCAAAAGTGGCAAGGAAGGCGCCGCGCGTCTTCTTCTCGGTCCTCTTTAGGTCGATGATGATATAGCAAGGCTTCTGCAAATGCAGGCACATCGCATAGATGCCGATACAGGCGCCAAGGGCATCCATATCCATATCCGTATGCCCCATGACAAGCACTTCTTTGGAATCGCCGATGATGTTCATGATCGCGTCGGCGTTGGTGCGGAACTTAACGGCGGAGCTATTCTCTAACGCAGCAGTCTTGCCGCCATAGAACTTGATGTCATCGCCATAACGGGACACGACCGCTTGGTCGCCGCCGCGGGACATGGCCATGTCGATCGCGCTGGACGCCATTTCGTTCAGTTTGATAACGCTTGGAAAATCATGAGCGAAGCCGATTGAAAGAGTCGGAGCGATGTTCTGCCCCTTGCCGAGCATACGGACGCGCGACAGCAAAGAGAAGCCGTCTTCTTCCATCTTCTGCAAGGATGCGAAATTGCAAACCGCGAAGTAGGAGTCATTACGGAAGCGGCGTAGCAAAACGCCTTTATCTCTGCAATAGTTCAATATTTCTTGTCGAATCGTGGTGACGAGGTCGTTGTTTTCGTCCTCGGTCTTACCGACGATTTCGGTGAAGTTATCGATCATGATGACGCCGACGACGGTGGAGTGGACACGAGAATAATTGAAGATGGATTCGTATTCGCTGGTGTCCTTGAAGATGTAGAGGTGGGCGTCTGCGAGGTACTTGACGCTGTAGTTACGTCCGTTGGCCTCGATCTTGACGACCATGTCCGCTGGAGCGTTCTTGAGCTCGCGCAAAGCGGGTTGCCACTCGAGAATGTTCATATCCAAAAGATTTACCTGGCGGTCCTTTAGGAGGTTGTTGTCCCAGATGACAACGTCGCGGTCATCGGTGACGACAAGACCGATCTCGCCGAAGTTATAGGCTTCCTGAACGTCCGAGCCGATGATGGAGGCCGCGTCGAGGTCCGTCTTATGGCGAAGAGTCGACATACGGAGCATTGAAAGCCACAAAACAAGGATATTGATAACCAAAAGCCCCGCCATGGCGAAGAGCCAATAGTCGACGCGCATTATGTCCTTGAATCCTTTTGGGTAATCGTAGAAATAGAAGGAGATCGCCGTAGCGACGGCCGCGACCTCTAGAAAGGTCAGCACAAAAAAGCGAATCCGCATCGCGCGAAGGGCATCGGACATCGATACATTGCGTCTATATTGTCTCTTTTTGGAATCGGCCATAGTGAAATTATATGCGCATCAAGGCGTTTCGAGTACTGTCTATTACTTTAAATCAAAGTAATAACCTAGTTTGTGGAGTCCTCGTGGGAAGAGTCCTCGCCAGGGACGTCTTCTTTGGACTTCAAAGAATACAAATACAAGCAGACGGCAATCGTCATCGCGACCAAGGCAATGGAGACGATGATGCCGATGATAGAACTGGTGGAAAGAAGCGTCATGACGTTAGTCCTTCTTGATGAGGCTCGAGAACACCTCGTCGGTGAATTCCTCGCTCATGGCGCGCTTTTGTAAGGTGCCCTGCGACGCTTTTTCGAGCTGCTGGTTGAAGACGACGGTGAGGACGTCGATAGCGAGGTTGGCGACGCCGTCGTTATTGAGAATGAGGTCGGCATAGATGGAACTTGGTTCCACAACTTCGTCATACATGGGCTGAACGGTCGCGAAATACTGCGAAACGACGTTTTCCATCGTACGGCCCCTCTCGCGGATATCGCGGATCATACGGCGGAGGAAGCGGCGTTCAGGCTTAGCCTGGATAAAGACGCGGAGGTCTCCGAGTTCGCGGAGTTCGCGGTCCACCAAAGCCATAATGCCTTCAATGACGACCAAGTCTTTGGGCACGATGATTTCGGTGCGATCGGAACGGTTGCGGTTCTTGAAGTCGTAAATGGGCTTCTCGATGGTCCTTCCTTCCTTTAAGGCGCGGATTTGGGATCGCATCAGTTTCCAGTCGAACGCAGAAGGGTGGTCGTAGTTGACCTTGAGGCGCTCTTCCATCGTCATGGCCGTTTGGTCCTTGTAGTAGTCGTCAAGCGTAACAAGGGTGACGTGCTCCGCCCCAAGGGCTTGCGCAACGGCGCCGGTCAAATAGCTTTTGCCCGAAGACGAACCGCCTCCGACCAAGATGATTGCTGGCATAATTTTCCTCCCTTTTATCCGCGATTTGCGAAGTTATTGTTCGATTTGCGCATCTTTTGGCTGCTTTGGAGCCTTGTAGATGAAGAGCTTACGCGTGACGTAGTTGAACACCATCGTAAAGGCGGTGCGGATGACCAAGACGACGAGCCAGGCCCACAAAATGTTGAGGTTTCCGCCTTCACCGAACATCTTATCGAAACTAAAGCCGCCGAGGATGTTGATGCCCCAACCGCTCCATTCCAAGCAAATCATGTAGCCGAAGAACTGGATGACCGCGCCTAGGACCAAGCCGAGGAAAGCAAGGACGGTAAAGATGATCATGCCCTTGAGGGTTCGGGCCTTGGCTTCTGCTTCTTTCTCCACGTTACGGAACCCCCAGATGGAAGTGAGCGACCACGTGGCGGGCGTAGCGATAAGGAAACCGATGACGGAGATGGCAAACATCACGAAAAATGCGGCGACCGCGCCGGCGTTTTCCGTCTTGCTCGCGATCATGGACGTCAGCCACCCTTCGATGGCGAAGTCGATGATGGTGCCGTAGACACCGATGACCACGAAACGCACGAGTTCCCAAAAAATGCTATTATCCGAGTTGAGATTGAGTTTCTTCATGACTAAGCCTCCAGGCTTCAGTGGACTATCTTACCTTTCTGAAGCGTTTTGCGAAAGCCTTAACACGCAGGCGTAAGTATGTAGTACAATGCGCACATGCCCTTTTTGTTCTGTGCGATTAGTCTTCTCTTGTGTGCCCTCGTGGTTTATGGTTGGCCTCTTTTGCGCCGGTTTCGCAAGAAAGAAGGCATGCCCGAAAAGTCATTCTATCTCCAGACGGGTATTGACCTCGCCTTTGGCTTTGGCATCGGGCTTATTCTCGCCTTAGTCCTAACCATCTGGAGCGGAGGCCTTTCCGTTTGGAGCGGCCTATGTCTCTTCGCCCTCATCGACATCATTGTTTACTTTCTGCATCTCCATACGTTATTCCAAAAGAGCGAAAAGCCAAAAAGCAACATAAGAAAGACGCTTTTTGCAGGGGTTTTGGGGCTTGGCCTCCTTTTGGAAGTGTTCGCCTTGAACCATAAAGCATTCGGCAATTATGGCGCCTACCAAGAAGTAGCCCCCTCCTCCTTCGTCGCGACCAACGCAAAAGTCGAGGAAGGCGGCGCGTCCATTGAGTTAAACGCCTATGTGACCGTAAACGCCCCAGAAGGCGGCGCGTCCAACGTCCGTTTTAACTTCGCCGCAACCCAGAACTGCTATCTCCGCGTCACCGTGGGCTATAGCGTCGATGGGAGCCACTTCACCGACGTAAGCAGCTACGACATGGATGGCAATAACGTGGACTTCCATCTCGTTCCCGTGCCGAACTTCGCAGGCATCAAATCCTACCGCTTCTCTTTCGCCACGGGGAACCACTACGCGCAAACGAAGACCGTGCTCTTGCGTTCTGTTAGCTTCAACGCCAAGCCACGCGTCAACTTCTCCTTGGTCCGCTTCTCGCTTTATGCAGCCATCGCCTCCGCGGCCTTCTACGGGCCGACTCTCATTGAGAAGCTTAAGAAAAACCATGACGTAACGCGTACGCCCTATTTCATTTTGGCGGGGTTCGCGGTCGCTTCCGTGGTGTTCGCCACAATCGCCGTCTTCGTCCAAAAAGACGGTCTGTTCACGCAGTACCCGATTCCCTCAGAGCAATTAGCCAAGATGGATACGGATATCTTCACCCAGCTTTTCGACGCATTCCGAAAAGGGCAAGTGCACCTCGACATCGAGCCTGATCCAAAACTCGTCGCCATGGAGAACCCCTACGATGGGGCGGCTCGATCCGCGGCAAAGGTCAGCTATTTATGGGATCACGCCTTCTATGGGGGCAAGTATTATTCTTACTACGGAGCGGTGCCCGTGCTTTTGGTTTCGTTCCCCTTGTACTGGCTCTCGGGATGCACATTAGTGCCCAACGCCTTCTGTCTTGAGATCATCGGCATGGCGATGCTCATCCCAGCTTTCTTGTGGCTGATTCTCGAGATCTATCGCTTCATTTGCAAGAAAGTATCGATACCCATCTATTTCTTCCTTGCTTTTATGGGGCTCATCACGTCGATGATGATCGCGGCGATCACGTTCAAGGACGGCTATTATCATGAAGCCATCTACCATGTTCCCGACATCTATGGCCTCATGTTCTTCGACTTGTTCCTTTGCTTCGTCTTGCGCGCTTACTGCAAGCGCGAGGGCAGGCTCGTGGAGCTATGTCTATCCGGTCTATGCTATGTCCTTGTCATCGCCTCGAGGCCAAACCTCTTTGTCGGCGTCGTCATCGCCGTGCCTTTCTATCTCGCCATGCTCCTGCGCAAGGAATTCACCTGGAAGCAAAAAATCATCCAATTCGGCTCTTTGGCGGGTATCCTCCTCGTCGGTGCGGCGGTCTTATGCGTTTATAACAAGGTGCGCTTTGACTCAATTCTTGAATTCGGGCAGAGCTACCAGCTGACCGTCGCGGACCAGCAGCACCTCACCTACTCGCTCGATAAGTTCTATCCCTCGTTCCTCCATTTCTTCTTTCAAGGACCGGCATTCTACGATAAATTCCCCTACATTTCCTGCTCTATCGTCCGCTTCAGCTTCGATAATTGCCCCTATGTTCAAAGCTACCACGGGGCGTTGCTTATCCCGTTATTCTGGGGCGCGCTTTTATTGCCGTTTGTCTTCTGGAGAGACGGAAAGGCAGAGACAAGGGCCTTCTCCGTTCTCTTCCCGCTGTTTGCGATATTCTTCGCTTACACCACCTATTCCAAGGCGGGCATCTGCCCCCGCTATCTCATCGAGCTTTACCACATCATGACGATCGCGGGCATCTTTGCGATCATCAAGCTCGGTTCCGTGCTGCGCGAAGGAAAAGCGTTCCAGCCATTCGTCTTTGGAACGGGCGCATTGGTGACATTCTCGGCATTCCAATGCCTTTGCTTATCGTTTGATACCTTCGATGGCATGAATACGGGCGACATGGGCGGATTCTTCCTGCTCATGAAGTCCATATTCCAGTCGTTTCACTTCTGAGATTTGATTTTCTTCATGTCGTTGGCCTGAATCAGAGCGCGCTCGAATTCGGTCTTTTCCTGATTGCGGAGAGCGCTGGAAATAAAGCCGACGAACAAGGAGAGAATCGCGGTCAGAAGCGCGAAGCAGCAGCTGATCAGCGTGGGGAAGTTTGGAACGCTGCCAGTCTGGAAATAGGTGATGAAGACTGGGATGAGGAAGCCGATGCCCAAAGCCGCGAGAATCAAGGCGATTAGGCCATAGAAAACCATGGGGCGGTAACGGCGGAACATGCCTCCGATCGTCCCAAGGACGCGCATGCCATCGCGGAAGGTATTCAGCTTGCTGAAGCTCCCCTCAGGACGGTCGCGATAGGTAATTGTTTTGGAGATCACGGCCATATTCTTGTCCGCGGCGTGGATGGACATCTCCGTCTCGATTTCAAAGCCTTTGCTACGGACGGGATAGGTTTTCACAAATTCATAAGAGAAGGCGCGATATCCAGTCATGATATCCTTGATTTTCGCCTTGAAGAGCCAATTGACCTGGGCGCGGACGAGGCTATTGCCCGTGTTATGGAACGGGCGCTTGTTCTCGGTGAAATAATCGCCGGACAGCCGGTCCCCCACGACCATGTCATAGCCGTCCTCGAGCACGAGGCTCACCATCTCAGGCAGCGACTCCAGCCCGTAAGTATCGTCGCCATCGACCATGACATAGCATTCCGCGTCGATTTCGCGGAACATGCGTCGGACGACGTTGCCTTTGCCTTGGAGCACTTCCCTGCGGACAACCGCTCCATGCTCTTTGGCAATCTTTGCCGTATCGTCGGTCGAGTTATTGTCGTAGACGTAAACGGCCGCCTCAGGGCAGAACTGTTTGGCGTCGTCGATGACTTTACCGATGGTGATGGCTTCGTTATAGCAAGGGATGAGTATCGCGATTTTATCCATGGTGACGTGCCTATATTTTATACGGCCCTCCATAAGAAACGGGGAACAAAGAGACGTAGGTGCTTAAGGCCATCATGGCAAAAACACCCACAGAAATCATGCTAATATTTTTGAAAAGCCCCGCAAATCTCGTCTGTTTGTCTTCGGTGGCCTCGAATCCGATGCCAAACGCAAGAGCCATACCAAGCACAAAAGTCGGGAAGTAACGGATGTCGCAGTTGCAGGTCTGCGGCGTCCTCGCTACGTAATAGATGGTCCAGACGGCGTTGAAGACAAGCAAAGTCAGCGTGATGTAAAGGCGCGGCAAATTCCTCTTCCAGTATTCCTTTTTCATCGTGATGAGGCGATAGATCATTAAGCCGACGCCGACGAAATAGACCAAGAAGGCGGAGGCATAAAGCGCGGCGCACATATTCATGCTGCCGAGGAAGCGATACTCGTTGAAGATGCCCTTCTTGAAGACGTTGGTCCAAAGGGAATAGTCCTGCACCATCGTGTCGTTAATGTAATGGTAGACCCAAATAGAGGTGAAGTTCTCGTCGTTTGGGAAGACCAACAAGGACCAGTAGATATTTCGGGTGATATCAAGGCGCGGGTTGCCTGTTTGGGAGAAGAACGTAAGCGGCTGTCCGAACTTGATGAGGTTGTACATCGGCCAGAATAGGCCTATTGGGAAAACGATAATGGCAAAGCCGATCATTTGATACGCCATGATGGCTGCGGGAGTGCGGTACCAAGGAACAGACGAGCCCCTGCTTTCCTTGATTCGCTGCACGAAGCGATAGATGAGCATCGGGGCGATGACGAGGGCCAAAGGAGCGCTGCTGAGTTTGCAGGAAAGGCTGGCACCGATGGTGAACGCGCATAGAAGCGCGGCATAGGTCTTGCCGTTTTGGAAATAGACCAGCGCATAGTAAATGGAAATGATGCCAAAGACGCAGCAGAATGCATCGTTGCCGATCCAGTTCGCAAAGAAGCACCAAATGGGGCAAAACGCGAATAAAGCATAGGTGACTAGGCGCGAGAGGCTGCGGATACGGAGGCGCTGCAAAATGCGATAGACGAAATATAGCTGGGCCATTTGGGCAGCTACCAGCAAGATACGGACGCTTTCAAGAAGCGCCCACTCCTGGTTGGACATCACATACGCCATCTCGATATTGCCTTCCGGGCAATGGATGAAGATGCTGTTAATCCGCATGTATAAGCCCATGAGCATATACTGCGTTTTCGGGTGATATCGCTGCAAAAGTCCACCGAAACTGAAATCGTATTCCTGCTTGGACTCCAACCAACGGATCTGTGGGATCTTGAAGTAACGGTAGAACGTCATCGTAAGGCCGAAGTGCCCGCCGCCCGCGTCCATCGTGCCATCGGTCAAGGCCACCGAGGAGCCCGTGCTTCCGTAGTAGATATCGTGTTGATTCCAGACGAACCCAAAATCCCATATCGGCGTCGCGAAAGAATAGCTGATATAGAGAAGGCTCGCAAGGCAGAAGATAAGCACCGCAACTTTATGCGCGGTGAGCTTTTGGCGGCACCACGCAACGATGCCATAAGCAATCAAAGACAAAGCAATCGCGCCGATATAAATACGGAAAGCGATCTGGCGCCCCGACCAATATGCATCATTGACAGGGCCTTTGGTAGGCGTGGGATTGAAGATAAAGATAAAGTACGTGACATAAAGGAATGCCACCGCGAGAAAGCCATAGAGAAACCATTTCCACCAAGAGCGTTGAATCGTCGCGGAAACGTTTTTCACTTTGCCTAAGAACGCTTGCATAGTGGTTATTATAGTCGAGAAGCTTCTTTTTAAAAGAAAGTGCTGTGTTCTTTTCGCTTTTGTCCAACGAAAAAGGCAGGAGACAACGCCCCCCGCCCATAGAGTTTTACCGATTAATCATCGTCTTTGACCTTTTTGGGCTTTATGACGCGGACATAGTCGCGATGGCGATATTCCTTCGTCGCCTCATCGATCGGCCTCGCGATCAAGCCCCATAACGGGATGGCGAAGAAGACAACCCAGCCAGGATGCCAAAGGCCAAACCCGAGGCCCAGGATCATGAACGCGATGACGGAGCCCATGACAAACACAACGGTGAAGTTGCTGGCTTTCTTGTACTTGATGAATTGAAAGATAGAGCCGATCATCGGGATGCAAAGATACATGACCCAGCCGATTGGCCAGACAAGCGGATAAGGCCACACGCCATCGAAGAAGACGCCGAGGACCACGTAAAGGATCGTCACGATGACGAAGAGCGAACCGGTAACGATGCTTTGAATCTTGCTGATTTTTTGGCGGCGTTTCCTCTCTTCCTCATTCGGCCTTAGCACGAAGACGTCTTTGCCATCCACCACTGTTTCATTCTCGTCGTTAACATAGATGCCATCTGGCCCAATATGAACCTCGTCACCATTCTTTGAATGAACGTGGATACCATTGAACCCGATGTGAACGGAATCGCCATCCACTTTTTTCTCTGAGCTAGGTCCTCCTTGGCTCGCAGAACCATCCTGTTGCGAACTATCCTCTGCCCGCGGCTTCTCTTGCTCCTGCTTTTCAGCCTCAGCGGTTTCGCGTGCGATATCCTCGATGGACTGATCCGTATTGAGAAGGTCATCCAGCGAGACGCCATAGAGTTTCGCGAGGCAAATAAGATTGTCCGTGTCCGGGCTTGCCTCCGCCCGCTCCCACTTAGATACCGCCTGACGTGATAGGCCGAGCTTTTCGGCGAGCTGTTCTTGGCTAAGTCCGTTCTTCTTACGGAGTTCTACGAGGCGGTTTGCAATTTCGATGTTCATGGTTGTTCCTCCTGATGAGCCTAGTTTATGGAAAGCCCTCAGGTTGCGACTAGCATTTCGAGTTTGAATGCATGGCAACTTTTGGTTGCATTCAGTATATAGCGGGGTTTTGCGCGTGAAAATAGAAAAGGCTATTTACGGCGTTTTGCAGAAAAAATTAGTGCAAAACCCCTCGCGATTTCTAAAAACCATGCAGATGCGGCAAATAATAAAATGCTGTCTATTTTTTAATTTGAATCCAATATCGAAGAACCATGGGCTCCGTCGGGTCATCCGGATCGGGGATTTCGTTCTCGAGCACGCCACCGTTTTTCTCAATAGTCCGTTGAGAGGCAACGTTATCCTTCGAGCAGCAAATGAGTACCTTATCGATTCCGAGTTTCTGACACTCGAGCAAAGCAAGCCGAATCATCTCCGTCGCGTATCCTTTGCCGCGTTCGCTTGGACGAATGCCATCCCCAATATGTCCGCCGTCTAGCAAAAGCCTGTCGTTGAGTTGATGACGGATGTTCACCGCTCCGAGAAGGCGGTCACGATCGTTGTCGAGCAAAAAGAACGTCGATGTTGGAACATGCTTCTCCGAAAGCTCTTTGAAGTCTAGTTCGTCGAGATAGCGGTCAAAATCATGGTAGTCATTACGAAAGATCGCCCAAGGAGAGCGATTGGTATGGTTCAGTTCCTGGTCGCTTTTCCATTCTTCGATCATCTCGCCAAGCTGTTCCTGATATTGCTTGCTTAGTCGTATTAGTTGAACATTCATGACCCCACCTCGCCAGGCGACATTATAACCGCTGGAGAAAATAAGGGACCCCTGTAGCGAAAAGTTGTTTTCTCATTGGCCACGTATCGGGAGCGTTTATTATAATGTCCGCGCACGCTTGGCCCTATTCTTATCAAGCTCATAACCAGGGATATACCTATGAATATCGAACGCATCAAAGAAATCATCGACTCGGCGCAAGGAAGGCAAATTGTCGTCGCTTCTAAATACATCAACGCATCTCAAATAAAGGATCTGAGCGCTCTTGGACTTACAGAATTTGGCGAAAACCGCGTGGATGCATTGCTAGAGAAAAGCGCAATCCTAAAAGATGACCCGTTCATCCACTTCCACTTCATCGGTCATCTACAGTCCAATAAAGCCAAAGCAATCGCGAACGCCATTTGCTGCCTGCATTCTCTGGACTCGCTTAAGACTGCTCGTATTTTGAACGAAAATCGGTCTAGCCCCTTGGATTGCTTCGTCGAGCTCCACCTTACCCATAATGAGGCAAAATCAGGCGTTGTCGAAGAAGAACTCCCCTCCTTCTTATCGGCGTTAGAAGAATTCCCAAACATTCGCGTCATCGGGTTTATGGCTATGTCGGATAAAGAGATGAATGACGAGGAGAAAACCGCTGTTTTCCGCCATGCGAAGAGCCTAGCAGATCAATATGGACTCACTCAACTATCCATGGGCATGTCCGAGGATTATGAGCTCGCTATTCAAGAGGGAGCGACCACATTGCGTCTTGGCCGCATTATTACGAATAATTGCTAGTCAGAACAAAGATTCATCCCCAGCGAATAGACGTCCGAATACATCTCAATCGCACAAAGGCTTTCTTCACCGGAGAAACCTTTTTGTTCTTCGTTGCCCCGTAGTAAAGAAAACGCCACGCATCGCTGCGTGGTGTCACTCGGCTTTCCTGTTTAACGTCTCGTGTAGCTCCAATTCCGACGGGATATTTCGTATTAGAGGTTTACCTCGTGGGAGATTCCAACCAACCACATCCCTTGCGGG
>JAFSVB010000183.1 GCA_017450325.1 Bacilli bacterium | reverse complement strand
TTCCTTATCTACCGCGGAAGCAATGAACTCAATCCGTTCGCTTGCTTTGCGCTGCTAATCACCGGGATCATTTCCCTTGGCTTCACCTTCATCCCCAAAATCGGAAGCGTGTCCCGTTTCCTGCTTTTAATTGGGAATGCGGTCGCCTTTTTCGGCTATATCTATGGGATTTATTACTATGTCTCCGTCGTCATCGCCGATATCGATCTTCATGGCTATTCCGCCGAATTCATCGCTTTGACGATTCTCTTCTCGCTTGATTTGCTTGGGGCGGTCGTCGCCTTGTTCGTGCCTTTCGAGCATGGGAAAAGCAAACTCCCCCTCCCTCTTCGCCTTTCTTCTAAGATCCTCTTCGGCGTGGCTGCCATTGCCGTGAGCTTTGCCTATGCGGGCGAGAAAATCAGCTTTGAAAACGAAGGCTTCATCAACGCGGAGCTTCGCATCAACCCTTATGTGATGGAGAAAGGCGAAGGATCCCTCAACACCGACTATTTCGAAACCGAATACGAAGACATCGCCTCTTTGAGAAAAGACGGCGAAAAACTCGTGGAAGACATCGAAGAGGAAGGAGCGGTTCTTTTGACGAATGAGAACGATGCCCTCCCGCTAGAAAAAGGAAGCAGGGTTTCTTTGTTCTCGCTTTCTTCTATCGATCCAGCCTATGGAGGAGAAGGCTCTTCCGCATCGACAAGGCCGGCGCCGCCCACCACCCTAATCGAAGCCCTTGAAGAAGAGGATATCGAAGCGAATCCGCTGCTTTCCAACTGGTATCAGTCCCATAAAAGCAGCTACACCCCCACCGGCTATCAGATCAAAGACGCCCCTTGGAGCGCTTTCTCCGGTGATTCCTCGATCGTCTCTTCCTTCTCGGAATATGGCGATGCGGCCATCTTCGTCTTGAAGAGGATCCGCGGCGAGAATACGGACGTCGCCTACAAAGAAGCCTCCTGCGATGGGGAAGGCGGGAACTACCTTTGCCTCAATGAGAACGAAAAAAGCGTCCTTGCGGCCCTTAGTTCCGCCAAAGGCACCACTTTCTCCAAATTGATCGTCCTCCTCAATACGCCCAATCAGCCAGAGTTCTCCTTCTTGGACGATTATGGCATCGATGCCTGCTTATGGATCGGCTCGGTGGGCCAAACCGGTTTCCGTGGGGTCGCGAAAATCGTTTCGGGGTCGGTCAATCCTTCCGGAAAACTCTCCGACACCTTCTATTACCATCATCGGGATAACCCAGTCATGGCGAATTGGGGTTCCTTCACCTATCAGAATTACGAGGATTATCTGGACCAGCTCCCTTCTTTCGGCGGGAAATCCTATTCCTCGATGCAATACGCGAGCTACGTCGCTTATCAAGAAGGGGTTTATGTCGGCTACCGCTACTCGGAGACCCGTTATGAAGATTGCGTGATGCAGCGTGATTTATGTGGCGACTTCGATTATTCGTCCATCATCGCCTTCCCCTTTGGCTATGGGCTCAGTTACACGGACTTCTCCTATTCGGATGCAACCCATTCCTACGATTCTTCCCTCGGCCTTCATTCTCTCAGCTTAAAAGTGAAGAACGTCGGAAGCGTTCCTGGGAAAGAAAGCGTTCAGCTTTATCTGCAAAAGCCCTATACGGCCTATGACGAGGAAAAGGGCATCGAAAAGCCTGCCATCGAGCTCGTCGATTACGCGAAGACCGATTTGCTTCAGCCGGGAGAAAGCCAACTCCTTTCTTTTGAAGTCAAAGACGAGGACTTCGCCTCCTATGACGCTTATGGAAACGGATGCTACCTCATCGAGGAATCGGACGAATATCGCTTCGCCTTCGGGGCAAACGCCCATCAGGCAATCAACAATATTCTGTCCGAAAAAGGCTATTCGATATCCGATGGGATGGATGAAGAAGGCGATTCCGCTTTGGTGAAGAAGGTGGCGATGGCGGAAAAAACCGACCCCTCCGTCAAAAACCTCTTCGACTCAATGGACATCAACCGCTATAAAAACGCGGAAGATAATCACATCGAATACCTTTCCCGGAAAGACTGGATCGATACCCTGCCAAACACCAACGTCAAACTGAATCTGACCGACGGCATGATGGAAGATCTCCTTCGACAAAATGGGGAAACCGAAAAAGACGATGAAGCCTATCCGAACTATGGGCTGGACAATGGCCTGAAATTAATCGATCTCAGAGTAGATGAAAATGGGGAAGTCATCCCTTTGGATAACCCGATTTGGGATGATTTGCTCGATGAATTGACCTTTGAGGAGACAGCCAAGCTCCTCGTCACCGGCCTTAGGAAGACTAGCGGCGTCGAATCTCTCGCCAAGCCCGCCACCGTCGACCATAACGGCCCGACTGGTTTGGTGCTTCCTTATGGCCAAAGCGATGGCTTAGCCGCCCGTTTAGGCGATCCTGGTGGCGATTATTCCCCGCCTTATTACCCGTGCTTAGGGATCCTTGCTTCCACTTTCAGCAAAACCCTTGCCGAGAAAATGGGCGAGATGCTGGGTGAAGACGCTTTGTGGGCCGGCTTCTCCGGCTTCTATGGAGTCGGCGTCAACACCCATCGCTCGGCATATGACGGCAGGGCCTTCGAATATTATTCCGAAGACGGCGTTTTATCTGGAAAGCAAGCGGCCAAACTCACCCTCGGCTTGCAAAGCAAAGGCTGCAACGCCTATCTGAAACATATCGCCGGTTATGAGCAGCAGAACAACCGCGTCGGTTTATCGGTGTGGTGCAATGAACAAGCCTATCGCGAGATTTATCTCCGCCCATTCAAAATCGCCTGCGTAGAAGGCAGGGCGATGAACGCGATGACTTCCTATACCAGGATCGGCACCACTTTATGCCCGGCCAGTGCAGCGCTGCTTCAAGGCTTCCTGCGCGAAGAATGCGGCATGAAGGGGCTCATCGTCTCCGATATGTGGACGGGGCGTTACCTCAATTCTCAACTCCCCCATTGCATAAAAGCAGGCATGTCCTTGACGGATTCCGATTTGGATCCATCGATCCTCGAGCCCTTTAAAGAAGGCTATGGCGGCTTTGCCCAGGCGATGCGGGAATCCGCCAAACACATCCTCTATGCGACGCTTCATAGCAACGCGATGAACGGCTTAGATTCCGACACCGTTCTCCGTTACGTCACCCCCGACTGGAAGAAGGCCGTCACCACCGCCAAAACTTCTTCCATCATCGCTTTCGCTCTTATTTCTTGCGCGGCTTTGCCCATCGAGATCCTAGCCGCGATCAAGAAAAAAGATAAAGAACCTATGAACCAAGGAGGTATCCAATGAAAAAAACATGGTTGAAAGTTCTAAGTCTCTCCATCCTTCCCTCCGCCTTGCTGATTTCGGGCTGCGGAAATAAGCCGGCGCCCTCCTCTAGCCAAGACGCCGCTTCCACCTCCATCGAGGAAGGAGGGGATGGTTCCACCACTTCCCTCGCCCAAGTCACCCTTTCCAAGATCGAAGTGACCAAGCTCCCCAACAAATTGGAATACGAAGAAGGCGAATTCCTCGATCTGACCGGCATGGAAGTCACCGCGACTTTCTCTGATTCTTCGACCAGAATCGTCACATCCGAATGCACGACCAACAAAGACGGGGTCGCCTTGACGGCGAACGACAAGAATTTCTACGTCAAATACGTCTACGAAGGAAAGACCAAATCCGTGGCGGTCACCATCACCGTCAAAGCAGAAGAAGTCCCGGTCGCCCAGGAAATCTCCTACGACCACGAAACCGAGAGCCCGTGGGATCATTTCTCCTATCCTTACGACATCGTCAAGACCAGCGATGCCGATCTTCTCTTCTACACCTATTACGATTCCACGACGATGCAGATGGACGGCGCGATGGAGCTTGATTACGAAGAAGGAAGCCAAGACAAAGGCAGCTTCAAGTACACGGAATTTAACGCCATCGACCCCGCCGTGGGCGTCAAAATCGCCTCCGTCAGCGGCAATTGGTCCATCAAAGAAAGCACGATGACCTTCTACACCACCCTCATCGAGCATATGGATGGCACCGCCAAATTAAGCTCGGCGGGCAAAGAAAGCGCGGAAATCATCAAAACCGGCGATGAAATCAGCGGCCTTTACTTCGGTTCGATGCTGAATTCGGTCGACACCTTCTTCGGTTGGGGCAAAACCAAGGAATCCGCCTTCGTCGAATCTTTGGCCACCCAATATGACCACCCTGCTTCCACCGTCTATATGCAGCGGATCGAAAACAACGTCTTCGCCGACAACCTGAAGACCTATTATGGTTCTTCCGAGAAAGTGGTCGCCTCGATCGCGGTCGAAACCCAGCCCTCGCGTCTAAAATACTATGAAGGCGACACCTTCTCCGCGGATGGCTTGACCCTGGCGGTCACCTACGAAGACACCACCAAGGAAATCATCACCGAAGGCTGGACCATCGATAAGGAAGGCGCCCTCACCCTGGAAGATGAAAAAGTCACCGTCAGCTATGGCGGCAAGAGCGTCGAAATCGCCATCGAAGTCGAAGCGGCTCCGGTGGAAGCGACCTTGGTTTCCATCAAAGTGGAAGACGCGCCGAAGAAACTAGCTTTCAAAGCCGGGGAAGAAAAGACCCTCGCGGATTTGGTCAACCTTTCTTCTTTGACCGTCAAAGGCGTTTATAGCGATGACAGCGAAAAGACGATCACCGGCGCTGAAGTCGTCGATGGCGATACCCTCATCAGCCTGACTTCGCTTACGGAGACCGGGAAATCCTACCAGGTCTCCTATACCGAAGGCGAAGAAGACTTCACCTGCACGATCAATGACGTTTCCATTTCCTACTACGCCCCGATCGATGTCTTCAAGAATTCGACGGCCACTTATTCTTTCTTCTCCTACTACACCAAAGGCAGCAATAAGATCAACGGCGCCCTCGAACTCACGGGCGACTTAGAATCCGGGACTTATTCCTACTATGCTTTGGCGACTGCCTCCAAAGGCAAAATCGCCACCGGCACTTATGCCGTTGCCGATGGCGTTATGACTTTCGCTGGCGAACTAAGCGCTTTCGGCGGGCTTGGCAACGCCGGGGCGATCGGAAGCGGGAATACCTCGGCGACGATCGTCAAAGATGGCGATAACCTCGTCGGCCTCAATTTCGGTCAGATGAACACGAAAATCGATGCAGGCGCCACCGGCTTCTTCGGCTATACCGCCACCAAGGACTTCACCGCTTCGTTGGCCGAAGTTTATCTTGATGACGAAAACGCCGTCTCCATCGGCTATGCAGCGGAGAAAGGCGCGCTTGATCTAACCAACGAAAAAGTCGCCGCCAACATCTATTACGCCTCCGTCTTGGACTAAGGCGTTTCTAGTGGGAGGCCCCCGTTTTTTGGGGGCCTCCCGGAAAGGAATGGATTATGAATAAAGTATTTCCTTTGTTTTTCTTGCTCCTGCTCGCTTCCTGCGCCAAAGAAAGCCCCGCTTCTTCTTCCATGAAGACCTCAAGCCAGGAAGAAAGCATCAGCCCTTCTTCCAGCCAAGCCGAGGATAAGGAGAAGGAGGTGGACGTCTTTGTCTTCATGGGCCAGTCGAATATGGCTGGCAGAGGAGACAAAGAAAAAGCCACGCCTTGCCCCGAAGGCCATGGCTATGAATTCCGAGCCGTGAGCGACCCCAGCAAGCTTTATGATCTAGAAGAGCCGTTCGGGGTCAACGAGAACAATCCCCACATCAATGACGGAACGAAGAAGACCGGGTCGCTCGTCTCTAGTTTCTGCGAGGCTTATTACCAGATCCGGAACGTCCCCATCATCGGGGTCTCCGCTTCCCAAGGCGGGACCAGCTCCACCCAATGGCAACCAGGCGGAGGGATGGTCGAAGAGGCCGCGTCCCGTTTATCGGATTGCCTGAACTACCTTTATTCGCTCGACGATCTTTCCATCGCCCACATCGAGATGGTTTGGCTCCAAGGAGAAAATGATGCCGGCAACGCCGTGAGCTACGAAACATACAAAAACAATCTTCAAAACATCGTCGATGTCATGAAGGATGCCGGCGTGGAGCATTGCTTCACGATCCAAATCGGGCCGTATATGGCTTCCGAATCCCAAGAAAAGCACGATCTTTATAAGATCTTCCATCAAAACCAAATCAAGATGGCGGAAGAGATGGAAGATGTCGATTTATGCTCCATCAAGCTTTCCGGCGTCCCCGAATCGATGATGCACGACAAAAACCACTTCTATCAGGAAGCCTATAACATCGTCGGCCTCGATGCCGGGGCGAATGTGGCCAAATACCTTGAAGAAGGCGTAGTGCCTAAGCTACTCCCTTTTCAAGAAGGTGATGCTTCATGAAAAAGATCCTATTACTTCCTTTTGCCCTTATCTTGCTTTCCTGCGCGAAAGAAAGCGTTGCCCTGAGATCCTCTTCTAAGGAGGAGGCTTCTCTGAGCGTTCAAGAAAAAGAAGCCCCTTCGTTTCGCCTGCTAAGCTGGAACGTCTATCTTGGCAGGGGCAACATGGACTATGTCGTCGAGATCGTTAGAGAGAAAAACCCCGACATCATCCACTTCCAAGAATGCACCGTCCCCTGCGATGCGATGAAGAAGCGGCTGCTCGAAAAGAGTCCCGATTATGTTTTGATCGACGATCAGGTGAACAACATCCTCTGCGCAACTCCGATCATCTTCGATTCTTCGCGCTTCAACCTTCTAGAAAGCGGGACCGAGATGCTGGTTGATGCTTATCCAGGCGTCACGACGAAATCGCTTGCTTGGGCGGTTTTCGAAGAAAAAGAAAGCGAGAAGATCCTCATCGACCTCAACTTCCATGGCGCGGTCTGCACCGCCAACTACGATGGCTATGAAGATTATACCGACGAGCAGCGCCAAGCCATCGCCGCCAAATGGCGGGAAGGAAACGCCAAGCAGCTAATGGCAAAAGCCGAGGAACTGAAACTCCAATTCGGGGAAGCCGGCGTCTGCTTTTCCGGCGACTGCAACTTCGACGAAGATTCCAAAGCATACCAAGCGGTGTTGGAAAGCGGCTATTTCGATGCCGAAACCACCGCGACCGATGCCCGTTGCCAAGATGGCTTAAAGAGCTCCCATACCCTGGCGGCGGCTCCGAATGAAGGCAAAACCATCGATCATATATTCGCCGATCGGAACCTTTGGCTAAAAACCCACGACATCGAGCGGGGCGCGAAGGCGCTTAAAGCCTCAGACCACTGCCCCATCATCGCTGATATTTTGATGGAGGATGCCCCTTATGCGTAAATATTGGCTGCTGCCGCTGCTTCTTTTGGCTTCCTGCGGCAAAGCGGAGTCCATCTCCCAAAGCGAAAGCGAAGAAGCCGGAAGCACCTCATTGTCCCCCTTGCCTCCTTTGCCAAGCGATGACCACGAAAGGATTCCCCTTTATCAAGCCGGGAACGTCCCTTATGACGGCGGAAATGGGGAGAAATACGCTTTCTTGACGCCTTATTTGGCCAGCGATCCTACTGGAGGCGCGGTGATCGTCCTTCCCGGAGGCGGATATACCCATTTATCCAATTCGACCCCCGAAGAAGGAAGTCGCTTCGGCGGCAGCAATAACGATGGAGACCCCAAAGAAGCCGCGGCGATCGCTCCTTACTACAATAAGACGGGAATCTCGGTATTCATCCTCAATTATCGGACGACCGTCATCGACCAAAGCCTCGATTACCATGGCTTGCTTTCCGATGTGCTCCGAGCGGTGAGGGTCGTTTCTTCTTTGGCGGAGGAATACCGCTTCGACCATTTGGCGGTCCAAGGTTTTTCCGCGGGCGGGCATCTAGCTTTGATGGCGCATGAGCAAAAGAGCTTCGACATTGATGATGCCTCTTATCAAAAAGACGACATTGACCAATTGCCGATCGAAATCGATTCTTTGATCCTTGGCTATCCGGTCGTTTCTTTCCTGGATGGGCGGACCCATGCTTCGACAAGAAAGACGTTCACCGGAAACGATCCTTCTCTTTACGAGACCTTTTCGGCAGAACTCCACGTGGACGAAGATTTTCCTTCGACTTACCTTTTCCATGAAGAGAAAGACCCGACCGTTTCCATCCAAGGAAGCGAAAGGCTTGATGCGGAACTTACCTTTTTCGACATCGACCACCGTTACGACCGCTTCGCCGACGATGCAAGCGATGATGCGCCCTTACATGGCTTTGGGGTGAACGAAGGGCTTGCGGAAGCGAAAGCGTGGATGCAAACAGCCACCTCATTTTTGAAGGAAAGGAGTTTTTGATATGAAAACGAAACGCTGCCTTATCTTTTTGATTCCGCTTCTATTCGCTAGCTGCGCGAAAGCCCCTTCTTCCTCATCGGCGAGCCAACCTTCCGCCAATGATGCCATCGTTTTGAATGAAGTGAGCGGCATCGTCGATTTCCATTCTCCGGTCCAAAAAGATTACCTTGATGGCGGTATCCCCGAGGAAATCGACCATTCGATCGCCGATGGGAAGCACGAAAACTCAAAGCCCGTTCCCCTCAATCTTTCTTGGGAAAGCACGCAAGAGGAGGGCTCCTTCGAAGTCCTCTTAAGCGAAGACCCCTCCTTTGAAAAGGCGAAAAGATTGCAAACGGAAAGCGAAAACGTCGAAGTGTCGAACCTTAAACTAGCGACCACTTATTATTGGAAGGTGCGCCAAGGAGGAATGGAGAGCGCGGTTTCTTCTTTCTCCACGATTGGCGTAGGCCCAAGGAATCTCGACGTCGATGGCGTGACCAACGTCCGCGATATCGGGGGTTGGGAAGTCGGCGGAGGCAAAAGAATCCGCCAAGGTCTGCTCTATCGGGGGGCCAGATTGAACAATTCCTATCCCGAAGGCTGGACGAAAGATGGGGGAGATCTCGGCTATTCCTTTGAAAAGGAAATCACCAAGGAAGGCGAAAAGGTATTTCAGGAGGATCTTGGCATCAAAACCGAGATCGACCTGCGCCTCTTACAAAGAAATGGCTATCCAGGCCTTCCTCCGGAAGAAGAACTTTTCTCGGCGGTCGATGGGGTGAACTATATTCCCATCCCCACCGGAGGCTCCGCCAACATCAATGCCTGCAAAGAGCAAATAAAGCAGGTGTTCGACCTCTTCGCCATCGAAGAGAACTATCCCATCTACTTCCATTGCAATATCGGAACCGACCGAACGGGGATGATCGCTTATTTGCTCAACGCATTCCTCGGCGTGAATGAGATCGACCTCTTTTATGACTATATGTTCTCTAACTTCGGTTTGATCGCCGTCCCAAACGCCTATGACAGCGACCCGACTTACAAAGATCTCACGGACCTCACCAAGGCAAGCGGCGCTTCCGGCGTCGTCAATTCCTTTTCCGGAACTACTTTATCCGAAAAAGCCAAGAATTGCCTTCTCTCTTGCGAAATCGAAGAATCCACGTTGGAGAAAGTAAGGTCAATCCTTCTTTAAAACGGTCAAAGCAAAAAGATAAAGCGCCGCCATGAGAAATGATATAGCGGCGCTTTTCTTAATTCGGAACGGTCATAGTTCCGCCGAAAGTTAACTCGGTGTTTTTATTACAGCCCCATGTCTAGGCTATATTAGGCTTATTCTTCGTCGATGTAGCAAGGACGATCCGCCACATAGGTGGTGTGGAGGAGTTCTTCCGACTTCTCGGAGCACGGCTCGCCGAGGAAGTCCTCATAGAGCTTGATGATGTCCGGGTTGTTATGGGACTGACGAAGCGGCAATTCCTTATCGATGTTATAGAGAACGGCGGCTCTCTTCTGACGATAGGTATCGAGGATGTCGGGGTCTTCGTTGGTCTGCATGGACGGCTTGACGAAGGGTTGTCCGCCGCCGTTGATGCAGCCGCCGGGGCAGCACATGATCTCGATGAAGGTGTAATCGGACTTGCCCGCGCGGATGTCATCGAGGAGTTTCTTCGCGTTCTTCATGCCCGAGGTGACCGCGACTTTCACGACGGTGCCTTTGATGTCGATCGTGGCTTCCTTGACGGCCTCGAGGCCACGGACTTCGTGGAACTCGATGGGGCCGTATTCTTCGCCGGTGAGGGCATGGTACGCGGTACGAAGGGCCGCTTCCATGACGCCGCCGGTGACGCCGAAGATGGCGCCAGCGCCGGAGTATTGCCCGAGGAGATCTTGGTCGAATTCCTCTTCAGGAAGCTGATCCCAAAGGATACCGGCACGCTTGATCATGACCGCGAGTTCGCGGGTGGTAAGGACAGCGTCCACATCGGGGAGACCCTTGACCGCCGCGTTCTGCTTACGGTCGGCTTCATACTTCTTCGCGGTGCAGGGCATGACCGAGACGACAAAGATGTCTTCCGGCTTAAGGCCGTGCTTTTCGGCCATATAGGACTTGATGATCGCGCCTTCCATTTCGTGCGGGGACTTGCAGGTGGAGACGTTCGGAATCAGGTCGCTATAGAAGAATTCCATGTAGTTGATCCAGCCCGGGGAGCACGAGGTGATCTGCGGGAGGACGCCCTTGCCTTGGATACGGTGGAGCAACTCGGTCGCCTCTTCCATGATGGTGAGGTCCGCGCCGAAGTTGGTATCGTAGACGCGGTAGAAGCCAAGGCGGTGAAGCGCAGCGACCATCCTGCCGGTGCCGTTTTGCTCGCCGATCTTATGGCCGAATTCCTCGGCGATGGCGGCGCGGACGGCCGGAGCGGTCTGGACGACGACGTATTTGCCTTCGGCCATCGCCTTGTCGACGAGGTCGATTTCGCGGTGTTCGGAGAGCGCACCGGTCGGGCAGACGTTGATGCACTGGCCGCACTGGAGGCAAGGAACCTTCGCGAAGGAAGCGTTCTGAGCGGGGCCAACGATGGTGTTGAAGCCACGCTTCTCAAAGCCGAGGATGCCGATGCCCTGGGCTTCTTTGCAGCGCTCGATGCAGCGGCCGCAGAGGATGCACTTGGAGGTATCGCGGATGATGCCAGGGGCGCATTCGTCATAGGTGGTCGCGGTCTTTTCGCCTTCGAAGACGTTGTCGCGGGCACCGGTGACGCCGGCCACGTGAAGGAGTTCGCAATGGCCGTTCTTCACGCAGGTCTGGCAATCTTTGGAGTGGTTGGAAAGAAGGAGTTCCACCGAGGCGCGGCGCGCTTTGACGGCCATGGGGCTCGAGATTTTGATTTCGAAGCCCTTCTCGGCGGGGATGTCCGCGACGGGATAGACGCAGGACGCGAAGAGTTTGCCACCGCGAGCGGTCGCGATTTCGACCAAGCAGACGCGGCAGGAAGCCAAGGAGTTATGACCATGGTTCCAGTAGCAGAGGGTGGGGATGTTGTATCCGCAAAGGCGGGCCGCCTCGAGGACGGTCATGTTCTTCGGGACACTATAGATTTTGCCTTCGATTTTGATATTGATCATTTCGACGTTTTCCATGATTCATCCCCTCCTTATTTCTTCTCGATGGCGCCAAAGCGGCAGCCGGACATACAAGAGCCGCACTTAATGCACTTGCTCTGGTCGATTTCGTGGGCGAACTTGCCAGGGATGACCTTGCCAGGAACCATCGGTTTGGCGGGGACATCGGTGACGTGGATGCAAGAGACGGGGCAGTTGCGGGAGCAAAGGGTGCAGCCGACGCACTTCGTCTTGTCGATGACGTAGGCCATGAGCTTCTTGCAGACGTGGGCGGGGCACTTCTTGTCCACGACGTGGGCGCGATATTCCTCGGGGAAGTTGTTCATCGTCGAGAGAATCGGGTTGGCCGCGGTCTGGCCGAGGGCGCAGAGGGAGCCGTTCTTGATGACGGTCGCGAGGTCGCGCATATCCTCAAGGGTCTTCTCGGTGCCTTTGCCTTGTGTGACGTCGGTGAGCATCTCATAGAGGCGCTTCGTGCCGATACGGCAGGGCGAGCACTTACCGCAGGATTCGTCGCAGATGAAGGACATGTAGAAGTGGGCGACGTCGACGGCGCAGTTATCTTCGTCCATGACGATGGCGCCGCCAGAACCCATCATCGAGCCACGGGCCACGAGGGTGTCGTAGTCGATCGGGGTATCGAGGTCTTTCTCGGTCAAGCAGCCGCCGGAAGGACCGCCGGTCTGAATGGCTTTGAATTTCTTGTTGCCGGGGATGCCGCCGCCGATGTCATAGATGAGCTCGCGGAGCGTGGTGCCCATCGGGACCTCGACGAGGCCGACGTTGTTGACTTTGCCGCCGAGGGCGAAGACTTTGGTGCCTTTGGAGCCTTCGGTGCCAATGGACGCGAACTTAGCCGCCCCTTCGCGGAGGATGAAGGGGATCTGAGCCAAGGTCTCGACGTTATTGACGCAGGTCGGCTTTCCCCAAAGACCTTTGATGGCGGGGAAAGGCGGACGGGGGCGAGGCATGCCGCGCTGGCCCTCGATGGAGTTCAGAAGAGCGGTTTCTTCGCCGCAGACGAACGCGCCGGCGCCCAAACGGATGTGGGCACGGAAGGAGAAATCGGTACCGAGGATGTTGTCGCCAAGCAGGCCGACCTTTTCCATATCCTCGATGGCGCGCTGCAGACGCGAGACGGCAATCGGGTATTCGGCACGGACGTAGAAGTAGCCTTCGGAAGCGCCGAACGCATAGCCGGCGATCATCATGCCTTCGATGACCTCAAAGGGGTTGCCTTCGAGGATGGAACGGTCCATGAACGCGCCGGGGTCGCCCTCGTCGCCGTTGCAGACCACGTACTTCTGATCCGCCTTGATGTTGGCGGCGAACTGCCACTTACGGCCGGTGGGGAATCCACCGCCGCCACGGCCACGGATGCCAGAAGCAAGGACTTCGTCGATGACTTCCTGCGGGGTCATGGTGGTGAGCGCGCGCTTCAGGCCTTTGAATCCATCATAACCAAGGGCTTCCTCGAGGAGGTCCGGATTGATGAGGGAGCAGCCGTGAAGGGCAATACGGATTTGTTTCTTGTAGAAATTGATGTCGTCCTGACGCTGAACCTTTTCTTTGGTGGTCGGGTCGACGTAGAGGAGATTCTCGCAAATCTCATGGCCAATGAGGTCCTTCTCGACGATGGCTTTGACGTCGGAGACCTTGACGGCGCGGTAGAGCGTGTCCTCCGGGAAGATCTTGACGAAGGGACCCTGGGAGCAGAAGCCGAAGCAACCGACGTGGTTGAGCGAAATCTGATCCTCAAGTCCGTGCGCCTTGATTTCCTTGCGGAGTTCTTCTTCGATATCGACGGAATTGTTGGCGATGCAGCCCGTGCCGCCGCAGACGACGACCGCGCGCTTACCGCCTTGGCCTTCGAGCTTGGCCTTGAGGGCTTCGCTACATTCGCCGATGTGCTTTTCTAAGCACGAGGGAGAAGTGATTCTTTCCATGATTAAGCAGCCTCCAGAGCGCGATATTCATCGATGATCTTGCCAACCTGGTCCGGGGTGACCTTCGGGAAGACCTTGCCATTGACCGACATCGCCGGCGCAAGAGCGCAAGCGCCGATGCAGCGGATGGCTTCAATCGTGAATAATCCGTCTTTGGTCGTTTCGCCCGGCTGGATGCCGAGCAAAGAAGAGAACTTATCGACGACCTGTTGGGAACCCTTGACGTAGCAAGCGGTACCAAGGCAGATGCCCAAGACATATTTACCCTTGGGTTTGAGTGAGAAGAAGGAATAGAAGGTGACTACTCCATAGATCTCGGCGACGGGGATGCCCGTCTTTTCAGAGATGATCTGCTGCACCTCCAGAGGAATGTAGCCATACTTCTTCTGGACGGCGGAGAGGATCATCATCAGCGGCGAGGGCTCATTCGCGTACGAATCGCAAATGTCTTTGACACCCTGCACAACTTCAGGCTTGATTGCCATGCGTAAACCTCCGTGCCACTTTTCGTGGCGTTACGCGACTATTTTATAAACGCGCATATGTGTGCGCTAGCATTTTTTGATGGCTATAAGAATGTTATCTATAGTTAACTTTTCAGCGCTTCTTCTCCTTCGTTTTAAATAACGAAATATATACTGCAAAACCCTATTATTTTTGGAAATATGAAGCAAAATTCATACCAAAATCACTTTGCATAAATCTCGCGCGACCTTTGCGTTTCTTTTTCCCATAACATGTTCCATAGAGGATATTGCCTCTATGTTCTTTAAACCATTTCCCCAAAGGATACGATGGCAGGCTTTTCAAAAAATACCATTTTTGTCTTTTGAATTTAAATATGGCCATTCCGCGCTCCAACCCCAAAACCATGGCGTGTACTATTACGCGAATAGCCTAAAGCATAAAAAATCGACTTTGTCCTCGAGTCCAAGGACGGCATTACTCTACTTGAGGCAAAGTCCACGAACGGTTCTATCAAAAGCCTCGTCGAGAATACGACGCCCTACCACCACTACACATGCTATAAGATCATGGCGAACAATTTTGGTATTGGTTCCTTCTATCGTTCCTTGCCTCATTTCGCCCTGCCGTTCCTTCTGGATGACCTGACGCATTATGAGAGAAGGGAGTTTCCTATCCCTTCTTGCCCAATCTAAAAATTCCACCGCAAAACGGCCATCAATTTTATATTGTCTACTTTATTTCCTCAGGAAAGGTTTGGCCTTTTTCAGGATATGCTCCAATGTGTCCGCGCAGTTCGCGACAACGATGGATTGATCGCCATATTGATATGGCTCGCCATTTAGACGCTTCGCCACCGCCCCCGCTTCTAAAGCGAGCAATAAGCCCGGGGCGATGTCCCAGATGCAACGGTAATAGCAAATATATGCCTGCGATTGGCTCTCGGATAATGCGGCGAAGTCATAGCAAGAAGCTCCGTATAAGCGGGTCTTTAGGAAGTCGTCCTGCAAGGAAGAAACAAGGCGATATTGATCCTCAAAGGCGATATCTTTCTCATCGTGATAGAAGTCGCTTAACGAAAGGATGCCATCTTCGTGCGCGATGTTTTTATCAAGGAAAATCCGCTCGCCATTGCGGTAAGCGCCTTTTCCTTTTTCCGCGTAATAGACCAAATCAAAATGCGGGAGCCCGATCAACGAGGCCACGCATTCTTTTTGCTCCATCACCGCGATTTGGATGCCATGCATCTTCACGCCACGCGAGAAATTGCACGTCCCATCAAGCGGGTCGACGATGAACGTCAAAGCATCGGTCAAGGTGCCGTTTTCGCTCTCCTCGGCGATGATGCAAGCCTCGGGGAAGGCTTCCTGAATCGCGTGGATGAAGAAGTCGTTTAACGCCAAATCGGCCTTGGTGAGGAGGTCGTTCGCGCTTTTATGGCACACCGCTTCCGAGGATAGTCCCAAGAGGATTATCTTCGCCTTTTCATAGGACTCAAAAAGGAAGGGTTTTATGCGTTCGTTCATCGATTTTGCCTCCATTCCCGGATCTTTTGCTCGACGTAGGCAATCCAGACATCCGTATATTCGTTATGTTTGTCGTTAAATCGGGCGGGACGGTCACACGCTTCGTCATAGAGGTTCATCAGGCATTTTGCCTCGAGGGCCTCTAGGGGCACGCTGATGTCTTTGTCGAAGGCGATGGCTTGCTTTAGCCGCGGCTCCACTTTTTGAAGCGATTCCGGATTGTTCTTGCCCTCTAAGAAATAATAAAGCGCGTCTAAGAATAGGAACTGTGCTTTATCGTATTTATCTTTGCTGCTGCTAAGGACTTTCTCGAGCTTCGTGCGAAGTTCTTCAATCCGCTTGGTCTCGCCATGACGAGCGATCTCCAAGAAAAGCGACGTATAGAGGAAACGCGGATAATAACGATCCACCGTGTGATAGAGCGTATAGATGGCCTGCGCCTTGCCAAGAAGGTTCGCCGCAAGGTCGTATTCTCCATGCCAAATCGCCGCGTCCGCATAGACGCGATAATCCTCGGCGAGGAAGAGATGGTCGCCCATCTGGGTATTGCTTTCGTCCGTCTCCGCCTCGATTTGCTCGGAAAGGATCCGCACCGCTTCCTCCGCCGCTTCGAAGGATTCTTTCTTCTTGAGTTCGCGGCAATAGACCTTGGACATCGTGAGATAATCCAAGGATTCCTCGAATGCGTTATTGGAAGCGCGCGCATCCGCGATGGCAGCGGGGGCCACCTCTTCCATCTGCCCAAATAACGCTTCCTTGCGGTAAGTAAGAAGCATCATGCGCTCAATCTCGGAGCGTTGGTCGAGGTCGAGGGTGTCTAAGGGGTGCTTCGCCACAAGCGCGGCAAGGCGCTTGGACGCCTTTTGGAAGTTCAACGAGATATAGAAGAAATGGACGACGCCGATTTCATAGTCGATGTTGTCGCCGATTTTGCTGCCGTATTTCTCGGAGAGATAATCCTCAAAGCCGCAGGTGCGGAGCTCGAGGAAATAGCCCGCGTTATAGATTTTCATGCGGTAGGAGCCTAGGATTGAGGCAAAACACTCCGAATCGTAGACGTCGAAGCAATAGTCCTCGTCGACCGCATAGAGACAAGCGAGGCTAATCATGTATTCCTCTAGTCCTTCATATAAGTTATAGAAAGGAGACTTCAGGCAAGAGAGCAGGTACTTGCTATCCTGCATCACCGAGCAAAGTTCGTCGTAGAGTTTGAGGTTGCGGAGGCAGCGGCTATATTCGTGGATGACATAGTAATTGGTCTTCCAGCCGCGGCCCGCCTCGCGGACTTTTTTGATATAGGCGTAAAGAAGTTTATAGCCGTCGTTAGGCAAAACGAGATACTCGCTCGGGCAGATTGACGGCGTGGTCAGCCAATCCATGATGGATTTATGACGTGGGCGGACGAGGCCGTTTTGCACGCGCAAGAAAGAAGAAAGCGCATCGACATAACGATAGGCGTCTTTTTCTTCCATCGAGGCCGCATCGGCGAGGAAGGACACATCTGGAGGCGCTTGGACGACGCTTAATAACGACAAGATGGAGCGGACTTTTTCATAGGGAATCCGCCCGTCATCAAAGATGCGATGGAACCACATCTTGTAGTAGGAATAGATGCCGTTTGGAAAACTCTCGACGTTATGGATGTCTAGTTCCCTCGCCTTCACCGATTTGACGATGACGCTGGCGTAAAGAAATGAGCCATGGGTCTTTTCCATGAGCAGTTGCATGGACTTCTCATCGGGGTGATAAGACTGAAAGGCCTTATCGTAGAAACGACGGATGTCGGCGTTATTCTCGGCGCTAGATTCTTCCATCGCATAACGGTGGCATGCCTGGAAATAGCCGCGCACATCTTCTTCGGGCCTGGAGGTGACGAGGAAGCGTAGCCAAGAAGGAAGCGCGCCTTGGCTCGCGACGATGATCTCCGCGAGTTCGTTCTTGCCATTCGCCACCGCTTCATCCAAGCCGTCGATGACGAAAATCTGTGCAGAATCGAACTTAATTTTGCGACATGGCTCAATGATGAAGATTTCGAATAGGCGTTTCGCCCCCTCTTCGCCTCCCCCTTCTTTCTTGAGGATATCCGCCAGGGTCTCTTGGTAATCAGGGGAGCGATAAGCAAGCTGGCAAGCGAGCGAAAGGATGATTTTCTTGGGGTTGGTCTTCGCGGCGTTATTATGGACGCAGAAATGGATGCCGGCGACCGAAGCGGTATAGCGCGTAGCCAAAGCCGAAGCCATCGCCGTCTTGCCGACGCCAGGAGCGGCTTCGAGTAAATATAACGGGAGGGCGCTTGGATTATTAAGCCATTCCTCGAAGTCCTTGAAGAAGGCGTCGCGCCCTTCGAAATCAAGAGAATTCTGAACGATTTCATAGGGGTCGAAGGTCTGGAGTTGGTCCTCGATGACGATGTCTTTGTTATAGAAGCCAAGTGTTTCCTGGCCCGTGACGATCTTGATGAGTTTCTGCAGGCTCGGCTCGTAGACTTCCTCGATGATGGTCTTATCGAGGCTGCAGCAGCGATTGAAGAAAATCCGCTGCAGGCGCGTAATGGAAAGGGGGACGAAAGACTCATCGAGCATCAAGGGGATGCAGGTCTTCTTAAGCTCGCAAGCCCGCGACAATTCATTGAGACAATATCCGTCGCGGCTGATGGATTTTTGGCTCACGCAGAAGACGAAATAATCGCACCGTTCGATGGCCTGGGTGATGAGTTGTTCCCAATCGTCGCGCTCAAGGCAATCGACGTCGAAGAAAACATCGAGGTCGCCCCGCGCCCTTAGATCCTCCACGATGCGGCGCGCGACGTGGTCATAGTCGTTATGTCCATAGCTGATAAAGACGTTGATCATGAATGCTCCTAACAATTTTCGAGGATATCGTCGTCGGAGTTGGATTGATATCCCCCGCGTTAAGCAACCATCATTTTATCGTTTTTATAACGCATCCGCACGGGTTGTTCGTCGTTGTCGTTTATCGCACTGCGAAAGAGAAACCGTAAATATCGGAATATCCTCGCAAAACCCCACTCCTTTTGAAAATGGCATGAGAAAAGGCGCCTACAGGAGACGCCTATTCGAGTATGTCGAATCGAATTAGCGATCGGACCAACGGACGAGCGTGACTTCCGCCGCGTCGCCACGACGTTCGCCGAGCTTGAAGGAACGGGTGTAGCCGCCATTGCGGTTCGCCATGCGGGGGCCGAGTTCGGCGAAGAGCTTTTTGAGGGCTTCTTCGGAGCGGACGGTCTGCGCCGCGAGACGACGGGCATGGAGGTCGTTCCTCTTCGCGAGGGTGATCATGTGGTCGGCGAGCTTCTTGAGCTCTTTGGTGACACCGCTGGTGACCTTGACTTCTTCGTGGACGATGAGGTCGGTCACGACGTTGCGGAGCATCGCTTTGTTCTTGGAGGCGGTGTAGCCGGTCTTGAAGCGGACGCCAGCCTTGCCATGAACGTTCTTTCTACCTTGTGCAGCCATGGTTTATTCTCCTACATAATCGCGGAAGTGTAGGCCGTGGGCCGCGAGTTTCTCTTTGACTTCCTTGAGCGATTTCTTGCCGAGGTTGCGGACTTTCATCATTTCCTCCTCGGTCTTTTGGGTGAGTTCCAACACGGTGGTGATTCCCGCCCTCTTCAGGCAGTTATTGGAACGGACGCTGAGGTCGAGTTCCTCGATGAACATGTTCTGGAACTTGTTGTCCTCGGTGCGGACCTCCTCTTTGACGAGGCGGATGCCCTGGACTTTCTCTTCGAGGGTGATGAACTGCTGGAAGTGCGAGATCAGCAATTGGGCGGCAAGGGCGACGGCTTCGTGCGGCTTGACGGACCCATTGGTGGTGACTTCGAGGGTGAGCTCATCGAACTTCGAATCGTGAAGGACGCGGGTCGGCTCGACGCTATAGGCGACTTTGACGACCGGCGAGTAGTTGGAGTCGGTGGTGATGACGCCGACGGTATCGATGCGGCGCTCGGACTTGTTGGCCTCGGCGGTGACGTATCCACGGCCATTGGCGGCGAAGATCGTCATGACGAGGTGCGCATCCGCATTGAGGTGCGCAATCTCGAGGTCGGGATTGCAGCAGGAGACCAAGGCGGGGAGCTCGAGGTCGCCGGCTTTGAGGACGCAGGGTCCCTTGACGTCGACTTCGATGCGCTTGAGGTCGGAAGAGTTGTCGTCGATCTTGAGAACGAGTTCCTTGAGGTTGAGGATGATCGCGGTGACGTCTTCCTCAACGCCCTTAAGAGCGGTGAATTCGTGACGGGCGCCCTCGATTTGGACGGCGACCACGGAGGCGCCGGGGAGAGCGCTTAGCAAGACGCGGCGAAGCGCGTTGCCAAGGGTGATGCCGAAGCCCCTTTCAAGCGGGCTGGCGACGATTTTCGCATAGTTCTCAGTCTCGTCGTTGACGACGATGCCGATCCTCACAGGTTCGAACGGGTTGGGGAGTTTGATCTCTTCGACTTTGTTTTCGGCTTTATTTGCCATTGATTTTCCTCCTATATGGTTCGTAACGAAGAAGCGTTTCGGTTAGAGATTAACCACGGGGGCGCTTTGGAGGGCGGCAACCGTTATGGGGGATCGGAGTCGTATCTTCAATCGAGGTGACCTGGAGTCCGACGACGGTGAGGGCACGGACGGCGGATTCACGGCCGGCGCCAGGTCCTTTGACCTCGACGTCGACGGTGCGAAGGCCTTGGTCGAAGGCGGTCTTCGCAGCGGCTTCCGCGGCGAGTTGGGCCGCGAAGGGGGTGGACTTCTTCGCACCTTTGTAACCGAGGGCACCGGCGGAGCTCCAGGCGATGACGTTGCCTTGGACGTCGGTGATGGTCACGATGGTGTTATTGAAGGTGGCGTGGATGTGGGCCACGCCTTTGGTATAAGACCGTTTGATCTTTTTCTTACGGGCGGTCGTGGATTTCTTGTTATTAGCCATGATTACTTACTCCGTATTACTTGCCGGCCTCTTTCTTGTTGGCGATGGTCTTCCTCTTACCTTTGCGGGTACGGGCATTGGTACGAGTGCGCTGGCCGCGGACCGGAAGGCCCTTTTTGTGGCGGATGCCACGGTAGCAGCCGATTTCGGTGAGGCGCTTGATGTTGAGCGCGACCTCGCGGCGGAGATCACCCTCGGTGTGGTATTTGGCGACCTCGGCACGAAGAGCGGTCAATTGCTCATCGGTGAGGTTCTTGGTGCGAATGTCTTCGCTGATGTTGACGGCGGCGCAGATTTTCTTCGCCGTGGTGTCGCCGATCCCATAGATGTAGGTGAGGGAGACGACGATGCGCTTTTCATTGGGGATATCGACCCCGACAATACGTGCCATTTTCGATTATTCCTTTCTGGCTCAACCCTGACGCTGCTTGTGCTTGGGGTTGGAGCAGATAACCATTAGCTTACCGTGACGGCGGATGACCCTGCACTTGTCACAGATCGGCTTGACAGACGGTCTGACTTTCATTGTTTTTGCTCCTAATTCGAGAATCGGTACTTCTTCAGTTACGGTACCGGAACGTAATTCGCCCACGTGTTAAGTCGTAAGGTGAGAATTGGACCGTGACCCGATCACCGGGGAGAATCCGAATGTAGTTCATGCGGATTTTGCCCGAAACGCAGGCTTGGACCACGGCTCCGTTGTTGGCGAGCTTCACCTTGAAGTTGGCGTTGGGTAGACATTCCAACACCGTCGCCTCTACTTCGATGCAGTCTTCTTTGCTCAAATTGACGAACTCCTTTCTGCCTTATAGCTTGCTGAGGATCTCATAGCCATCGGAAGTGACCACCAGCGTGTTCTCGTAATGGCTGGTGAGCTTGCCATCTTTGGCGAGCACCGTCCATCCATCGCCGAGGACGCGGACGTTCGGCTTGCCCTCGAGGATCATCGGTTCGACGCAGATGGTCATGCCCTCCCGTAAAACAGGGCCCGTTCCCGGGCGTCCGTAACATGGGATGGCAGGATCCTCGTGCATCGAGGTGCCGATGCCGTGCCCCGTGTATTCGCGGGGTACCGAGCAGCCGTACTTCTTCGCGGTCTCCTCAATCGCGTGGGAGATGTCTCCAACGTGCGCCCCTGGTTTCACCAGGGACATAGCATTATAGAAGCATTCTTCCGCGATGGCTACCATTCTTTTTTGTCTTTCGCCGCAAATGCCGACCAAATAGGTCCGAGCCGCGTCTCCGCAGTACCCGTTTTTCTTCGCGACGAGGTCCAACGTGATGATGTCCCCATCCCGGAGGACCTTCTTTGGAGAGGGGATGCCATGCAGGATGCATTCGTTGACCGAGGCGCACACCGAGCCAGGGTAGCCATAGTAGCCAAGTTCGGCTGGGTAGGCGCCCTCGCGACGGACGATCGCGTCGATCTTGTCGTTGAGCTCTTGGGTGGAGACGCCAGGAACGACGAATTCCCGAATCTCCTCCAAGGCCACAGCGACGACGCGGGCGGCCTCGCGGACGAGGCCGATTTCCCGCGGCGACTTCACGATGATCATAGGGTTTTCTTCAAAAGGTCCGCGATTTGCGCAGAAACCTTCTCCAATCCTTCCATGCCATCGAAATGGTGGTAGAGTCCCTCCGCCTTGTAGAAATCGACAAGGGGAGCAGTTTGAGCATAGTAGTTATCCAGACGGATTTTAAACGACTCTGGATTGTCGTCCTTGCGCTGGATGAGCGCGGATCCGCACCGATCGCAGATACCTTCCACCGCGGGCTTCATCGAAACCACGTTGTAGGAGGCGCCGCACTTGGGACAGACCCTCCGCCCAGCGATGCGCTGCACGAGCACTTCGTCGGGGACGGTGATGTCGACGACGAGGTTCACGGCGCGCCCGATTTCCGGGCCCATCTTCTTGAGGGCTTCGGCTTGGGCGATGGTGCGCGGGAAGCCATCCAAAAGATAGCCATTCGCGCAGTCTTCTTGACTGAGGCGGGACTTCACTAAGTCGATGGTGAGGTCGTCGGGGACGAGATCGCCACGCTCGATGATGGCCTTGGCCTTGAGACCGAGTTCGGTTCCCTTGGAGATGTTCTCGCGGAAGATATCTCCCGTCGAGATATGGGGAAGATGGAATTCATCGATGATGCGGACGGCTTGGGTGCCTTTGCCAGCCCCAGGGGGCCCCATGAGGATGATATTCAGCATTACATGCCTCCTTGTACTTCTTCAAAGGATTTTCCGGCGAGCAAGCCATCGATCTGCGCATTGAGCTCGATGCAGACGCCGACGACGATGATCATGCCCGTGCCGCCGATGGCGAGCGAGCTATCCGCGCCGAATACGCCGGAAAGGGTCAGAGTGATGGGGATGGCCGCAATGACGGCAAGGGCGATCGCGCCGATGCAGGTCACGCGGTTAAGAACCTTGCGCACATAGCGTTCCGTCTCTTTGCCCGGACGGATGCCCGGGATGTAGGAGCCGTTCTTCTGGAAATTGTCCGCCATGTTCTCCGGATCCATTTGCATCTCGGAGTAGAAGAAGGTGAACGCGAGGATCAAAACGATATAGATGATGAGTCCCCAAGGCATATACCACGTATCCCCATTGAACCACGGCATCGGGAACATCTCACTGTAGGAGAAGATCTTGAGCCATTGGGCGTTGCCGGCATCGGCGGAGATGAAGCTCGCGATGACGGAAGGCGCCATGAGGATGGAGGAGGCGAAGATGACGGGGATGACGCCGGCGCTGTTGACCTTGATGGGAAGGAACGAGGCCTTGGCCATCGAGGCGCTTGCGCCGCCTTTGCCCGCATGCTGTACGGGGATTTTGCGTCTGGCGAGCTCGAAGAATACGACGCCCGAGACGATGAGCAGCAAGGCGAGGACATAGAGGGCGAATTGGAAGGAGCCCTGAATGACCGCCTGGTCGCCATGGCCGATATTGACCATGACCCACTTCTGCCATGCGGTGGAGATTTGGATGGGGAGGGAACGGACGCATCCGGCGAAGATGATGACGGAGATGCCGTTGCCTAAGCCTTTTTCGGTGATTTGGTCGCCGAGCCAGAGCGAGAGCATCGTTCCAGCGAGCAGGACCGTGACGATGTAGGCGTAGGACCAGAAGCTCCCCTGCAGTGAGGAGTCGATAAATCCGATGTAATCGGAATTCTCCATCGTCTTGATGATGCCATAGCCTTGGACGGCGCCAAGGAGCAGGCACAGGTAACGCGTCGACATCTCGATCTTCTTGCGGCCGTACTGACCTTGCTTGGATAGCTCAGTCAGTGCGGGCAAGACGTCTTTGCTGAGAAGCTCGACGATAATCTGTGACGTAATGTAGGGCGATACGCCTAACGCGAAGACGGAGAAGTTGCTTAACGCGCCGCCTCCGAGCAAGTCCATAAGGGCTAAGGCGTTGCCCGAATTCATGGCATCGGCTAGACCGCTTTTGGGTTGAACCAGCGGTACCGTGATGGCCGCCCCAATCCTGACCACGAAGAGAATCATGATCGTGAAGAAAATGCGACCGACGATTTCTTTGTTTTTGAAGATTGAGACGAATTTGCGCATTAGAGGACCTTCGCTTCACCACCGAGGGCTTCGATCGCGGCTTTGGCCGAGGCGCTGAAGGCCTTGGCTTCCACGACGAGCTTCCTCTCTAAGGTGCCTTTCCCGAGGATTTTAACACCATCGAGCTCCTCTTTGATAATACGTTTTTCAATCAAAGCGGCTGCATTGACGGTGGCACCATCCTCGAAGCAATTGAGGCGGGCGAGATTAACGGTGGCGTAGTTGGTCTTGCGACCCTTGTGGGTCTTGCGGACGCCGAACTTCGGGAGACGGCGGGCGATCGGGGTCTGTCCACCTTCGAAGCCATTGGCTTTGGTGTGGGCGTGGGCACCCTGGCCTTTCTGTCCCTTGCCGGCGGTTTTGCCGTTGCCCGTGCCACGACCCCTACCCTTGCGGAAGGAATCGGTGCGGGCGCCGGCGGCGTTTTTAAGGTTGGAAAGAGAGGACATAATTATTTATCTCCTTTCGGGGCGGCGACGGGGGCCTTATTGGCCTTCGCGGCGCGGATTTCTTCCTCGGTCTTCTTGCCGCGGAGGACCATGACCTTGTCGTAGGACTTCAGGCTATGGAGGGCGGCATCGGTCGCGCGGATGATGTTGATCGGGGCGCGGGAGCCATAGACTTTGGAGACGACGTTCTTGACGCCGGCGAGCTCAAGGATGGCGCGGACCGGGCCACCGGCGACGACGCCGGTACCGGGGTTAGCGGGCTTGAGGACGACCTTGGTGGAACCAAAGGTGCCTTCGACATCGTGGGCGATGGTATTGCCACGGACGATCTCGATCTTGAACATGGCCTTGCGGGAACGCTCAAGGGCTTTCTTGATGGCGTCGGGGACTTCGCCGGACTTCGCGGTGGCGAAGCCATAGGAGCCCTTGCCATCACCGACGACGGTCAAGGCCGAGAAACGGACGTGCTTGCCGCCTTGGACGGTTTTGGAGACGCGGTTGATCGCGACGACCCTTTCAAGGAGGTCATCGCCATCGCGGCGGAATCCGCCACGGCCGCCACGGCGCTCGGAGGGACGGCCACGATGGGACCCATCCTTGCGATCGCCAGGACGCGGGGCGGAGGCGGAGCCATGCGGCTCACGGCCGCGGGGCTGCTCCGAAGTATTTTCTTCCGCGGCGGGCGCGGTAACGACTTTATTTTCTTCTTCCATTGTCGCTTCTCCTTAGAACTTGAGTCCGCCTTCGCGGGCGGCATCGGCTAACGCGGCAACGCGGCCATGATAGAGATATCCGCCGCGATCGAACGCGACGACTTCGATACCCTTGGCGAGGGCGCGCTTGGCGAGCTCGGCGCCGACTTTGGCCGCGGCTTCGCAGTTGGAGCCGTTGGCGAGCTTGAGTTGGACGGACGAAGCCGAGCAGAGCGTGACGCCTTTGACGTCATCGATGATCTGAGCTTCGATGTGCTTGTTGGAACGGAAGACGCAGAGGCGGGGCTTTTCGGCCGTGCCGGAGATCTTGGCGCGAACGCGGAGGTGCTTGCGAACACGAGCGACGTTCTTCGGTGTCTTTTCGATCATTGTTTATCCCCTCCTATTACTTCTTGCCACCGGTGGCGCGCTTACCTTCTTTGAGGTGGACGACTTCACCTTTGTAGCGGATGCCCTTGCCGCCGTAGGGCTCAGGGCGCTTGGTGTCGTGGATGAGGGCGGCGATTTGGCCGACCTTCTGCTTGTCAATGCCTTCGACGGCGATGTGGGTGTCGTCTTTGGCGGAGATGGTCACGCCCTCGACGGGAGCGATGACGACCTCATGGGAGTAGCCGACATTGAGGACAATGGAGGTTCCCCTCATGGAGCAACGATAGCCGATGCCCTGGATTTCGAGTTCTTTTTTATAGCCCTCGTGGACGCCTTTGACGGCGTTGGCGAGGTTGGCTCTGACGGTTCCATGGTTCGTGACCGACTTCGGTTGGTCGTCTTTACGAGCGACATGGGCGACGCCGTTTTCCACAGAGACGCTTACGCAGCTGGGATAGCTGACGCTCAATTCGCCTTTGGGACCTTTGACGGCGACGACGCCATCCTTGACTTCAAGGGTGACGCCTTCAGGAAGAACCACGGGTTTGAGTCCGATGCGAGACATATAAGTTTTCTTCCTTTCTGCGCTTACCAGACGTAGGCGAGGACTTCGCCGCCAACGCCCGCTTTGCGCGCTTGTTTGTCGGTGAGCAAGCCGTTGGGGGTGCTCACGATGGCGATGCCGAGGCCCTTGAGGACGCTCGGGATCTTATCGGCTTGGGCGTACACGCGAAGACCAGGCTTGGAGACGCGCTTCAGGTTGGTGATGACGCGCTCGCCGGAGGTGGAGTACTTCAAGACGATGTTGAGGGTCTTCTTCCCCTTCTCCTCGGAGACCGAGAAGTCGTTGATGAAGCCTTCGTTTTTCAGGATTTCCGCGATGCCGACCTTGATGGAGGAGGAGGGCATGGACACTTCCTCGTAGCGTAGCGCGTTGGCGTTACGGATGCGAGTGAGCATATCTGCGATGGGATCTGCGTTCATTGTTTCTCTCCTTTCCTTACCAAGAGGCCTTCTTCATGCCGGGGATCTCACCCTTGTAGGCGAGTTCGCGGAGGCAGATGCGGCACAGGCCGAACTTGCGGATGACGCCATGGGGGCGTCCGCAACGGTTGCAGCGGGTGTATTCGCGCACGGCGAATTTCTGTTTGCGGTGCGATTTCGCAACTAAGCTTTTCTTTGCCATGTTCGTTGCTCCTTATTTACGGAAGGGCATGCCCATCTTCTCGAGAAGGGCTTCCGCTTCTTTATCCGATTTCGCGGTGGTGACGATGACGACGTCCATACCGCGGATCTTGTTGACCTTATCGTAGTCGATTTCGGGGAAGATCAACTGTTCCTTGACGCCGAGGGTGTAGTTGCCATGGCCGTCAAAGGAATTGCGGGAGATGCCGCGGAAGTCGCGGACGCGGGGAAGCGCGATGGAGATGAGCTTATCGAGGAACTCATACATGCGCTGGCCGCGGAGGGTGACTTTGCAGCCGATGGACTGACCTTCGCGCACCTTGAAGGAGGCGATGGATTTCTTCGCTTTGGTGATGACCGGCTTCTGGCCCGAGAGGGTGGTGAGGTCGGCGACCGCATCGTCGAGGGCCTTGGAGTTGCTGGTGGCATCGCCAACGCCCATGTTGATGACGATCTTCTCGATCTTCGGGGTCATCATCACGGAGGAATAGCCGAACTCCTTCACCAGCGCAGGGACGACCTCGGAGCGATATTTCTTCGCGAGGCGGTTGGCCGGCTCAGGGGCGACGAACTTTTCCTTTTTGGCAGCGGGCTCTTTCGCAGGAGCTTCCGCTTTCGGGGCCGCCTTGGCGGTCGTTTTCTTTTTGGTTTCTTCTGCCATGGGGACTCCTTTCTTTAGTCGAGGCTCTCGCCGGACTTGGCGAGGCGGACTTTCTTACCCTTCACGACGCCATAGTGGACGCGGGTGGGCTTTTTGGTTTTGGGATCGAGCAACGCGACGTTGCTGGCATCGATGGGGACATAGATGTCCACGACCGTGCCCTCGGGGGAGCCCTGGGTGGGCTTGCGGTGCTTCTTGTGGACGTTGACGCCTTCCACGACGACTTTGTTGAGCTTGGGATAGACGCGCTGAACGATGCCTTCTTTGCCTTTGTCAGCGCCGGAGATCACGCGGACCTTATCACCTTTTTTGATGTTCATGCTTTGTGACTCCTTTCCTTATAGGACCTCGGGGGCGAGGGAGACGATCTTCATGTATCCCTTGTCGCGAAGTTCACGGGCGACGGGCCCGAAGACGCGGGTGCCGATGGGGTTGCCATCGTTGTCGATGAGGACGACCGCGTTATCGTCGAAGGCGATGGTGCTGCCATCTTTGCGCTGAAGCGGATGCTTGACGCGGACGATGACGGCCTTGACGACGTCGGATTTCTTGATTTTGCCGTTGGGGATGGCGTCCTTGACGGCGCAGAGGATGACGTCCCCGATGGACGAGGACTTGCGGTAGCTGCCGCCATAGAGGCGGAAGGCACGCACCGACTTGGCGCCCGAGTTATCGGCCACCACGAGGTTGGTTTCGGTCTGAATCATTATTCGGCCTCCTTATCCTCGACGACGCCTTCTTGCTTCTCGAGGGCTTCCTCGACGGCCGCGACGTCCTCGACGAGGGCTTTCTTGTCGACGCTCACCAAGCGGAACCTCTTGAGTTTCGACATGGGGCGGCAGGCCATGATGGTGACGGTGTCGCCAAGGGCGGCCTCGCCTTTCTCGTCATGGGCATAGTATTTCTTGGAATAGCCGACACGCTTGACGTAGAGGGGGTCATTGCGCTCGGTGGAAACAGTGACGACGATGGTCTTGGCCATCTTCACCGAAGTGACGACGCCTTGAATCGCGATACGATGATTTCTTTCCATTGCGTTTTCCTCCTTACTTATCGATGCCAAGGGCACGCTGGCGCTTGACGGTTTCGGCTTTGGCGAGGGTCTTGCGCGCAGCGCGGATTTCTTCGCCGTGTTCGAGCTGGCCGACCGCTTTCTTGCGGCGGAGTTCGAAGAGTTGTTGCTTGAGCTCGTAGATCTTGGCGTCGAGCTCGGCGGGGGTGAGTTCACGAAGTTCGTTGACGTTCATGGTTATTCTCCCTTCTCTTTAGCGATGATCTTGGTCTTCACCGGCAGCTTGTAGCTGGCGAGGCGGAGCGCTTCCATCGCGACTTCCGGGGTGGTACCGCCGATTTCGAACATGACGGTGCCCTGCTTGACCACGGCGACCCAGCCTTCCGGGGAGCCTTTGCCGCTACCCATACGAACTTCGGCCGGTTTCTTGGTCTTGGCCATATGGGGGAAGATGCGGATCCAGACTTTGCCAGTCCTGTCCGTGCAACGGGAGAGGACGATACGGGCGGATTCGATCTGGTGGTCGGTGATGTAATTGCCCTCGAGGGCGACGAGGCCGAATTCGCCGAATTCAACCTTGGTGCCGCCTTTGGCTTTTCCTTCATAAGAGAGGGAATGGGGGCGACGATACTTAACGCGTTTTGGTTGAAGCATTGTTCACATCTCCTTTCGGAGCCGGACGGCGACGGGGAGCGTCGCGGCGCTCATCGCGGGGATCGCGGGGAGCGGGCTCGTTGATCATTTCGGTGTCGGTCTTGTTGAGGGAACGGCAGATCCAGACTTTGACGCCGATGTTGCCGTAGGTGGTCGCGGCGTGGACCGCGGCGAAGTCGATGTCGGCGCGGAGGGTGTGCAGAGGCACGACACCTTCTTTATAGCCTTCGGCGCGGGCGATTTCAGCACCGCCAAGGCGACCGGAGCAGAGCGTCCTGCAGCCTTTGGCGCCGGCTTTGCGCATCTTGGTAAGAGCCTTCTTCATGGTGGAGCGGAAGGCGGCGCGGTTCTCAAGTTCCGCGGCGATCCACTTGGCCACGAGCACGGCGTCGAGGTCCGGGTTCTTCACTTCGACGACGTCGAGGTGGACGTTGGACGAATTGACGAGCTTGCCGAGTTCGGTGCGGAGGCGCTTGACGTTCTCGCCCTCCTGGCCGATGACGTCGCCCGGGCGGCCGACGTAGACGGCGACCTTGACGGAATAGCCCTTGTCATTCTTGACGCGGCCGATTTCGATGCGGGAGAGCATCGCGGTCTTGAGCTGGCCGTCGAGGTAGCGGCGAATGCGGATGTCTTCTTTGAGGAAGGCGGCATAGTCGTCGCCGGTGGCGAACCACTTGGAATTCCAATCGCGGTTGATGCCGACGCGGAGTCCTACGGGGTTAACTTTGTGTCCCATGCTTGACTAGTTCCTTTCCTTCACGACGATGCGAATGTGGCTGTTGCGCTTGATGATCGGGGAAGCGCTGCCCTTGGCGCGGGGGATGTACCTCTTGATCTTGAGGCCATCTCCGACCTGGATTTCGGCGATGTAGAGTTTCTTCTCGTCCATCCCGAAGTTGTTGACGGCGTTGGCGCTGGCGGAGCGGATGATCTTCTCAACCGGGGTCACAGCGACTTTGTTGCAGATGGCGAGGATGCCGAGGGCGTCCTTGACGTCCTTGCCGCGGACGAGGTCGGCCACGAGGCGGACTTTGCGCGGGGTGATGCGGACATCGCGGGCGAAGGCGGTCGCTTGGGTTGCCTTGGGCTTCTCTTCGACCTTCTTGGCCGCTTCTTTCTTGGCGGCCTTTTCGGCTTTCTTCGCTTCTTTCTCAGCAGCCTTGGCTTCCTTTTCGGCAGCCTTGGTGGCTTTTTTGGTTTCTTTGGCCGCGTCGGCGGTTTCTTTCTTCACCGCTTTCTTGGCAGGGGCCTTGGTGGCCTTCTCGGATTCGGGCGCTTCTTCCGCTTTCTTAGCGGTGGCCTTCTTCACGGTTTTCTTTTCTTCAGCCATTGGGGACCTCCTTACTTCTTGGCGCCCTTGTCGTTGAGGTTGTTGCCACGGTGACCGGGGAAGTTACGCGTCGGGGCGAACTCGCCGAGCTTGTGGCCAACCATGTCTTCGACGACATAGACGGTGATGTGCTCTTTGCCGTTATACACGGCGAAGGTGTGTTCGACGAACGCTGGATAGATCGTCGAGCGGCGAGACCATGTCTTGATGATCTCTTTTTTGCCGGACTTCTGGAGCGCTTCGACCTTCTTCATGAGGTAAGCGTCCACGAAGGGCTCTTTCTTGAGTGAACGAGACATTCAATCTCTCCTTTCTTACTTCTGGCCACGGCGCCTGACGATGAGGCGGGTGGAGTTCTTCTTGAGGCGACGGGTCTTGACGCCCTGGGTGCGCTTGCCCCACGGAGAACGGGGAGCATCGCGGCCGACGGGGCATTTACCTTCACCACCGCCGTGGGGGTGGTCGCAGGGGTTCATCGCGGAGCCGCGGACCGTGGGACGGGTGCCGTTCCAGCGGGTCTTACCGGCTTTGCCGAGGTTGACGAGGTTCCAGTCCTCATTGCCGACGATGCCGACGGTAGCGCGGCAGTTCTTGAGGAGCTTGCGGACTTCGCCCGAGGCGAGACGCACGGTGACGTACTTGCCTTCAGAACCAAGGACCTGGGCGCTCGTGCCGGCAGCGCGGCAGAGCTGAGCGCCTTTGCCCGGCTGGAGCTCGACGCAGTGAACGAAGGTTCCATCGGGGATGTTCTGGAGCTCGAGGCAGTTGCCGACTTTGATGTCGGTCGCTTCGCCGGAGACGATCTTGTCGCCGACGTTGAGGCCCTGGGGCTCGATGATGTACGCCTTGGTGCCATCCGCATAGCAGATGAGCGCGATGTTGGCGTTGCGGTTGGGGTCGTATTCGATCGCCTTGACGGTGGCGGGGATGCCATCTTTGCGGCGACGGAAGTCGATGATGCGGTATTTGCGCTTGTTGCCACCACCGATGTGACGGCAAGTGATTTTGCCCTGATTGTTGCGCCCGCCCGTTTTCTTCATCGGGACGAGAAGCGATTTTTCAGGAGTGGATTTGGTGATGTCCTCGAACGTCGAGTTGCTCATGGCGCGACGCGACGGGGTATAAGGACGATATGTTCTTATTGCCATTGACTTTCTCCTATATTGGTTTTCTTTACGCGTTTTCCTTTATATATACGCGAGGGTGTGTCCTACTCTTTGAACAGGTCGATGGCTTCGCCTTCGGCGATGGTGATCACGGCTTTCTTGAAACCGGCGATCGTGCCTTTGTAGCGTCCGCCGCGGGTGGTCGTCTTCGCGATTTGGTTGACGACCTTCACGTCGGTGACTTTGACCTGGAAGATCCTCTGGAAGGCTTCCTTGATCTCGACCTTGTTGGAATTCTTGGCGACCTTGACGGTGACCTTGTTGGCGTTCTGCATGAGCGCCATGGTCTTCTCGGTGATTAACGGAGCGACGATCACTTCGTAATCATGGGCGGTCGGGGCGGGGAAGGAGGCCTTCGCAGGGGCTTCTTCCTTCTTCGCCTTGGGTTTGCGGGTGGCCTTCTTGGCCGGCTTCTCGGCGGTCTCGACCGCTTCGACGACTTTTTCTTCAGCCATTATTGCAACGCCTCCTCAATTTTCTTGATGTCATCCTTGCTCACGATGAGGTTATCGAAGTGGAGGACGTCGTAGACGGCGATGTTGTCGCTTTCCACGAGGCCGACGTTTTCGATGCAGCGGGCGGAGAGGATGAGCTTGTCGTTCTCACCGTCGACGACGATGAGGTTCTTCTTGCCTTCCACGCCGAGGACCTTGAGCGAACCCGCGAAGGCCTTGGTGGAGATGGCGCTCAGCTCGAACGAATCGACGACGATCAGGCCGTTGCCGACTTTCTCGGTGAGCACAGAACGAAGGGCGAGCTTGTGGGCTTTCTTGTTCTGGGCAAGTTTGTAGTTCTGGGTTCCGTCAGGTCCGAAGACGGTTCCGCCGCCAGTCCAGATCGGGGACTTGCAGTCGCCCGAGCGGGCGCGGCCGGTTCCTTTTTGTCTCCAGGGCTTGCGGTTGGTGCCGTGGATTTCGTGACGCTTCTTGGTCTTCGCGGTGGCCTGACGGCGATTGGCGAGGTAGACGGTGACCGCGTCTTTGACGACTTGCGGGTTCACGTCCTTAGCGCCGAAGACGACGGGGCTAAGCTCGATTTCGCCAACCGATTCACCGGAGAGGTTCACGACGGCCACAGTGATTTTCTTTTCTTTGGCCATGGTTATTCTCCTTTCGCCTCAGCGGGGGAATTCTTGACGAGTTCCTTCACTTCGGGCTTTTTGAATTGGAAGCGCGCAGGCGTACGGAGCACGACGAGCGCTTTCTTGGGTCCGGGGCAGCCACCCTTGACGAGGATGTAGCCCTTCTCGGCGTTGGACTCGACGATCGTGACGTTCTGGACGGTGCACTGCTTGGGTCCCCAATGTCCGGACATCTTCTTGCCGGGGATGACGCGGTTGTTGCAGCGGCCGTTGTTGGCGAGCGAACCGATCTGGCGATGGTAGCCGGAACCGTGTCCGCGAGGACCAACGGAGTGATGGTAACGCTTGATCGTACCAGTGTAGCCGTGTCCTTTGTTATGACCGACGAGGTCGACGACTTCTCCGGTAGCGAAGATGTCGCAGGTTAGGCTCTCGCCGACGTTCTTGCCATAGATCTCGTCGCCCTTGAGCTCAAGGACGTTGGCCTTGGGGCTGACGTTGGCTTTCTTGAACAGGCCCATTTTCGGCTTGGAGACAGTACGGGCGGGTTTGTCCTCGTAACCGACCACCAAGGCCTCATAACCGTTCTTCTCTTTGGTCCGCTTGTCGAGGACCACGTTGGGAAGAACTTCAATGACGGTAACGGGATACATCGTTCCGTCCGGGGCGAAGACCGTAGTCATGCCCACTTTTCTTCCGACGATGGATTTCATGATTACTTGTCCTCCTTTTACAGTTTGATGTCGATGTCGACGCCGCTTGCGAGGTCTAACCTACGAAGGGTGTCGATCGTCTCTTTGGTCGGATTGGTGATGTAGACCAATCTTTTGTGGGTGCGGATCTCGAATTGCTCGCGGCTGTCCTTGTATATGAAGGTCGCGCGGAGAATCGTGTAGACCTGCTTTTCGGTGGGCAGCGGGATGGGTCCCTTCACGCCAGCACCGGTTTTCTTGGCCACTTCCAGAATCTTCTCGACGCTTTGATCAAGAATCTTGTGGTCATAGGCCATTAAGCGAACGCGGATCGCTTTCTCTTTCGCCATGAATTTTCCTCCTTGATGTATTTCAGGCTTCTGACGCTTCCTCGGTGCGAATTCCCCGAACACCTCTTCATGACAACGCCTGTCGGTGTTTCGGCAACCTCGCATGTCAACGCAAGCGCCAGCGTTGGTAAATATACGCGTATAGGCGTAATACGTCAAACATTTTCGTACATCCCCTACTGCTATAATGGCAAAACCCTCGATTTCATCGAAGAAAAAACGTTGAAAAAAGGTGTGGGGTCACCCCGCACAACCTTTGTGCATCGTGCACAATATTTGACAAATCGAGAACGTTTATTTTTTTCTTTTTGGCAGCTTCTCAAGCTCCTCGGTAAGGAGGTTGTAAATCGCCTCGCCGTCCTTGCGGGCGAGGTAGATGAACTTAAAGGACGTGGACGAGAAGGAGATGATGAGGAACGTCTTCACTTTCGGCTGGGAGGATGGCGAGAAGAAGTCGATCGTGGCTAGGCCAAAGAGACGGTAAAGGAAACCTTGGTCGATTTCCGCCCCACCGATTTCGTCGAGGTTGAGGAACTTGCGGGAACGGAACTTGCCGCCTTTTAGGACGATGACGCGATGGTTGGTTAACACAAAGGCGTGGCCCATGACGATGAAGCGGTAGATGACCACCGCCACCGCGGCGATCACGCCGACGGAGGCGACGGAGATGCTCGATCCTCCACCGGCGGGGTTATTGACCCTGAGCCCCCAAGCGCCGAGAAAATAAAGGGCGATGCAAAAGCCGACAATCGCGAGGAAAACGATCAAAAAGAAGAGGTCCATCCGTTTGCCAGGACGGGCGACGTAAAGCACTTCCTCTTCTGGCATTAGGCGGAGGTCCATTTTCTCGATGTCGGTCATCGCGCGGTCTTTGACTCTGCTCATGGTTTGGCGCTCCTTTCCCTGCGGATAAGCGCCTCTTCATAGCTGATTTGGCAGCCGCAATAATCCTGGTTATAAAGGTCGTATTGCTTGCGGATGGACGTTCCGATTTCCTGACCCTTGTTCTTCTTGAAGTCGCTGAAAAGATAAGAGACAGAAGGATATTTGGCGGAAAGGGCCTTACCGATTTCATTGAACTTTTGGGAATCCTTTTGACGGGAGACGGTCATGACGGTCGTGAAATAGTCATAGCCTTGCTCCGCAGCATAACGATAGGCTTCCTCCATGCGCATGGTATAGCAAAGGAAGCAGCGCTTGCCTCCTTCTGGCTCATCCTTCAGCGGGAGGAGCGGCTTCATGTATCCCTCGTTGTCATAAGGCGGGACGATGAGGTGGATGTCAAAGCCACGGTCGCGCTTTAGATCCGCGAGCAATTCTCGAAGCGTCGCGAGGCGATGGTCGTATTCCTGCTTGGGGTAGATGTTGGAATTGGCGTAGTAAATCGTCACGTCGAATAGCGGGCATAGATAGGTCAACGGATAGCAAGAACAGGGTCCGCAGCAAGCGTGAAGCAAAAGCCTTGGTTTTGGATTTTGTGGGAGATTTGCGACGATTTTCTCACAAATATCCTGATAATTCACCTTCGTTTTGGGCTTATTTTCTTTTATCTCCATAAATGAACATCGCGTCTCCGAACGAGAAGAATCGATACTTGCAGCGGACGGCCTCTTCATAGCAATGAAGCGTCCATTCACGTCCCATGAAGGCGCTCACGAGCATGACCAAAGTCGACTTCGGCAGATGGAAATTGGTGACCATCGCGTCGACGGCGCCGAATTCATAGCCGGGGGAAATGAAGATGCTGGTCGCGCTGGATTCAGGACGGAACTCTCCGTATTTGCCATAGATGGATTCCAGCGTTCGGACCGAGGTCGTGCCGATCGTGATGATCCTGCGCCCCTCTTTTTTCGCGAGATTCAGACGTGAGGCGGTATATTCGTCCATCGTGTAGGTTTCTTCGTGCATGACATGGTCTTTGGTATCCTGCACTTTGACGGGGCGGAAAGTGCCTAGGCCGATATTGAGGGTGACATCGAGAATCTCCGCGCCTTTGGCCTTCATTTTCTCGAAGAGCTCTTCGGTGAAATGGAAGCCCGCGGTCGGGGCGGCGACGGAGCCAGGGACGCGCGCATAAACGGTCTGGTAGTCGTTTTTATCCTCACACTGCTCCTTGATATATGGCGGCAATGGCATGACGCCAAGCTGATCAAGGACTTCGAGGAAGATTCCTTCGTAATGGAAGCGCATATGGCGGATGCCTTCGTCATAGACGGCCGTGCATTCGGCGATGAGCTTGCCTTCGCCAAAGACGCAGCGGCTGCCGACGCGGACCGATTTCGCGGAGCCGACGAGGCATTCCCACACGTCCTCCCCTTCTTCCGGAACTTCGTGAAGCAATAAAACCTCGACCTTGCCTTTGGTGGCCTCTTTTACGCCGAGAAGCCTCGCGGGGATGACTTTGGTGTTGTTGCGGACAAAGACATCGCCTGGGCGAACATAGTCGAGCAAGTCGTAGAAGACTTTGTGCTCCAAGGTTTGGTGCTCGCGGTCGATGACCATGAGCTTCGCCATATCGCGGGCCTTCAGAGGAGTTTGGGCAATCTGCTCCTCAGGAAGGTAGAAATCGAACAAATTGATATCCATCAGAATCCTCTCTTATCTCCGAATTTCGCATACACGTCTGCCTTAAATTCCGCGAAACGGTCCTCGCGAATGGCAACGCGCGCCTCTTCGCAAAGGCGGATGAGAAAGCGGATGTTATGGATGGAATTCAGGGTCTGGCCAAAGCCTTCCTTGGCCTTGTAAAGGTGGCGCAGATATGCCTTGGTATAGTGCTGGCAGGCATAGCAGTCGCAATCTTCTTCAATCGGCGTGTAGTCCTCTTCGTATTCCTTGCGCTGAATGTTGATGCGGCCATGGCGCGTCAAGAGCGCTCCATGGCGGGCGAGGCGGGTTGGCAAGACGCAGTCGAACATATCGACGCCATGGGTGATGCCTTCGAGGATGTAGTCGATGGAGCCAACGCCCATGAGGTAACGGGGCTTATTCGCGGGAAGGAAACGAATGGCGTCCTGAATCATTTCAAAGCAGACTTCTTTGGGCTCCCCGATGGAAGTGCCACCGATGGAATACCCCTCGAAGGGCATCGTGGCGAGCTCTTTGGCGGCATGCTCGCGCAATTCGCGGAACGCGCCCCCTTGGACGATGCCAAAAAGCGCTTGGTCGTCCCTGGTCTTGGCTTCAAGCCCGCGTTTTGCCCAGCGCAACGTCCGCTCGGTGGAACGCGCGGCATATTCCTTCGTGACGGGATAAGGGATGCATTCGTCGAAGCTCATGATGATATCCGCACCAAGGGCCTCCTCGATGCGAATCGCTTCCTCAGGCGAGAAGAACTCTCGCCGGCCGTCGATCTCGTTTTGGAAGGTCACGCCTTCTTCGGTGATCTTCCTTCTGCTCGCTAAAGAGAATACCTGGAAGCCGCCTGAATCGGTGAGGATCGGGCCATGATAATTCATAAATTCATGCAAACCGCCCGCGTTTTGCACGATTTTTTCGCCTGGACGGATATGGAGATGGTAGATATTGGCGAGCACCACTCCCGAACCGCAGGCGGCGACTTGCTCAGGCGAAAGCATCTTCAACGTGGCGTTGGTGCCAACGGGCATGAACATCGGGACCTCGACGGTTCCGTGGGGAGTATGCAAAAGACCATACCGGGCGCCGGTAGTCTTATCGATGTGAAGGATTTCTAGACCAAAGGACTTGCTCATCACCAATAACGAACGGTCGATAAAACAATGGACTTATTCACGACGTTGTCCTCAAAAGACGGAAGGCCCGAAATATCGTAGCCTTTGCGCGCCAATAGACCACGGCCTTCCTTTCCAAGATACCAGGTACGGATGCCCTCTTTCTCGAGGGGGTTCTCCTCTGTCAAAGGTGCCCACTTGGTCGGCAGGTAGAACATCTGGCTACCGCGTAGCATGAAGTTCTGCGGCTCCCAATCAAGGGCGACTTTCGAGAACCGCGCGAAGCGATAAAGGGAGAACAGCGCATCGAAGTAAATATCGGGCAATGGTCCTTTGGAAAGAGCGGTAAGGCAATCGTCCTCGGGGAAATAATCAAAGACGATGATTTTCTTCTCATCATCGTGGAAGCAAACCTTGGCCATGTTGATGCCGGCGCGTTTCAAGGTCTTGTAATCCTTAAGCGCTTGATCGAAGCCCGTGACGAAGGTGCGAAGCAAATATTTCCGATTGGACCACGTGCAAATATAGGTCGTGTGGTCCGGGTGTTTCGCCTTGACCGTCTCGACGATGAACTTCTTGTTTTTTGCGACAATGACTTCGTCCATAAGAAAATTGTACCAAAACAAAGCCGCCTTGTTGAGGTTTTCTTGCGTGCCCAAGCGCGTACAAGCGCTTTCGTTGGGGATTAACGCTTATCTACTTTAGCAGTGGCGAGGATCGAGAATGTAGGCAAGGCCGCCTAATCCCGTCTCTTTATATTCCATGGCGAGCGAATCACCGGTCATTTTCATCGCGGCGACGACATCGTCGAAATTGACTTTGTTCCGGCGGATGGGCGAGATGTATTTCGCGTAATGGAAGCATGTTAAGGCGCGGTTCGCGGCGATGCCGTTGCGCTCGATGCAAGGGATGATGACATAGCCGTCGACCGGATCGCAGCTAAGCCCGAGGAAATGCTCCATCGCTGCCTCGGCCGCGTATTCCATCGCGCCGATTCCAAGTCCTTCCAACGAGCAGATCGCGGCGGCGGCCATCGAGGAAGCCGTGCCGATTTCCGCTTGACATCCTCCGATAGAGCCAGCGATACAGGCGTTTTGCTTCACGAAGTTCCCAAACATCCCTGCGACATAAAGAGCATCGCGTAGACGAGGAAGGGGGATATGACGATGGGCGTGGGCATAATAAATGATGGCTGGAAGCACGCCCGAACTACCGCAAGTGGGCGCGGTCACCACCACTTCTCCGCAGGCAGAACCCTCCGCAACGGCATAGGCATAAGCGCTTAAAAGCAGCGTTTTCCTTGCAGAACCCCGCAATTTTTTTGCTTGAGCATAGATTCCTTTCGCACTGCGGAAGACTTGTAGACGCGGGTTATCGTTCGCGGGAATCGGTCCTTCGGAGACGAGGCCCCGCTCGACGGATTGGATCATCGCCTTGACGACTTTCATCATATAACCATCGATGGAAGGATCCTCAAAGCGAAGGCAAAGTTCGCGGAATGTCGCGATTCCTTCATCCATCATATAGGCGCGCATCTCCTTCAAGGTGGCAAAGGGATAGACGTCTTTTTCAACCACGGTCGAATCGGTTTCGCTATAGAGCTCGCCTCCGCCGAGAGAATAATAGGTCGTCGATAACGGGCCCTCGGGCAACTCGGCTTTGAAAACCATGGTAAGAGGGTGTTTCGGCTTCGTTATGGTGTCAAAGTCAATCGTGACATCATAGTCCTTAAGGCCTTCCTTGACGGCAAGGGCGCTATGATGGCCGGTTCCCGTAAGCGCCAAAGATCCTAGGAACGTGACATGAACTTCTTTCGTTTTCTCCCCTATTTGCGACGCAAAGGCTTTCGCGGCCAAAAAGGGCGCTATTGTGTGGCTACTAGATGGACCAGGCCCATATCGGAAGAGGTTCTTAAGAGATTTCATGTGCGGACAAATTGTATACCTTGCAGAAAACTTTCTTGAGCATTTTCTACCCTAGAGGGTAAGATATGCGCCGTATGAGCACGATGATCCTTCTCTCTGCCATTCCCGGAAGCGGGAAATCCACCTGGGCAAAAGAGTACCAACGCACCCATAAGAACGTCTATATCGTTTCCAGCGATCAAGTGCGCGTCAAACTATTTGGCAGCGCTCAGTGCTTCAAGAACGAGCGGCTGGTTTGGGAAACCTTCCTCTCGGATATCAATGCGCATGCGTGCGAAGACTGCACCGTCATCGCCGATGCGACGAACCTGCAGAACGCCTACCGCCGTTACTACCATCAAAACACGCCAGGCTTTGATAAACACGTCCTCGTCGTGTTCAAGATCCCCTTCGATGTCTGCATGAGGCAAAACAAGATGCGCACGAAAGATCGCGTCGTCTGCGATGAAGCCATGTATAGCCTCTTCCGCGAGTTTGAGGAAGTGCAGAAAGACGTCGTGGATCTCTACGACGAATACATACTCATCGAGGGCGATTACGTGGAGCAACGCCTCAAATAGCGAAGAAAAAGGGGCTCATCTGAGCCCGTTTTTTATTGGAGTTCGCGCTTACTGCTTTTTCTTGTCGCCCTTAAGGGTGGAGAGGCAGAGGAAGCAAGCGAGGATGACGAGGAGGCCGCCGACGATCCAGGACATGACGGCGAATTCCATGTAGGCGCTGTTGCCAGCGGGAACGGACTTGCCGACGAGGGAGACAAGCGGAGCGTTCTTGGCGGACTGGCTCAAGTACTCGAACACGCCCGCGACGATGATGGCGGCGCCGATGGCAAGGAGGGAGCCCTCGAAGAGGAAGCCATTCATCTTGCTGACTTTCTGAGCCTTATCCGCACGGCCATAGCCAAGGAAGGCAGCGCCGGAGAGGAGGAAGGCGACGAGGAAGATCAAAGCAGGAACGCCAAGCTGCTTGCTCATGACCGCACGAGAATACGCGTCGGAGGGCAAAAGGAAGAAGGACAGGCCATAGACGAGCATCAGGGAGAAGGTCGCAGCGACGATCGGACCGGTGATGGCCTTCATGATTTTGTTGAGTTCCTCGCCTTCGCCGTACATACGAAGAAGCGGGATGTTGGAAACGATGATCGCCACGAGAAAGAGGATGACGTAGACGATGATGACGAACGCCATGTCATCATAACCGATGTTGGTGGAAGTGAGGCGATAGAGCCAGACGGCGTTGAGGAAGAAGAAGATGGCGACGACATAGCCGAGGGCGACATAGCTCGAGAAAGCCCTGCGGACAGGAAGGTCATCATTGCCGCGAAGGACCGCGAACACGGACTGAACCAAGCCATAGGCGCTGACGAGGAGGCCCGTCAAGCCGAGGACGCCAAGCATGGCGAATAGGCCCCAGCCAACGTTTTCAAACGTGACTCCGAGAGGGCCGCCACCGCTAACAAAGCGGAACGGGGTGACCAAGATGCCAAAATAAATGCCGAGGAATCCAAATCCGATGGCCAGCAAGGCGAAGACGACAACATTGATCAAACGAGTGGTGGAAGAGTATTTCATAACTTACCTCACGATCATGCTTTTACACGCTTACGCGAAAAAGCAGCCCCAATATTAAAGTCTATCTTTGATAGATAGTCAATGTGTTTTGCACGAATGCGCCACATCCAAAACGCACTGGAAAGCAGCGTTGGCGATGAAGGAAAAATCAAGGGACTTTCGGGCACGAACAGAAACAAAATATTGGTCTTTTGCGCCGATATTTTGGTTTTCTGCGTTTTTGGACCCCCTGAGAAGAACCAGTCCTCCGATAAGGGCGTCTTCTTGCAAAAGGTACGGGAAAGCCTTCCCGAATTGTTTGACGGCTTTTTCCAATTCCGGCGAAACGGCGTTCCCAAGAAGCCGATTGACCGAGGTCAGAATCACCCGAGAGGCGTTGATTGGCTTTACGGTTCCAAGCTTCAGCGGGTCGCGGCGGAAGAAGAAATCGCTGATGGTGGAATAAGGCGTCGCAAAGGGCTTGCCGGAGACATAGCCCTCTTTCATGAGCCTCACGCCTTCTTCCATGGAAACCGAGACGCCGACGTAACTGAGCGCGTTTTTACCCTTTGCGTTGAATTCAAGCGCCTCGCCAAGCAAAGAAGCATATGAGAACACATCGAGCATGGTGGCCTTGGGAAGGCCCGTCATCAGCAGGGATTCCCTACCACCCCTTGGTTTAAAGACGGACTCGGCATAATAAGGTGGGAACTTCGCGTCGACGATGGCTTTGCCATAGACGAACTGGTTAAAAAGACGAGGGGAAGACTCGATGCAGCACCCGATAAAGAATTCATCATCACCCATGCCGTTTGTAAAGACGACCGTGGAGGCGCGGATGAGTTTCCGTTCGTTATGATAATCGCAATAAATGCCACGAAGTTTCCCAAGGAAACGCTTTTGGCCGGCGTATTTATGCTGAAACAAGATGGTTCCGCCCTTTGCAAGGATGACCTCGTGCAGTTTCTTGACGAGGGATTTTAGGAAGGCGGCCGGGAGATATTGATGCGCATCGACGCCTTCGAAAAGAATTCCTTCCTCTTGGAGCAACGAACGCATCGTAGGGCTTAACTCGCGGGGAGAGAACAGCAGGCCAGAATAGACGGACAAACCACCTTCTCCGCGGATGTAATCAAAAGACTTATCTTTTTGTTTGCCCTCTCGAAGCGCAAGCTCCTCCCCTTCTTCTAGAACGATTGGCCTTAAGCCCATCTTCGCGAACAAAAAGGCCGTAAGCGCGCCACGAAGTCCAAACCCCACGATAACGGGGCTTAATTTCATCTGTATCGAAGGAAGGGGGATTATCTCGGAAGAAGTAGGAAGGTAGGCCGTGTTATGGATGAACTCGTTGGTCTCCGCTTCGACGCAAAGCTCGACCATGCCGCCGGTTTTTCCTCTCCACCACTGCTTCGAAAGAACCTCGACATGGAGACTCGTAACGCGGACGCCGAGTTTTTGTGCGACTTTCTTGCGGATGATGGCCGGGCCATCTTCGGGCATTACGAAAACTTTTGATACGACGTATTTCATGCGATGGCCTCCGAGACGACGATGGCGGAAAGCAAAGCAAAGCCAAGGTTATGGCCACCGCAATAACCATGGATGTTCAAGCACTCGCCGACGAAATAATGGCGCGGGTCTATGGCGCTTTGTAGATGTTCGTTCACGTTTGCAAGATCGACGCCGCCGCAAGTAACTTGTGATTCCGCAAACCCATAGCGTTCTATCGGGTGGAAGATCAGATCTTTCATCAAAGATGCAAATTGCATGGATTTTTCAGAAATTGATGGCGTTTTTGCAGCATTTTTTGCCTTATTTGCGAGGAATTCCGCTAGAGGCTTTTCCGCGAATGGCACCAAGAAATCATCGCCGTTTTGCGACAAGGAACGCGCGAGCTTCTCCGCGAGATCCGCCTTGCTAATCGACGGGAAGAGATCAAGGTGTAACCTGGTGCCAGGCTGAAAGTGCAACGAAGCATTCATCACCGCGATGCCAGAAATGCCATCTTTCTTAAAGAGGACTTCCCCATCTTCTTGGTAAAGGGCTTTTCCGTCTTCTAGGGTCACAAGCGCTCCATGGCGGACGCCCGCGAGGGACTTTGGAACATCCGCGCAACGAAGCGGGCATAAACCAGGGGAAAGCGGGGTGATGTGATATCCGCGCTTACCCAAAACGGAGAATAAGGAGCCGTCGGAACCGAGGTTGCTTTGGGACTTTCCACCAAAGGCGAAGATGACAATGTCAAAATCATGAACCCCAGAGGGTGTTACGACCCTGCCTCCATCGACGTCCTTGACTTCCTCGTTCAAGGAAACGCGAATGCCTTTCTTCGCTAAGAGATTGCCGAGGTGGCGCACAAAAGCGGCCGCGTTATAAGAAAGCGGGTAGACGAGTTCTCCCTTAACGAACGATTCGATACCGAGGGCGTCCAAATATTGCTGTAGTTTTTCTTCGCCAACGCTTTTCCATAGGCTTTCGACAAAAGAAGGGTCGTTATACGCTTGCGGGGAAAAAGGTCTATGCAAAAAGTTGCAATGGCCGTTTCCAGTCGCGAGAACTTTCTTTCCGATTTTATCCGCGTGGTCGAATAGGTGGATTTCATAACCCCTACCCGACAAAGCCAAAAGGAGGGCAGAGTAGATGCCAGACGCCGAAGCGCCGATGATGCCGATTTTCAAACGCTCGCCTTTCATGCCCTATATTTTCTTCCCCTTATGGGGAAAAGAATAGGACATTTTCAAAAAACATATGTTATTTTGAAAGGTAGGTCTTGAGTTCCCACTCGGTGATGATGGAGCGATAGGTCTCCCATTCGATGTTCTTCGCCGCGAGGAACTTGTTGAAGGCGTGCTCACCAAGGGTCTGATAAATCAGCGGATCTGCACGCATTTCTTTCAAAGCGTCCTTAAGGTTCTCGGGAAGATTCATGATGCCTTGGGCTTCACGCTGCTCACGGGTCAAGGTGAAGATGTTGTCGTAAACGGGAGGAATAAGGTCCTCTTCTTTAATATTCTTAATGCCATCAAGGCCAGCGGCGATAATGCAAGCGAGGGCGAGATAAGGGTTGCTCATCGCGTCGACATGGCGGAGCTCTGCGCGGGTCCCCTGCCCTCTCGAGGCGGGGATGCGGATCATGGACGAGCGGTTTGCGTCGCTCCAGCAGACATAGCAAGGAGCTTCGTAGCCAGGGATAAGGCGCTTATAGGAATTGACGGTCGGATTGGTGATCGCCGCCATGCCACGGGCGTGATTGATGATGCCGGTGATGAACTGGCGGCAAACCAAAGAAAGCTTCATCGGGTCTTCCGCGTCATAGAAAAGGTTCACGCCTTCGTTATCGGAGATCGAGCAATTGGTGTGCATGCCCGAACCATTGATTCCCTGAATCGGTTTCGGCATGAAGGTCGCGTGATAGCCATGCTTCCTGGCGACGCATTTGACGATCTGCTTAAAGGTTTGGAGGTTGTCGCAAGCCTCGAGAACGTGGGCGAAGCGGAAATTGACTTCCTCTTGGCCCGGGGCGACTTCGTGGTGGGCGGTCTGAATGACAAAGCCCATCTTTTCGAGTTCGAGGGCGATGTCGCGGCGGATATTCTGCGCGCCATCGATCGGCGAAAGGTCGAAATAAGAGCCATCGTCAATCGGCTCGACGACCGGATGTCCGTCAGGGCCGAGCTTGAACAGGAAGAACTCCGGCTCGAAGCCGACATCAAAGTTGCCAATACCCGCATCGTTCATCGCGCGAATTTGGCGTTTGAGGATATAACGGGGGTCGCCTTGGAAGGGTTTGCCATAAGAGGTATAAACGTCGCAGATCAAACGGGCGACCTTACCATAGGAACTATCTTCAAAGGTCAAAACGGTCCAGGTGTCATAATCCGGGTGAAGGGACATGTCCGCTTCTTTAATACGAACAAAGCCCTCGACAGAAGAACCGTCGAAGATGATTTTATTGTCGAGCGCATCGGAGAGTTGGCTGACGGAGATTTCGACGGCCTTGATGTTGCCGAGGATATCCGAGAACTGGAGGCGCACATAGCTAACCTCTTCCCGTTTCGCCATTTCGAGGATGTCTGATTTCGTGTATTTTTTCATGATTTTGCCTTTCACATTCTCAATACGGCTGAAAAGTATGCTCTAAAAGGAAAATAAAGCAAGGTTTTACTCCAATAAAAATATAAAATGTAGATTTCATCGATATATTTTGAGGAGTAAGAATGTGCCTTATTTTCTTTCATGTCGTTATTTTTGGCGTTTCATTGACATAAATTGGGCGATTTTCGAGGTCAGAAAGAAAACGACGCTTCCTCGATTTCCAAATCTTTGCCCACGTTGCTTGCCATCGGCCCTATAATAAATAGGAATAAGGAGATGGGAACGCAGATGGATCTTTCTGAAGTATTGCGCTCGGCGCAGGATAGCCACGACTCAGCCGTGAACATCCTCACATCGCTTTTCGACCAGATGTCGGAAGAGGATAAGGCGTCGCTTCAGCATGACGTCCGTAGAATCTTGCTCCCCTTTGATTTGGAGATCGGCTTATCGTTGCTTGAAAGCGCGATTCTCCGCCCAAAAGACCGCAGGAGCCATGTTCGTTTTATCGTAAAATATGGCACTTTTGCGTATGATATTCTCCATTTTGCTGAATCCTACACCGTCAAGATGGGCATTGATATGCCTTGTGATGAAAAGGCTTTGCGCACCATCACCGAGAAGGATGCCGAAGCATTGATCGCGACCTTAAAAGAGCCGATTGACCGCCTCTATGAACCCGTCATCGCCTTGCTCATCAAAAACGGCATCAGCGAAAACGAAAACGCATTAAGGGAACTTAAAGAATCGGTCTTGGATATCGGCGAAGCCTTCGCGGCAGCGGGCAAGGGAACGCCAGAGGAAGAAACCAAAAACCTAAGGCACAGCCTCCGAGAGAACGTAACGCGCCCCTTGCGGAAGAAAAGCAATTGAAAATGCGGCCGAGGCCGCGTTTTCTTTATAGTTTGCTTTTGATTGCCTCGAAGGTCTCGTCGGAGAGAACGTGTTCCATCAAGCAACAATCATGTTCGGCGACTTCTTCGGAGACGCCAAGTCCCAGCAGGAACTGCTTTATAACATGATGACGTTCCAACACCTTTTCAGCGATAAGACGACCTTCTTCGGTAAGCTTCATGTCGCCGTAATCCCGGCGGGTAATCCAGCCGCGATTGATCAACTCATGGCCCATTTGGTGGACGGCGGGCTTGGAGATGCCGAGCATTTTTGCTACGCGCGTCGTCTCAAGCGGCTGCCCCGATTGTTCCAGCATTAAGAGGGCTTCGAGAAAATCTTCCTGTGATTTCGTTCTTTTTTGCATAGGCTAATGATAATGCAAAAGACTTGGCGATGCCACACACATGCTTCCTCCTCTACTAGAGGTGACGATATTCGGCCCTCGATACCAAGCGGGATGCTATAATTCCACCGATCATGGCAGCCACCGCTCATTATCGTCGCGGCCTAACGGTCGTTAACGCTTATGCCCTCCATCCCTCTATCCGCCACTTTCATGAACGGATGAAGGAGGAATTTTCTTTTCTCCATATCGATTTAGACCTCATGAACGCCGCCGAGGTCCAAGCGGTTCTTCAAGCGGATGGCAGCGTCTCCACGACCGCCCTACCCTATGACTTCATCCTTTATTTGGACAAGGACCGCTACATCGCCAAGATGCTTGAGATGCGCGGATACCGGCTATTTAACAAGGCGAGAGCTATCGAGCTCTGCGACGACAAGATGGAGACCTACATCGCATTAAGCGGGTATGGCATCCATATGCCGAAGACCATCACGTCCCCCCTATGTTATGCCACGCCTAAAAACGATGATTTCCTGCACACGGTATCGCTTAATTTGTCTTTTCCGCTCGTCGCGAAAGCGAACTTCGGGTCTCAGGGATCGGGCGTCATGCTCGTGAAAGACATCGCCGAACTCAAGGCCATGGAAGCGGGGCTCCAAGATAAAGCACACCTTTTTCAGGAATTCGTTGAGGCTGCAAAAGGCTTCGACTACCGTCTCATCGTCGTCAACGGAACATTCGTCGCGGGATATGTGCGACGCAACTTAAACGGTGACTTCCGTAGCAACCTCGCCCAAGGCGGAATCGGCGAGCCACATCAAATGTCCGAAAGTCAGATTGCCATCGCCGAAAAAGCAGCCAGAGCGCTTGGACTAGACTATTGCGGCGTCGACCTACTCGAATCCGGCGACCCAGAAGATCCCATCCTTTGTGAAGTCAACTCCAACGCTTTTATGCGCGGGGCAGAAGAGATTACCAAAATCAATGTTGCGGAAAAGTATGCCGCTCATATCGCGCGCTGCATTTACGGAGAATAATCTTCGCATTTTTCCGTTTTTCTCTGCAAAAACGGTTTATTTGAAATAGAAATTGCAGGCTTCGGTTAATATTTCGCGGTCGGAATCATGCGTCAAAACACGTAGGGCGTCCTCAGGCGAAAGGAAATAGATTTCACTTACTTCTTCCGGTTGAACGACCGTCTTCTCGCCTTCGACGGTAGCCACAAACCAATGGACGCGTTTAATGGCTCCTGGCCTTGGCGAGAAAACGGATTCTTTGTGGAAGCCATCGAGAATCGTCGCATCAAGACCCGTCTCTTCGCGTATTTCGCGTATGGCGGTCTCTTCAAGATTCAAGTCGCTTTCCTCAACGTGTCCCTTAGGCATGGAGTAATGTCCCATCTTCATGTGCTCGAGCAAAACCTTCTTGTCGTGGAATACAACGGCTCCGGCAGATGTTTCTTGCTTTCCAAAGATGTTGGAGAGGGCGTCGATTTCTGAATCGTTGAGCCCCATGCATTCCAAATATTCCTCGATGGAACCGTATTTTTCATAGAAGAGATCCAGGAACTTCTCAATCGTGCCCTCGTTCATATGAAAAACATAATCCGGAAGGTCGGGATACTTTTCCTTTGTGCGCATTTCCGTCTTAGACAAATGACCGCGATACGATTCGTTATAGCTATCGGCAGCGTCTTTGCGGGAGACGCCATTAGCAAGCAGCAACAGCGCCCCGAAGGTTCCCGTGCGGTCCTTCCCCGCATCGCAATGTAACAGCAGCGGCTTTGGCAAACGAATGATCGCCTGGCACAACTTGCGGACGCAATAGGGATCGGAGGCGAGATTCAGATACCAAGAGGGCACGTCCTCCTCCTTGGTCGCAAAACGGTCGGAGAAGGGAATTTCAATCTCCACCACCTCGACTCCTCGTTCTTTTAAGGGAGAGGGTAGTTTCTCCCACATGCGAGCCCCGCGAAGGTCGATTTCCGAGCGGATGCCAAGGGAAAGCAGGGCCTTAATGTCTTTTTCGGTCGCATAGGATATCGATGCGCTGCGGAAGATAACGCCCTTCGTCATCTCCCCATAGCGGCAAGGATAGGCCGCGAAATCGCGGAAGTTCTCTATATACTCAAATTCATAGTTAGGCATGCAGGTATTCTACACGAATACGCGCAAGAAAAAACGAACGTAGTACGATCCACGTTCGTTATTCTTGCGAAAAGCTTACTTTCCGGCGTTTTGTTTCTTAAGCTCGGCAAGGATTCCAGTGAGGAGTTCTTCCTGAGTTGGCTTCGGTGCCTCGGGCTCGGGTTCGACCGGGCGCTCTTCGGGATGCTTCTGATAGTAGATTTCCTTAGCTTTGGCGTCGAGTTCGGCCTTCTTGGCAGCGGCGGCGTTGGAGGCCTTCACGATGATGAAGAGAACGACGGCGATGATGATGAAGGAGATGATCGCGTTGATGAGGGTACCCCAGTCGATGATGGCGGACATCTTTGAAGTGAAGGTGGTGCCATGGAGATCATAGAGGGAGAGGAGCGAGTTCTTCCACTGGATGAAGTCCGCGGATTCGACGGTCAAGCCGGTTTTGCCCTGGGCGGCCGCGAATTCGATGACCATGTCATTGGCTTCGGCCATGCTGAAGAACTGGCGGTTGATGGTCGCGCCCTCATGAAGGAAGGCGGCGCCTTTTTGCGCATCGGTCAGCGCGGGGAGAACCGTAACGAGTCCCTTAAGGCCTCCTGGAACCGGCCAAGTCGCAACCGAGGTGAGCATGCCGACGAACGCATTGACGATCGCGGAGAACGCACCGCCGATGACGACGCCAACGGCGAGCATGAAGGCGTTGCCACGGTTAATGAACGCCTTGAATTCGTTCCAAATGCCTTTTCCAGCATTCTTCCGCGCGGCTTTGCGTGCGGCTTTTTCTTCTTTAGTCATATAGTTTTTCTATCCTCCTTGAAGATATAGAAATTGTATCGTTCCATTCATATATTTCAATAAGACGATGACGAATTATATCGTAGATATTTCGTGCTAAATACGGTCGTTACGGCTCCTAAAATCAACGCCTATGAACAACGTCTGAAATAGAAAGATTCCAAAAAATCACCGCAGAAACGCTCTGGTTTTGAAAAACGGGTAAATTATGCCTTACACATTGACCGTCTCTTTCTCAAAACGGTCGATCTGCTCGCCGACGCTTAACTGCTGGAACTGCGTCATATAGAGACTATGGTATTTTCCCTTCTTCGCGAGAAGTTCTTTGTGCGTTCCATCTTCCACGATGACGCCGTGTTCAAGGAAGAGAATGCGGTCGCTATTGACGATCGTGGAGAGTCTATGGGCGATGACGATGCTGGTACGGCCTTTCAGCAAAGCGTTGAGGGCTTTTTGGACTTCTGCTTCCGTCTCGGTATCGATGGAGGAAGTCGCCTCGTCCAGAATGAGGACGCGCGGATCGCGAAGAATAGCGCGGGCGAAGGAAATCAGCTGCTTCTGCCCTTGCGAGAGCATGCCACCACCATCGCGAAGATAGGTGTCGTACCCGTCTTTGGACTCCATGATGAAGTCGTCGATGCCGACGAGCTTCGCCGCAGCGCGCACTTCTTCTAGGGTCGCGCCAGGCTTACCGTAAGCGATGTTCTCAAAATAGGTTCCATTCCATACAAACGGGGATTGCTGTACATAGCCGATGTTGCTGCGGAGCCAACCCAAAGAACGATCCCTATAGTCCTTTCCATCAATGAGGATCCGCCCGCCCGTCGGTTCATAGAAACGGCAAAGCAAATTGACCAATGTCGTCTTGCCCGAACCCGTCTCCCCGACGAGGGCGACGGAGGTTCCTTCCTGAATCGTAAGGTTCAGCGGGAAGATGACTTCCGGTCCCGTCTGGTAATGGAAGGATACATTCTCATAGGTGATATCGCCTCGGAAGGGTTCATATGCCTCGGGTTTGGGCTCTAGGACCGTACCGTATTTGGCAAGGACTTCGGGAGAGTCGACGATCTCGATCTTCTCGTTGAGCAACCCCATGACTTTCTCGGCCCCAGCCTGAGCCGCCATGAACTCGGTCATGACCTCAGCGATGGAAGAAATCGGATCGTAAATCGAGCCGACGAAACTTAAGAACAAGACGACGAGGGCCGCGTTGACGGCAAAGGAAGGGTCGCCAATCCAAGCGAGTCCGACGAACATGACAACGGCGGTCATCACTTGGCTCGTAAGGGCGAGCAAAGGAATATATCCCGCGTTGAGCTTACCCGCGAAGAGTCGCTTTGCCCGCACGTCTTCCGTGATGGCCTCGGCCTCTTCATAGACATCGTCCTCGATGCCAAGGGTCTTTACCGTCTTCGCGCCATCGATGCTTTCGGCAAGATAGCCCACATAATGGGAGTAGGCATTACGCGCAGTGCGGTGGGCCTTGAGAATCGCCTTTTCGAATAACGGGGTGATGAAGGCGACGAAAGGCAAAGAAGCCAAGACCACCAACGACATCCACACGTGAATCGAGAACATCGTCAGCAAGGCGAAGATAATCTGGAACACCGACCAAAGCACATTATTAAGCGACCAGGAAAGAATATCGCCAATAGAAGAAGTATCGCTTTGAAGACGCGAGATGAGCCAACCCGATGAGTTACGGTCAAAATAGGAGAACGAAAGGTTTTGGATTTTACTGAAGCAGTCCCTGCGCAAATCCGTCATGATGTGCATGGAAAGCAAGTTGGTCGTATAGAACGTCAAGAAGATGAAGACCGAACGGAGCACGATCATCACCCCGAGCGTCACCGCATAGGAAACGAAGCTGAAATCAACGTGGATACCAAAGATAAATGTGACGGGGACAACAAGATCGTTTATATCGGAAATCCCCGCAGAACTAAGCCCATTTGCCGCTGCGATTGCCCCGGCGTTCATAACGGGAACGAAAGAAGAGTCATAGAAGGTGACGAAAACGGTGCATAGAAGCCCCGCGAGCAGAATCTTCCAATGCCGAAGCGCATATCGACCGATATCGACCCAGACCGAAAAGTTCAGTTTCTCTGGAAGCGGTTCTTCTTCAAATCGACCTCTGCCTCTTGCCATGGTCCCCTCCTTTCTTATTGCATCGCGGATTGAATGTCCGCAACGCGAGCGTATAGCCCTTTTCCAGCGAGCAGTTCTTCATTCGTGCCGCTCTCCACGATTCTTCCCTTCTCCAGGACGAAAATGACATCCGCGTCCTTTGCCGTGGAAACGCGGTGGGTAATAATCAAGGTGGTGCAGCGAGAGCCAAGCGCCTTCAATTCGCGCCGAATCGCGAAATCCGTCTGGGCGTCCACCGCAGAAAGCGAGTCATCGAAAAGCAGCACGGGCGCGCCAGAAAGGACCGTACGGGCGATGGCAAGACGCTGCTTTTGACCGCCGGAAAGAGTGACGCCTTTTTCGCCGACGGCCGTGTCATATCCATCGCCGAACGATTCGATGGCTTGGTCAAGGGAAGCAATGCGCGCGGCGTTGCGGATATCGTCCTCGCTCGCGTCTTTGTTCGCGATTTTGATGTTCTCCGAGATGGACTTTGAGAAAAGGAACGGGTCCTGTAGGACGGGAACGACGTTATGGCGAAGACTCCGAAGAGAAAGCGTTGAAATGTCCTTTCCATCGAGCAGAATCTGGCCTTCGGTGGGACGGTAAAGGCCCGTGAGCAACTGAAAAAGCGTCGACTTTCCGGAACCGGTCTTGCCCATGATGGCGACGCTGGAGCCTTTGGGGACGCGGAAAGAAACATCATGGATGACGACTTTCTCCGGTTCGTCCGGGTAGGCAAAGGAAACGTTGCGGAACTCGATGTCCCCACGGGCGACGACGCTTTCGCCTTCATCCAAGTCCTCCGGAACGATCTCCAGCAGCCGTTGGATGCGATCCGTAGCCGCCAGAGTTTGCCCAAGGCGCGAAAGGTTGGTTGCGGTGTTACGAAGCGGCCATACCATCATGTTGACGAATGTATAAGAGACGAAGACGGATCCAGAGGTGATTTCTCCTTTGAACACAAGGAAGATCGCGTAGACGATCGCGACGGATCGACTGGCGAAAATGAAGATGTCCGAGCTGGAGAAAAAGAACGCAGAAAGCCGTTTTTCTCTGCGGAAAGCCGCTGAATAATGTTTCAGGCGCCCCTCAAAGCGCTCGATTTCGCGCGTCTCGGCATTATAGGCCTTCACCAAGCGCACGCCGTTAAGATTCTGCGTAATCGCGTCGACAAGCTCCGCCTCGCTATCGTCCGTTTTGCGGAAGCGATTGCGGACTTCCTTAATCAAGAAGAAAGAATAGACGAACATGATCGGGAACATCGCAAGCGACACAAGTGTCAGCTTCCAAGAGATTTCAAATAAGATGGAGAAGCATAGGACGACAATGAAGATCGTATAAGTAATCTGCGATAAGAACATAACCAGGAACTGGCGGACGACATCCACGTCGCGGGTGCAGGTCTGAATAAGGTCGCCGCTTTTCTCCGTCTTGAACACAGCGAAAGGTAGTTTTTCTAAATGGTGAAACAGCGCCAGCTGCATTTGCTTGTTGATGCGGCTAGAGGCATTCGCGCGCAAAGAAAAGCGGAAATAGCTAATCGCGACGGTGACCAGCGCCAAGATGAGAACGGCGGTCGGCAAGATGGTCATATGATCATAGATATATTGCGGGCCCTGCCCTCGGGACAGCAACTGAATGACCCAGGACTCTAGGAACTCCGCGCGCTCAAGTTCGTGGTTCAAAGCATCGACGAGCACTTTGGACAAGAAGGTAGTAAAAACCGTCAGCAACGTCATTAGAAACTGAAAGATAAAGGAGGCAATATAGACGCCCCAGCATCCCTTCAGCATGACTTTTGTGGTTTTGCCTAAAGAACTCATCGCCACATTTTAGTCCCTCGGCAAATCAAGAAAAGATTAATTTGCCCAGAGGAGATTTTCTTTTCCGTGATGGATGACGAATATTCACAATCACTAAAATGCTGAATTATCAAAATCTTCGCAAAAACCACATATTTTCCTTTAAAATATCGATTTTTGCGCCGTTTTTGGGATAATGCGGTATTCTTATCTCAATTCGGAGGAAGAACCCATGTTTGACTACATTACGGTAATCTTCATCGTCGTCCTCGCCCTTACCGCCTTGATTGGCTTCTGGCGTGGCGCGTTCAAGACCTTATCCTGGATCATCCTGGTCGCTGCCTCAATCATCCTCGCCATATTCTTATCGAAATGGCTCGCGCAGGTATACCGCGATGGACCGATCGGCGGAGCGATCTATAACGGCTTTTATCCATTCATCGCCGGCAAGATCAACATCGAAGTCGCCCC
>JAFSVB010000182.1 GCA_017450325.1 Bacilli bacterium | reverse complement strand
ACGTAGGGGGAAACGGGGCGACCCGGTTCTTTCCCGCGCTTTTAGGACGGGGATATTATAGCAAAGCCCGCCTCGTTTTGGCGGGCACACGCAAATCCGATCCGCTTCAGATGGCTCTAACTGCTTAAGTTAGTGACATTGTGATGCCATCGATGGAATTTGGACATTGGAGCGCGATGCGGGACATTTCTTCATCTTTTATAATTGGCCCTGAAGATATATTTTTGCGCTCTTAGGGCCATTTTAAGGAGACGGATTATGATTGGAAGAAAGCAAGAAGTCGAACGCTTGGAATGGGCATACCAAAGCCCAGATTCTGAATTCATCGGCATCTATGGGCAACGACGCGTTGGAAAAACATATCTCGTCGCAAAAACGTTCGCTGGCAGATTCGCATTTCAGCATGCAGGGTTAGCTCCAGAGGATGCCGAAGACGAAGAACAACCAGTCGCCGAAGGCAGTCGCGAAGAGAAAAGTTCGCTAAAATGGTAGTCTGCGAACTTCTTAAGGAGCTCGTTTTCTTCGCGAAATGTCGCCAGGCTATGCTCTCTGGTTTGCCGGGAAAGTAAAGCATGCCCAGCCTCAAAATCAGGGGCCAGGCTTGGATTTGATTAACGAACCGTATCGGTCCTCGCGGCGATGAAGGCGGCCATAACGGCGTCGTCGAGCCGGCAATCAATGATCTCGATGCGGAAAATGCCTACGCCCATGCGAAGGACGTTCATGCTGTCTTCATTGAAAGGATCTTTGCCGTTGCAAGGGGTGATCTTCGCGACGAGCTTGCCGAATTTATGGAGTTCGAAACGGGCGAAGGGGCGTTCGAGGATGAAGTATTTGATCTCATAGCCACGATTGCGGAGATAATCCCAGCAACCAACCCCATCGATCTTGAAGTCGCTTGCGAGCACCTCGCCCACCGGGATGATCCCGCCTTCGGTGGATTGGGTCAACGTTTTCCCGACCTTGATGGTCTTGGTGAAGCTGTGACGGACATCGGTGAATTCATAGGTGTTGGCGGCGACGGGATTGTATTTCTTCAAGATGCATTCGAACCGCTTCTCCCCATTTTGGTCCTCGACGAAATAGGATTGGTTCATCTTGCCGCCGAAATGGAAGAAGAACTTCTCGTTCTTGATGTTTTGGATATCGGGTTCGCCGGCGTGGATGCGTTGCTCGTTGGCTTTGACTTCCTCTTCGCTGAGGGGCTTCCTCTTTTTGAATTCCTTGACCATGCGGATTAAGAACAAGAGGGCGACGACCATCACCGCCGCACCCGCGATGATGAAGACGATGTCCATGGTCGTGTTGGGGTTTTCGGCGCCGTTAGGATTAATGAGGAGATAAACGCCGATGCCGGCGAATACCGCCCCGGCAATCAAAAAGACGACCGAAGTGACGATGCCATGCGCGCCTCTTAGGGCGCGGAATGCATTATTGTTCAGTTGCATAAATACGACTCCTTTGTTTGCGCCTTATTATTTTACCGCATCCAAGCCGTAGAACGCATCAGGAGTTACATTCCATAGTAGCGCCGATAGTCCTCGTGTTTTATTGCAAATATCCTCCCCCACGTGATAATAAAAACGGAGCAGCTGTTCATTGACGCGAAGAGAGGCTTTGATTTGAGCTTCTCGATATTCTTCTTTAAGTAGGATAAGCCACTGCGAGTATCATGCGGGTGATTTACCCTCGCGCATATTGAGCTCATGGCTTTTAAAGCCCAACTAAGTTACCAAAACCCACTCGCTCTATTCTTTCGCATGTTTTCGCCCTCACACGAGCCTGTATAATTTACCCGTCACAAGGAGCATCGTTCATGAACAAAAAATTCCTGTCCGTCCTCTCGCTCACGGGCATCCTGTTATTGGCCTCTTGCCAAAGCGCAAGCAGCGTCTCCTCCTCACAAGGCGCATCGTCGGAATCGCCTTTGTCCTCGGAGCCATCCTCTTCTGCTTCGAAGGAAGCTTCCTCCTCGGAGCTTGGCCCAACATCCAAAATCTCCCTCTATAAGGGCGACTCCGTCTTCTCCTTCGTCTCCGCGCGAGGTAATGGGTCGAGCCCTTTGGCGACCTACCATCACGCCGATTTAGGCGACGTCCCTTACGTAGAACTAGAACAATACGTCAAAGCATTGGGCGAAATCGAAATCCTGACGAGCGCGAAATACGAGAAGCTCGCCGACCATCTTTATGGCATCAGCCAAAACGGCGCCATCTTCATGACCTTCAACCCCATAACGGATCAGCTCATCATCAAGAACCTCGATTTCGCGAACCTCTTGGGCAGCGTCCGAAACCACGACCTCGGAAACGATCCCGCCTCCCCTTCCGATAGCGCAGAGGTCGCCGTCCATGGCAGCGCGAATACGAGGCTCATCGGGGAAATCAAAGACGAGGTCCTCGACATGGCCAAGTACGACTTCGACATGGTGGAAGAAGATGGAAAGCTCTACTTCCCCTACCAGCCCGTCTCGTCCGCGTTGTCCCGCAATAACGCTTTCGACTTCCTCTATAACGGCAGCGATTTCTATATCAGTAACGCCTTCAACGCTCCTTTATCCTCCCTCTTCCCGGGCGCGATTACCTCCTATTACGCAAGCGAAGGCGAATTCGTCTTCGCGAACGCCCTATACACGCAAGTCGATCCCGTCGGCGAAGAAAAATACCGCTTTTACGCCGAAAGCGAAGGAAAGGCCTTCTCCTTCAAGGCGGATGGAAGCGTCGAGCTTCTCGAAGTGAAGGGCGCCCTTGACGCGGGTAGCGCTACTTCCTCAGGCTACACGCTTTCTTACGAGGAAGGGTCGGATGGCATCTATCTCAAGTTCATTAGCCCCATCAGCCCCGATTACACGTGCGAGGCGAAGATCCCAAACTACAAAACCTATTTCAATGCGAAATCGCGTAGCAAGAGCGTCGCCAAGCATACCTACGATATCCTCCGCTTCCAGTTTGAGAACCTTTATGGCCTTAGGGAACAGCTCTATGCGAAGACGGGGACCAATAGCTTCGATAGTCTCATCGCCAAGCTCAATCTCCGCGACCGCCTTCTTTCCGTGGATTCTTTGACCTATGACGAAGCGCTTTGCGAATTCCTCATGGGAACGGTCGACGACGCGCATACCACCTATAACGGCCGCAGCCTCTTCTCTGGCCTACCGAAAGAGGGCGTCAAGGAACTGCTCGAAGCGAAGACCGGGCCCCGTCGGAATGGCCTCTTCGATAAGATGGACGCCTATACGGCCATGCGCGCGAAAACGTTAGAAGAAGGCGCGTCCGCCCAAGGTCTCTTCCTTCATGGCGAAACCGCGGTCATCCGCTTCGTTGGATTCGTCGAAGCTAGCGGCAGAGTCGCCACCAGCAAGGGTGGCTGGGCCCCCTCGACCACCAATATCGGGGAGGCTTTCGCCACTTCCTCTACCGAAGGGCTTTATCTTTCCATCCAGGAAATCAAGAAGCATGAGGAAATCAAGAACGTCGTCCTCGACGTGACCGTCAATGGAGGCGGCTCCGTTTTGACCATCCCCTACCTCAGCGCGATCTGGACCGATGATCCCCACATGATGACGAAGGATCTCGGGACGGGCGTCATCAAGGATTACCATTACGACGTCGACCTTAACCGCAACGGCGTCTTCGGCGAGAAGGAAGACTCCCTCAAAGGCCAATACGAGTTCTTCGTCCTCACCAGCGATTTCTCCTTCAGCTGCGCCAACGAATTCCCGACCGTCGCCTATGCCGATGGCGTCAAGGTCATCGGCAAGCGTTCCGGTGGCGGCGCCTGCCCCGTCTCGACGATGTGCGATGGCAGCGGCACCTTCTACAATTCCTCGATGCCCCGCTACTTCGTCTATCCAGACGAGGAAGGCGGCTATGTCTGCAACGACACGGGCGCCCCGATACTTCCTGGCTACGAGCTCGAGCCGGAATCCTGGTATGACCTTGCCAAGCTCAATAACTTCTGCAATAGCCTAAGAGATAACTAAGCTGCAGATTACCGAAACCTCGCATGCGTACTGGCTGCGGGGTTTTCTTTATCCTGGCAGCCTCGCTTCTTTTTAGTAAGCAATAATTGGGCGCTCCTT
>JAFSVB010000181.1 GCA_017450325.1 Bacilli bacterium | reverse complement strand
GCAATTGATGAGACAACTCGAGAAGGGGAAGAAGGTCGGGATCGACGGGAATTGGGAGTTCGTGAAGCTCAATCCCAAAACCGTCAAAATCTATTCGACCCTCGGCATCATCGAAGGCCAAGGTAAGAAAAGCAAGGAGCAAAGCGCTGTATAGTTGCACGAATTTGGGAAAGTTTTATTTATTCTTTATAAAACGGAGTACGGGTTAAGGCTGACAAGTTGCGGCGAAAATCCCTCTTGCGCCGACTCGCTTGGGATCAGCGTCAAAAAGACGCGGTACATCGGGGTTGGCCTATCGGGAATGTTCGCCGGACTAGGTGGACTGCTACTGATCACGCTGAACGCAGAATGGGAATTCGCCAACGGCGCCAACGGCATTGGGTTCCTGGCTTTGGCGGTTCTGATCTTTGGCCAAAGGAAACCCCTATACATCTTCTTAGGCGCGTTCGTTTTCTCTATCTTCAAGACCCTCTCCATCATTTACCCAAGCATCGACTTCCTAGCGAATTTAGGCATTTCCTCCTACTTCTATTTGGCCTTGCCTTACATCGCATGTCTAATCGTCTTGGTCTTCACGTCGAAGAAAAACTCCGGCCCGAAGGCACTAGGCACTTCTTACGACAAAGGGAAAAGGTAAGCGTCTAGGCAAAAAACAAAGCCATTTTCCAAAAAGAACCGATTTCTGCGTAGATTTTGATTAGGCTTTCGGCGGGAGCTTTTCGTTCACAAGGGCAACGAGGTCGCTGATGCTATAAGGGCGCACGACTTTTTGCCCTTCTTTCGGCGCGTATTCAGCATCGAAAACGACATCCGCTTCTTCGGGTTTCCCAACGACTTCGCCGCGTTGCGAAAGGATGTCGTGCATGTTGACTTCGAGGGCGCTTTCGGCGAGGTAACGTCGGCAAAGGTCGACTTGATTTCTGTCGAAAAGTCGGTCGCCGTTGCAGATATGGTTAATCACGACGATTTCTTTTCTTTCTAAATCGACGGCAAAGCCAACGAATGCCCGGGAATCCCCCACGACGTTCATTTGGAATTCGATGTTCTTGGGGTCCCAGGGCTCGGTATCGATTTTGCTCTTGATTTGCACGCCCTGAACGATCTTGCCCTCGTCAAAGGATCCACCGTATCCGTTAATGGCGGCGATGGCATAGCGAAGCCCGCGCGCCTTTAGCGCATCGATCGCAATGTCTTGATACTCGACGCCATCATAGGACGTGTCGTCGCCCGAGCACAAGACATCGTTGCCAAAGGGTTTGTCATGATATGTCCGCCAGGAAAGAACCCGACCGAGGGAGAAACAGCCTGGTTTATTTATTTCCTCTTCAGGGAAAACACCAAGACTCGCATCGATATCGCGGACCCCCTCCCATCTGCAGAAGATGCGAAGGTAGGAACCCTGAATGGGTATGCGGCTTCCCGCAGGGAGCACATCCACGCCCATGCCCATGGAGGCCGTTCCAAAAGGAATGGCGATGCGCTTTAAGTCTTCGCAAAGATAGATTTTCCCAAGCTTGGGGAGCCTCTGGTAATAGAAATGGATTTTCTCAAGGAGAATATCGTGAGCAGCGCGGCGAATGCTATCGCTAATAATCGATTTGCGCTTCATCGTCTCGTCTCTGGTCTCGGTATGAACGACCGTGCGATGGTCCTTTTGGAAGGAGAAACTCCTCGGCATGCCTTTCCCGCCATCGAATCCAAGTGAGAAGAACAATTGCAAGAGCAACGTAGGATTCTTATCGTCGATGAGGGCAAGGATGTGCTTCACGGCCGCGACCGAATTGGCCCTAGAAAGAAGGAAAACGAGATTTCGTTCGAGTAAAGAGCCGTGTTTTGCATAGATATCGGCCGCTTGGATGACTTTCCCTTCTTTTATGAGAGCGATGGCTTTCTTATAAGGGGAGGCATCGTTAGATTCCTTGCCGCGAACGCCCTTAAAGACCTTGACGAGTTTGTTGAAGTACTTCGCCTGGCGCTTGCTTAAGGGACAGTCCTGTACCTTGTCGATGGACGAGGCGATGAGGGCGCAGGCTTTTTGCGCGTCTGGCTCTTTCCTCTTATGGGCATCGAAATATGGGCCATCCCCAAAGGCGTCGATGGAGAACTTGACGAGGTCTTTCTTGTCAAGTTGGCACGCAAGGTCCGGGAAAAAGTCGAGGATGAGGAAAATGTTGTCTCGGCAGGCGACCACATCCCCTTTTTGGAAGAACCCGGCCTTTACGAGGAAAAGGAAGCGCTCCTGCTCTTCGACGCTGAAAGGCCGTTTATAGGCAAGGTAGTTCACCATGGTCTCGCGCAGGACGGCATTCGCCTCTTGCTCATCGAGAATGCGGTATTTGCGGAGCTTGGTCTCATCGCTGATAAACGCGGGAAGCGGGATATCCTTTTCAAAGATCTCCACGCGTTTTATCGAGGTCCCGTAACCGACGAAATAGCCGATGACCTGTTCAAGGAATAGTTCTTCGCACGAGAAGTATTTGGTGTCTTGTGGGCTGTTATAAAAGCCTTTGGGAACATGCAGCGAAAGAAGTCCATCCATCAAGCGTAGCGCTTCGTCGCAGACGCGTTCCGGGTTCTCGAGGATAACGCCATAGTTAATGAGCAGAAAAGAATTGAGGAAAGCGCGGCGTTTCTCATCCTTCTCCGCAACAGATTCCGGGAGACAGAAAAAGCGCTTTTCGAGAAGAATGGTTTCTTTAATCGTCATGTTCTTTGCCTCCATCGTAATAAAAAGGAGGGTTGAGAATGGACCGGCTAACGGTGCTCTGACCATCTGAGCTACGCGCGGAAT
>JAFSVB010000180.1 GCA_017450325.1 Bacilli bacterium | reverse complement strand
GCCCAAAAGAACTACGACAAAGACGGGAACATCAAACTCGGCTATGTCGGCGCCTATCCTTATGCGGAAGTCGTCTCCGGATATACCTCTTGGTTCCTTGGCGTCCGTTCGGTTGTCCCTAACGTCGTCATGGATGTCCAATACACCTTCTCCTGGTACAACGTCCAGGATGAGAAAGACGCCGCGAGGAACTTGATCGACAAAGGCGCCGCCCTCATCTCCCAGCACGCGGACTCCATGGGCGCCCCGGGCGAATGCGAGGATAAGAAAGTCCCGAACGTCACCTACAACATTCCTACCGAAAAAGACTGCCCCAACACCTATGTCTCCTACTCGAAAATCAACTGGGCTCCCTACTACGAAGCGGTCGTGAATGCCGTCTATGCCGGCAAAGCCATCGAAGGCGAAGTCAACCGCAACTGGACCGGTACCCTTGCGACCGGATCCGTCCAATGGGGTCTTTCCAGCAAAGCCGACGCCGAGACCAAGAAAGCCTGCGCGGACGCTGAAGCTGCCATTAAGGCCGGCACCCTCAAGGTCTTCGACACCGATACGTTTACCGTCGGCGGCAAGAAGGTGACCTCCTATTTGGCCGATGTCGACGACATGGGCGACTATAAGGGCGAAACCGAAGTCATCAAGACCGTCGGCGATAAGACCTTCTTCGACGAGTCCGCCCTTCGCAGCGCCCCGTACTTCGACCTCCGTATCGACGGAATCACCGAATTGAACGCGAATCAACAAAACTAATAATCGATGGGCTGGCGGCCTGACCGCCAGCCCTTTCCCTAAATGAGCTATATCGAGTTAAGGAACATAACCAAGACCTTTGGTGAAGTCATCGCCAACGATGACGTTACCCTCTCCATTGAGGAAGGGGAAGTCCTTTCGATTTTAGGCGAAAACGGCAGCGGCAAGACCACGCTTTTAAATGTTTTGGACGGCATTTACACCCCCGACAGCGGAAAAATATTCATCCGCGGCAGGGAAGTGTCCATCAAATCGCCCAAAGACGCCCATCATCACCGCATCGGCATGGTTCATCAGCATTACAAGCTCGTGGAGGCGTTTAGTTCCGTTGAGAATGTCGCCCTCGGACAATCCCGTAAGGAGCTGCTCAAGAGCTATGACCGTTTCTTGACCGACGAGGAGAAGGCGGACATTCAAAAATGGAAGGACATGAAGCCGACCCCAAAGAACCCGGATTCGAAGTTCTCCTGCTTCGTCGCTTCTATGGCGCTTAAATGCAAAAAAGCCGTCCACGCCATCGCTCATTACCGTCGCACAACCTTGAAGCAGACGGAAAAGTACGTCTCGCGGATGTGCCATCGTTACCATTTCGCATTCGACCCTTGGAAGAGGGTTTCCGACATGTCTGTCGCGGAAAAGCAGACCTTAGAGATCGTCAAGGCGATTTTCCGCGGTATCGACACGTTGATCCTCGACGAGCCTACGGCCGTTTTGACGCCGCAGGAAACGCAACAGCTTTTCGCGGTCATCCGCCGTCTTATCAAACATGGCAAGACGGTCATTATCATCACCCATAAGCTCAACGAGGTCCTCGAAATCTCCGACCGCGTCGCCGTGCTTCGCAAAGGCCGGTACGTCGGCTCGATCGCGACCAAAGACGCCGACGAGATGAAACTCGCCGAAATGATGGTCGGCCAGAAGATGGACCTCGATATCAAACGTTCGACCGTACCCCCCACCGGCGACCGTCTCGTCGTGAAGAACCTCACGGTGAAAAACCGCGAAGGCCGTATCGTCCTCGACGATGCGACCTTCACCGTCCATGGATCGGAAATCCTTGGAATCGCGGGCGTTTCAGGCTCTGGCCAAAAAGAGCTTCTCGACGCGATTGCCGGCATGGCGATGGATAAGGCGGGCAGCATTGTATTCACCAATCCCAAGAAAAACCGCCCCGTTACCTTCTACCACAAAGACATAAAACAAATCCGCGAACTCGCCACGCAAGGCAAGTTCTATCACGCGGATACCCATGAGACCATCGACTTGGCGAAGTACTCCAACAAAGAAGTCACCGACATGGTCATGAACAAGAAAATCATCTTCTACGATAACGAAATCATCGATATTACCAACAAAAAGCCGCTGGAAATCCGCGACTATGGCATCAAGCTCTCCTTCGTGCCCGAAGATCGTCTGGGCATGGGTTTGGTCGGTTCGATGGACCTCGTCGACAACATGCTCTTGCGCAGCTACCGCAAGGGCAAGGGTCGCTTGCTTCACAAAGAGAAGTCCCAAGCCCTTGCCAAGCGCATCGTCGAGGAACTAGAAGTCAAGACCCCGAGCCTTCACACGTCCGTCTCCAAACTCTCGGGCGGCAACATTCAAAAGCTCTTAGTTGGGCGCGAGATCTCTTCCGATCCGAAGATCTTGATGGTGGCTTATCCCGTCCGCGGTCTGGATATCCATTCGTCCTACTTAATCTATAACCTTCTGGATAAACAGAAGCAGCGGGGTTGCGCGATCATCTACGTCGGGGAGGACCTTGATGCGATGCTCGCCCTTACCGACCGCATCATGGTTCTATGCGATGGCAAGATCACCGGCATCGTCGATTCGCGCACGACGACCAAAGAACAAATCGGCCTGCTTATGAGCAGCAATAAGGAAGGAGGAACCGGTGATGGAAACTAAAATGTCTGCAAAACGCCTCTCTCTTCCCTTCTACATCGTCCGCAGGCAGAATTTTTCCAAACGGAATTATTGGTTGCTCCGCATCGGCGGGGTCCTACTGGCCTTCCTGGTCGCGGGCATCGTCTGCACGATATTGAAGCCGGGTAGTTTTGGCACCTTCTTTATTGAACTCGGCCGCGGCACCTTCGACTTCACCGATATCTCCACGATCGTCGATCTGCTTGTGCGGTTCTCGATTTTGTTTCTGATTAGCTTGGCACTTACGCCTGCCTTCCGCATGAAGTTGTGGAACATCGGTGCGGAAGGACAAGTCCTCATTGGCTGCCTCGCCGCCGCCGGAATCGCGAAGTTCAGCCCGAGCACGTTGCCGAATATCGTCATCATCCTGCTTTGCTTGGTGGGCGCGATTGGCGCAAGCGTCGTCTGGTGCTTGATTCCCGCCTTCTTCAAGGCCATGTTCAACACCAACGAGACCCTCTTTACCTTGATGCTCAATTACGTGGCGATGATCGCGGTAACGATGTCGATCTCCCTTTGGAT
>JAFSVB010000179.1 GCA_017450325.1 Bacilli bacterium | reverse complement strand
ATTTGAAAGGCACATTTCCTAAGGCGACCCGCGACCGCGCGGCGACGAAAGCCATCACGGACACGTATTACGTCCTCGACCCACGCATGGAAGAAGTGAACGAGCCCGCTTTTGGGACGAAGGAGATTCAAGACATCACGCAGGCTTTTGACAAACCTTATGATGACGAGGCCTTTGAGAAGCTCACTCGAAGCGCGACGAAAGCCGAACTGGCGAATCTCGTCGCTCATGCTGGCTTTGGGACGCCTGCCGTCGACTCCATTCAAAAGCCGCGTTGCTTGGATTTGGATGGCCCTAGTGGCATCAACACTACTGTCCTATCTTCCTCTCCTGGCAATGCCGCATCTTATCCTTGCCCCTCTTCCCTCGCTCAATCCTGGAGCATGGAGCTTTGCTATGGCTTTGGCCAATCGGTTGCCGCTGAGGCGGTCAGCCTTGGCGTCAATGGCTGGTATGCGCCCGCGACCAATATCCATCGTTCTCCCTTAAGCGGCAGAAATTTTGAATATTATTCCGAAGATCCTCTGCTTTCTGGCAAATGCGCCGCCTACGTCATAAGAGGGGCAAAGGACGGGGGCGTGTATGCGTATGTGAAGCATTTCGCGGCCGACGAGAACGAGTCGGGGACCAATGGCCAATATCACTTCCTGACAGAACAGGCTCTACGCGAAATCTATGCGAAGCCCTTTGAGATCGCCGTCAAAGAAGGCAAGGCCAACGCCATGATGCTTTCCAAAAACCGCATCGGTTATGTGCGGGCCGCCGGTTCCTCAGCCTTACTGCAGGGGCTCCTTCGGAAGGAGTGGGGATTCCAGGGCGCGGTTATCACCGATTATTATGTCGGCGGCAATGTGATGGATGCCGACGAGGCAATTCGCGCTGGCGTGGATTTAATCCTCGAAGGCGAGCCCGTCGTTTTCGACGATTTCTCAAGCCCAACCTTCTATTACCATATCGCCCGCGCCGCGAAGAACGTGCTTTATTGCTATTGCGATACGATGGCTTCTGCCAATAAGGCCCAGTCTTTGCCATTCGACCACCATACGGGTGCGAAAAACGACATTCGCCCCATTTGGAAACCCGCGCTTCTGGTCATCGATGCCATCCTCGCCCCTGGGCTCGTCGTCTATGGAATCTTCATCTTCCGCAAGCTAAAGCCCGGAACGATGCCCGAATAGGCCCTAAACTTGCGCCAGTTTTCTACAAGGTTGCGACACGAATTAGAAGGCCGTCTTGTCTTTCCGCTCCGCAAAACTATTAAAAATCCGCGCAATAAAGGGCTTTTTTAGAAAAACAGTCCTGTTAAAATTCTAATTTTTTCTAAAAAGGGCCGATTTTGCACTTCGGCTTTGGCTTCCTAAAATATGTCCAACGAAAGCGCGTTTCGTCTTTTGATATGGACGAAGCGCATGGAGGTTCTCATGAATAAGACCGGAAAGATCGTCAGTAAGATAGCATTTGGCCTCGCGGCGGCATTACTCATCGCCATCCCCGCCGTTGGCACGCCCATCTATAACCAGTACGAGACCGTTATCAAAGGCTTCTTGCTCAACAAAAACGTCGAGGTATCCGACGAAGAGAAGACCGCGAGCAAAGAATCGGGCAACGCCCTCGCAAAGCAAGCCGTAGCCGATTCCATCGTCATGCTAAAGAACGCGGACAACTGCCTGCCCCTGAAGAAAGACACGGACACCAAGATCAATGTGCTTGGCTACCATTCTATCGCCTGGCTCCATGGCGGATCGGGCTCGGGCATGGTTTCACCCAACCAAGCCGATGGCGGCAAGTTCGCTGATTTCCTGACATCTTTGCGCGGCTATGAAGGCGCCAAAATCGAACTGAATGAGGACATCCTTGAGTACTATCGCGGCGTTCATGCCCCAAGTGCCAACCCCGATGTGGATACGCTCCATTTCAACCGCGATATCCAAGGTCATAAGTTTGACTTATATGATCCCGCGATTACGGGCGAATACGAGACGAAGCTCAACGCAGCCGTCGACTTCTCCGACGTGGCCATCGTCGTAATCGGTCGTCAAGGTGGTGAAGCCGAAGACATTCCCGAGATCCAATACAAGTCTGGCAACCGCATCGACGAATCGCGCCACGACCTACAAATTAGCACCGAGGAAGAGGAATTGCTCCGTTTCGCGGGCAGCCATTTCGAGAAGACGATCGTCGTCGTCAACTCCACCAACGCTTTCCAGATGGACTTCCTCGAGGCCATTCCTGGTATCGATGCCGCGCTTCTCATCGGGCCGACGGGTACCCAAGGCGCCGATGTCATCGCGAAAGTCCTCTATGGCGACGGCGTATCCCCCTCGGGCCACCTTGCCGATGTCCTCCCGTATGACTTCAAGAAGAACATCGCTTACGAGCACGCTGGATACGAAGGCGTCAGTTTCTTCTCCAATACCGCCTCTTATGGTGCAAACCAAACGACAAACGCGGGCGTCAAGACCCGCCCGAGCCTCCCCTATGTGGATTATGTCGAAGGCATTTACGTGGGTTACCGTTATTACGAGACCGCCGATGCGATGGGCAAGTTTAACGGCATGGAACGCGAGCTCCTCAATGGTTCCAAAGCCACCGGTTATGACGCGGTGGTGCAGTTCCCCTTTGGTTACGGCCTTTCCTACACGACCTTCTCCTGGAAACTCGCCGAGGTCAGCGTCCCCGAGAATGAAATCTGGAACGCGAATACCGAAGTCACTTTCAAAGTCGTCGTCGAGAATACGGGTTCCTACGTCGGGAAAGATGTGGTGGAGCTCTATCTGAATCAGCCCTATAAAGCGGGTGGAATTGAAAAAAGCTCCACAAAACTCGTGGATTTTGGAAAAACGAGCCTCTTGAAACCTGGCGAAACCGAAGTCGTCACCCTCAGCGCGAAAGCCCGTGACCTCGCCTCTTATGACTGCTATGACAAAAACGGCAATGGCAAGACTACCTATGAGATCGACCCAGGCGATTATACGTTCCGCTTCGCGAGCGATTCCCACCACGACAAGCAGATGGCTAGCGGCAAGGGATCGTTAAAATACAAAGTGAATGAAACCATCCTACTCGATAAGAACAAATACACCGGCGCCACGATCGATAACCTCTTCACCGGCGAGAAGGCCATCGATGGCCGCGCGGTGGATGGCAAGGACGTGGCTGGCTGGAACATTCCCTATGTGAGCCGCGATAACCTTCCGACCTCTCCCGTCCCGCAGACCTCGACCCACGATAAGTCCACGGGACGCGCGATGGACCAGAAGATGCTCGACCTCACGCTCTTCGCCGGCGCGAATGGCTATGATTCCACCAACTTCGATGCGTGGAACAGCGCGACCGTTGATGAATTCAACAACCCGATCGAAATCGATGACTTCGCCTGGGGCGCGAACTATGAAAACATCAAGCCATTCGACGCGGATGGCAAGCTGAACCTCGATGGCGAAGACCTCGCGACCAATTTCGACGATGAATGGTACTGGAACGACGTCATGAGCCAGATGACCTACGAGGATGCCCTCAAGTTCGTCAACCAAGCGCACCCGAATACCAAGGGCATCGCAGTGCTCAACTACCCCGCGACGACCTCCTTGGATGGCCCTGCCCAAGTCGGTTCCTTTGGTACTGCGGCGGCCAATACCGGCGTCGGTTTCCCCTGCGGCGCCTTCCTCGCCCAGTCTTGGAACAAGGACCTCTTGTTCGAAGTCGGCATCGAGATGGGCGTTCAGGCGAGTCAACACGGTGTCTATGGCATCTATGGCTGCGGCATGAACCTCCATCGTACCCCCTTTGGCGGACGTAACTACGAATACTTCTCCGAGGACCCCTTCCTCGCCGGCGCCCTCGCCACGAACTACATCAAAGGCGTCAAAGTCACGGGCAGCCTCGCCATAGCGAAACACCTCGCCCTCGCTGAGACCGAGACCTCGCGCGACTCCCTCTATACGTACTGCAGCGAGCAGACGCTCCGCGAAATCTATCTTGAACCCTTCCGCATGGCGGTCCAGGGCGAAGGATTATGCGAAGGCGCGAAAACCTATAAAGAGCAAGGCCATCGCTTCGAGCCCGTCTGCAATGGCTTCATGACCTCCTATAACCGCATCGGCGCGGTATGGGCCGGTGGCAGTTGCGCGCTTCTCAAAGGCGTCCTCGCCAAAGAGTGGGGGTTCGTCGGCGAGATCATCACCGACTATTCCGACTTCAACCAATACATGCATCTCGACCAGACGATGCGTTATGGCGGTGCCCTCGGCATGAACTGCTCCCTCCGTTTCAGCTGGAGGGAAGGGCGTGCGAAGATGGCTCTCCGCGACGCGATCAAAGGCGTTATCTACGCCAACCTCCGCGCCAAGCTCGCCAAGAAGTTCTATGACGCGAATCCCTATAATGGCAAGAAGTCCTCTTCCGCCATCATCAGCGAGCCGTTTGACTGGGTGAGCCCGACCATCATCGCCATCAACGTCGTTGGCTATGTCGGAGCCGCTGCCATCATCTATTTCCTGATCCTCGAGCATCCAGGCCTGAGGTTCGGAAAGCGCAAAAAAGTAGAAAACTCTGCAGAAACCAAATAAATTCTGAAACCAACATTCCTAAGGAGCGCATCTTATGAACAAAAGAAATCATCTTGCTTGGATTCCATTTGCGACGTTCGCGCTCCTTTCTTCCTGCCAAGGGCCAACCTCCGCGCATTCTTCTTCCTCCTCCTATCCAACCAGCGCGGAGGAGCCTGGGCTTCGTCAAGGATACGTGAAAGCAAGCGGCACCGAGCTCGTCGACGGGGAAGGCAACGTGATCATGCTCCGCGGCACCAATCTCGGTGGCTATATGCTCCATGAGTCCTGGATGTGCCTAGTCGATTCCCCCGATTTGCTTTATACGGTCAACACACTGACCGAGCGTTTCGACCGCGACGCCGCCTTCGAGTTGCTCGACATCTACCAAGCGAACTTCTGGACGAGCGAGGACTTCGATAACGTGCAAGCCCTTGGACTAAACTGCCTGAGGCTGCCCGTGAGCTATCTCGACTTCTACGACCTCGACTTCGATTTGATGCGTTCGGATAACCCGACCGCCGAGGAGCTGCTCTCCATGAACATGGTCCTGCGCCTCGACCACATCCAAAAGATCGATGCCTTCATCCGCGAGGCGGAGAAGCGGGGCATCTACATTATCCTCGACCTTCACGGTGCTTATGGATCCCAGAACGGGAACGACCACTCCATCGATTCCCGTCAGCACGACTGGCTCTGGCGGCAAGACGATGTCGGCGCGGCCTTCCGCGAGCTGACCCTCGACCTATGGACGGTGCTCGCCGAGCATTATCGCGGGTTCAAGAACATCGCGGGCTATGACCTCCTCAACGAACCGGCGGGCGATGTCTATGACCCCGAATGCGTCACGTCTGTCACGGGCAAGATTCAATGGGACTTCTTCGATGATCTCTACCACGCCATCCGCGCGGTGGACCAAGAACACCTCCTGATCATGGAGTCCTGCTGGACGGCGGAGAACCTCCCGCAGCCGAGCGTCTATGGCTGGGAGAACGTCATGTATGAATTCCATCATTATGACGGGAGCACGGATGACGATTACCAATTCCAGACCCATAAGGAACGCATCGATAACATCGTCAACGCCTCCTTCGGCGTCCCTCTCTATCTCGGCGAGTTCTGCCCGCATTGTTCCTACGAAGCATGGACGCCCATCCTGAACCTCCTCAACGAGAAACACGTCTCTTGGACGACGTGGACCTACCGCGTCCGCGGAACCTCTGAATGGGGACTATACCATATCCGCACGAATAACAATGGTGACCCCTCCATCCCCGTATCGGAAGTCGTCCACCTCCGACGCGGCAACGACTCCTTCGAGGAAATCGAGCGGAAGTGGGGCGTCGACCAGCGGAAAGGCTTCTCCCGCAACGACGCGCTATGCGCGGTCATCCAAGAAGCGGCCAAGGCACCGATATCCAAGAACTAAACGCTCATGCGCCCCTGCTCGCGGGGGCGCTTTTCCTTGGAAGTTTGCGCAACACTTTTCCAAGGTTGCGCATAACCACAACACCGCCAAAAGAAACGGGCCACAATATGGCCGTGCACAGGAAGCCCTATATTTATATGTAAAGAAGAGGCTTTCTCCTAAACCATCGCGCATCCTCTGCGCAGAAAGAAAGGTACAGTATGAAAAGAAAAACTTCGTCGCTCCTAGTATTCGCCCTCTCGGCTGTCGCGCTTCTTGGCGTCGGCGCCACGTTGGCCTCTTGTGGAGGCGGAAACGCCCCCGCCGATTCCTCGCAATCTCAGAACTTCCGCATCACCGTGGAAGGAGAAGGATGTGAGGTCTCGGGCCTTCCCGAAGGCAATGTCGCCGCGGAAGGAACCCGCATCCGCTTCACCGTCAAGGCAACCGCTGAAGGCAAGGTCGTCGGCACCGTCAAGGTCAATGACGAAGTTCTCACCGCGGGTGGCGGCGGACGCTATTCCTTCACCATGCCCGCCAAAGACGTCGTGATTAAGGTCACCGTCGTCGGCGTCTCCTCCATCTCCGTTGACACCAGCGCCGTCAAGACCGCCTTCCTCGTCGGCTCCACCTTCGAGTCCACCGGACTCAAGATAAGCGCCAAATACGATAGCGGCGAAACCATGGAAATCACGACCGGTTTCTCCGTCACCGCGCCAGACCTCACCACCGAAGGCACCAAGGCCGTCACCGTCTCCTATGGCGGCAAGACCGCGACCTATGGCGTCAAGGTCGGTAGCATGGAGCGCGTCGGCATCGATATCGCAAACGTCGAGGGCAAAGCCACCTTGACCATCAACGGCACCTTCACGGGATTCGCTACCGCCGCGGAGCTCACCGTCGCTGCCAAGGGCGCCATCCTCTTCGATATCCAATACAACCAAGTCTATTCCAACGCCGCCCCGTCCTGGGACCGCCTCCTCAAGACCAGCGAGGTCCAATATCAGGATAACGGCACCGGCGCCTATAAGTTCTCCGTCGACCTCTCCACCCTCATGGCCGCCTCGGGCAAGGGCGTTGGCTACACCATCCACTTTGGTCCCGCGAACGTCGAAGGACAGGATATCGGCGAAGCGGGCAACTGGGCCGCGACGCAATCCCTCAACAAGGAAATCCAGATCGGTAACAACAAATACCGCCTCGTCAGCTATCCTGAATCGGAAGAAGGCGTCGAATTCTGGGGCAACTACGGCTTGATCGTCCTCGATGAGACCGCTCCATCCATGACCGCTCAGACGGTCGAGCTCAAGGTCGAGGAAGACAAGGCCTATGCCATCGTCAAAGGCACCTACACCAACGTTGAGACGGGCGGATTCGAGGGCAACTTGCTCTGCGATCTGACGGAGCTCAACACCTGGGTCGTCGTCGATGCCTTAACCGGAACCGCCTCCTTTGTGGCCACCCCGGGCGAGGTCGCCAATTGCGGCACCTTCGAGGTCCGCTTCGACATCACCGGCAAGCTCGGCACTGGCAATCCGTACTTCTTCCATTTCCACTTCGATCCTAATGGATCCCCGACGGGAGACGGCCATAACATCAACTGGGACGCCAACGCCATGGAAGTCCAGCAGATTGTCGATCCGTCCAATGGCGGCATGGTCACCTTCTCCAAGAACCCGAGGACTTCCCCGGATTGGGCGAGCTCCTACGCCACCCTCACCTTCGAAGGCGCCGACTATGCCAAAGCGCAGTCCGCTTCCTTCGTGGCCAATGGCGAGAAGGCTCTCTTCACCCTCTCGGGCATCTATGCTGGCATCGTCAACAACGAGAACGGCGACTACTATCTTGACGCTCAGGCGCTCGATAACTGGACCTACCTCTTCGGCCGTGAGGCGACCGATCCTCAGGCAGAGCTCAAGCTCACCGAGGGCGCTGAGGCCGGCAAAGGCACCTTTGACCTTTCCATCGATCTCGCGGGCAAGATGAATTCCGGCACCGAATACATCTTCCACTTCGGCGCGGCCTCTGCTGGTTCCACCGACCATCCCAACGTCACCATAAACGTGGAGGAGAGCAGTTTCCACCTCGGCGCAGGCACCTATTCCATCCGCACCCTTTCCGGCAAGGAAGGCGATTGGAGCTGGCAAAACGGGCTCCTCTCGGTTTCCTACGTCGCGGACTAATCATCGTTAATATATTCGTTCTGGCGTGAGGGCTTCCCTTGCGCCAGAACGAGAAAGGACTACTTATGAAGGCAAGCAAAATCATTTCCATCATCGGTTCTGCGCTACTAGCCTCGGTCGCCATCGGCGGCACGGTCACGGCCCATCAGTTCGATGGTGTCATCGATGGCTTTTTGGATCAGACCGACCGCAACTTCGGCGGAGAGGCCTTCAAAGAAGCCGCCGCGGAAAGCGACAAACTCTGCCAGCGCTTGGCGGAGGATGGCGTCGCCTTGCTCCGCAACGAGCGCTCTACCCTTCCTTATAAGAATAAGAAAGTCAACGTCTTCGGCTGGGCTTCCACCGATAATGGATTCCTTCTCTCGGGCATCGGCTCTGGCTCCTCGACCATCCGCGATGAAGCGGCTGTAACCTTGCTTCAGGCCTTTGAGAAAGAAGGTTGGCAGACCAATAAAGAACTCACCAAGTTCTATACGGACTACGATTCCACGAGCTTCAAGGGCAAGTTCGGCACCGGCAACGGTTCCCGCATCCCCCTGCGTGAACCGGAAATCACCCGTTATACGGAACAATTGATCCAAAACGCGCTCGATTTCTCCGATCAGGCCGTCGTCGTCCTCTCCCGCGTCTGCGGCGAGAATGTCGGCGAAGTGCCGATTTACTCCTCCACCATCGGCGAGGAGACCGATTCTTCCCGCAGTTACCTCCATATTTCCAAGCGCGAGGAGGACATGCTACGCATGGTTACCGAGAAATTCGACAAGGTGACCGTCATCATCAATTCCTCCAACACGATGGAACTAGGCTTCCTCGAGGATTATGACGTCGGGGCAGCGCTCAATGTCGGCCTCATGGGTCAATCGGGCGCCCTTGCCATCCCGCGCATTCTCGATGGCACCGTCAATCCCTCGGGCCGCACCACGGACACCTTCGCCTACAACGCAGGCGAGAACACGTCCGATCCCGACCCGCTATTCGCCCCGAGCTTCGTCAACTACAAGGAGACGAACTGGAACATCGGCTACCTCGAGGGCGTCTATGTGGGCTATCGCTTCTTCGAGACCGCTGACGTGGAAGGCTATTGGGCCGATCTTCCCAATGGCTATCACGATGTCGTCCAATATCCCTTTGGCCATGGTTTGAGTTATTCGAAATTCGAGTGGACTTTGCAGGGGATTTTCGATGAAAGCGACAATGCTACGACGCTCAATCCGAGCGATCCCAACAAACTTTATACCCTGAAGTTCGCCTGCAAAAACACGGGCGATGTCGCGGGTAAGGATGTCATGCAGGTCTATGGCCATGTCCCGTATCTCGCGGGCCAGATCGAGAAATCCTCGGTCCAGCTCCTCGACTTCTGCAAGACCGTCACCCTGAATCCGGGCGACACGCAATCCTCCGGGCTTGAGTGCTCGTTCCGCTTCTACGACCTCGCCTCCTATGACTGCTACGATAAGAACACCAACGGCCATATGGGATACGAACTCGACAAGGGCGAATACTCCATCACCTTCAACGAGAACTCCCATGATCTCAAGAAGATGGCCGATAACGCCAGCGCTTCCTTGAAGGCCAGCCTCGGCGATACGGTCAATATCGACAAAGACCCCGTTACCAATCAGCCTGTCATCAACCGCTTTACCGGCAAGGATGCGTATGGCAACTGCCCAATCGATGGCTCGAACGCCTTCGACTCCGCCCCTGAGCAGCTCACCCGTAAAGATGGCTTCTGGGGATGGCACGATTCCGTCAAGCACGTCGCCAAAGCCAATATCGGCGGCAGCAACGTCAACGGCTTCACCAACGATAAGTTCAATCAGACCACCATGCCCTCTACCGGCGTGGACGTCGGTTGGAGGATCCAGGACGCGGAGGGCAAATTCGACATGGAGCTCATCGACGAGATCGGCGATGACTATGATGCCATCGCCCTAGACGAACTCGTCGACCAAATCACCACCAGCGAGCTCAAGGACCTCGTCCTCAACGCTGCCTTTGGCACCGCCGCGCTTCCTAGCGTAGGCAAGCCTGAGTGCGCCGACTTCGATGGTCCTGCGGGCTTCAACCAGAACTCCATGAAGGCCGGCTTCGATAACGGCCAATGGACGGCCTTCCCGTGCGAAGTCCTCATCGGTCAGACCTGGAACAAAAACCTTGCCTACCAGATGGGTACCAGCGCGGCCAACGAAGCCAAAGCCACCAACATTCAGGGCTGGTACGCCCCGGGTGTCAACATCCATCGCACCGCCTTCTCGGGCAGGAACTACGAATACTATTCCGAGGATCCCGTCCTCTCGGGCAAGATGGCCGCGAAAGTGTGCCTCGGCGCGAAGAACCATGGCCTCTATGCCTACTTGAAGCACTTCACCTTGGCGGAAGAAGGCCCCAACCCTCGCAATATCAACACTTGGCTCAGCGAGCAGGCGTACCGCGAAATCTACCTCAGGCCGTTTGAAATCGCCGTTAAAGAGGGCAAGACCGTCGGTATCATGTCCGGCTTCAACAACATCGGCTCCATCTGGTGCGGCAGCTGCTCCGCGCAGAACAACGACGTCCTTCGTGGCGAATGGGGCTTCCGCGGCACCGTCATCACCGACTACTATGACGGCAGCGAAGGCATGAATCCGTACCGCGGCATCCGCGCGGGCAATGACATCTGGCTCCGCGGCATGGGTAACTTCAACCTCGACATGTCCGATCCGACCACCGTCTATTGCGCGAAGATGGCTGCGCGCAACGTCCTCTTCACCTATCTCAACACCCGTTACACCGCCGCCCATTACGACACCGCGAACGACGAAATCCAAGTCAATATCGGCGAAGTGAAGATCGAAAAGAAAGTCTTCCCCTGGAGGGAGACGCTCATCGCCTTCGACGTCGCCGTCGGCGTGGGCATCGTGGTCTGGCTCGGCCTTGTCTGGGTACTCCCGCTCTTCCGCAAGAAAGCCTAATTTCATCCAATCACCCATAGGGCGCACACGCGCCCTTTTTCAACGCCTAACGGAATCTACAAATGAAAAAGGACGGCGCTTTGCGGAGATTTCTAAGGCAAAAGAAAAAACGCAGGAGCCTCATGCTGCCTGCGTTTTATGCCTTTAGTCTTTCTGATAGCAACGGACGTAATCGACGTCCATCGTGGCTTCCTGGAAGTCGTCGGGCGGTAGACGGCCACCATCGTAATTGCCGCCGACGGCGAGGTTGAGGATGAAATAGAAATCCCGGTTAAACGGCGCGGCGTCGCCCGTCCCGTATCCGCCATTCCAAATGCTGCGGTGAAGGGAGAAGAAGGGCGTGCCATCATAAATCCAGGTGATGCTCTCCTGCGTCCATTCGACGGCATAGACGTGGAAGTCGTCGATGCGGCCAAAGGAGTTGCATTCACGGGCGTTGAAGGCGTGCTGTCCGCCGGTTCCGTTGCTGGAATAGTGGATGGCGCCCGCGGCGATTTCGGGGAAGCGTCCCTTAGCTTCCATGATGTCGATTTCGCCGCAGGTGGGCCACCAGGTATGCCCTTGGGTTCCATAGTTGGTCTCAGGCATCATCCAGAAGGCTGGCCACATCCCATCGCCTACGGGCAGGCGGATGCGAGCGCACATATACCCATAGGTGAAGTATTTCTTGTGGCGCGTCACCAAACGGCTGGACGTGTAGGGGAAGGTGACGTCTTGCTCACGAATCCGAACGGTCGTCTCCTCTTTCTTCGCGTGGATGGAAAGTAGGCCATCGCCGACGGTCTCGTTATGGTCGGTGTAATACTCAGGCTCGTTGTTGCCCCAGCCATTGTTGTTACCGATCTCATAGTCCCAATTCGCCTTGGAGAGGGCCGTTCCTTCAAACTCATCCGACCAGCTGAGGCTATATCCTTCCGGGTGGAAGTCCCTCCCAAGGACATCGGCGGAATCCGAGGAAGCATCGGTGCTTAAACCACCCTCCTTGGAAGAAGGGACGAGCTGGCTGGATGCGGCTGCAGGCGCGTTTGAAGAGGCGGTTGAAGCGGCACTAGAGGTACTAGAAACCGGAAGCGCGCAGCCGACGAGACTAAGACATAATGGCAGAAACGAAAGTGATTTTTTCATGGGTAGTTACCTAGAAAGGCCCCGGAGAAGATCCGAGGCCTTCGTGCAAAGGAGATTATATACTATGCTTTTTCTACGAGAAGAGGGTTGCACACGGTGACGACGACGGTGCCTTCATCGCCAAGGGTCGGCTTGCAAGCGCCGAGCTCCATCGTGAAGTAGGCGCTCTCGCTAAGGGTTCCACCTGCGTATTCGACCTCGACTTTACGGAATTCGGAGGTGGCGGGGAGCTCGCCAGCGACGACGCTTCCATTGTCATAGATCTGATAGGTCCCCGTGTTCTCGGTTCCGACCATCGTGTACTCGAGGCTCAGGACATAGGTCTTGCCCGCTACGCCCTTAGGAAGGTTCTTGAAGTTCAGCTGGATGTTCCATCCGGCATCGAAGCCATTGTTATGGTACTCGCAGATGAATTCACCATTGGGGCCCTTACGTTCTTCTCTTGCTACCTCGCCATTGTGGTAGTACGTCGTCATCGTGACAGAAGTCTTGAGATAGAGGGTGGTCGCTTCGTTGATGGCGGTATTCTCATACGGGGTCTGGAAGGCCGCATCGAGGAAGAAGCCATCCAACCCATAGCCAAACGGTGCGCTGATGCTGGTCAGGTCAACCGCTTGTCCAGCGACGGCCGTGAGGGCGGCATAGGTCGCATCACCAAGTTTGACGGTGACGTCATAGGTTTGGACTTCGGACTTATCGACGAACTTCGCCGTATAGGTATGGGCGGCGGTCACGGGCGCGGAGGGGCTATGAGCGTCTTCGCCATCAAACCAACCGGAGAGGATGGTACCTTCGGGAGCCTCGATCTTCGGGGCGGCGACGGTCTTGCCTTCGCGGACTTTGATATCTTTTACCACGTCTTCGCCAACCTTGAAGGCGACTTCGTGATAGGTGTTGACCGCGTCATAGACTTCGATGGCGCGGAACTTGAAGAGGGAGCCAGGGAGAGCGCCTGCGGGGATACCGGCCGCTTCGTCGCCCGGAATGCCAAGCTGGACGCTCACGACGGTGTCGTTGGCGTTGGCGAGGGTGATTTCCTGAGTGATGACGTTCCAGCCATGGCTGAGACTGACGGTTTGACCGTTGACGCGGATTTCGCCAGCGACGTCGCTATAGAACTGGAGACGGACCGTGTAGGAATCGCCAGCCTCGCTATAGGGAAGGCGATAGAAGAATTGGCAGCCATACCAAGCCCAACCGGCAGTGTAATAGAACGAATATTCGCCTTTGGTCGCGTCGTAGCGGAAGTCGGTGATGTTGCCGCCGTCGCCATGCCATTCATAGATGACGCCCGGGTCTTCCTTAGCTGCGGATTCGCCACCGCTAGCAAGGCCGCTGACATAGGTGATTTCGGTGCCCGCGATAACGGGGAGGGATTCCTCCGAGGAGCTCACGATGGTTGAAGAGACATCCACGGGGCTTGTGGAGCTGCGGACGCGGGTACGGCTGCTCGATGGATCCGTTTGGGAAGTTTCAGCAGGGACGGCGCCGGAAGAGGCGGAAGCCGCGCTCGAAGAGCCGGAGCCACAGGAAGCAAGTAGCCCAGCGGCAAGGGTGAGGATCAATAGGTTTGTGCGTTTCATAATAACCTCCAATGATAAGGTGCTATTAGTCTTAAGCGGGTCGATGCCCACCGAAATAAACGGAGGGTAAGACGGGCTTTCAATATGCCAATATTTTACGTTTGAGACAGGGCGATGACAAACCGCCCAAACGGCTAAAAAAATCAAAAAAGTCCCTATTTATCGGACTTTTTTGAATGGACAAGCACCTATGTTTGCAGTTTTGCGACGTAACCTTATCGCTTTGCGAGCCAAACCCGTCAACGCGGGAAAGGCCCTTCGAGTGCCAAGTCCTTAAATTGGTGCTGACGAAGCACTTCATAGACTCCAATCGCAACGGCGTTGGAGAGGTTGAGGGAGCGCAGTCCCTCACGCATCGGCATGCGGACGGTATCTTGCTCGTGGGCTTTTAGGACATCGACGGGGATGCCTTTGGTTTCCTTTCCGAACATCAAATAGACTTCGTTCGGGTAATCGACGTCCGTATATACGTGGCGTGCTTTTTTAGAAAAATAATAAATGCGCGCGCCCGGGTTCTTCTCATAGAACTCCTCAAGGTTCTCGTAGACGTGCACGTCAAGCAGATCCCAATAGTCGAGTCCTGCCCGTTTCATGTATTTGTCATCGAGGGAAAACCCTAGCGGTTTGATGAGATGCAACGAAGAACCTGTGGCAGCGCAGGTACGGGCAATGTTTCCAGTATTCTGGGGGATCTCCGGCTCATGGAGGACAACGTGGATATGAGGCATGTGGTCATTTTACTCACCTTTGTCCAAGAAAAAAGCCCGACTTAACGCGGGCATGTCTTAAGCAGGTAGGCCACCACTTTCCCGAACTTATGGACCGCTTCTACGACGTTGCCTTCGTCAACGGGATAGGCGAGGAAACGATAAGAGTCATATTGAAGGCCGATGGCCTTGCTCACCTCTTTCAATCGCTCTTCCGTAACCTCATAAAAGTCGGCGAGGATGGCATAGATGGCATTGGCATCGGAGAAGCCCCATTCCCCGTCTTCTTCAATGAGGTAGAGAGGAAGATAGTCATTGCTGATACCGAGAAGATAGTCGGTGTATACCTTGTAGTATTCACCGTGAAGATGTGCCTCGCAGCGGTGCATCTCAGCGTCCTGATTTAACAGTTCGATCATGCGTTTGATATCGGCCATAAAAGAATTGTAAATCGAACGAAGAAGCACCGCTAGAGGGGGCTTAGCGAGGCGTAAGGCCTCTTAATATAGATGCGCAAAATGTGCAAAACGCGCAGGTTGGCCAAAAACGTGAGAGCCTAAGAAAAATGCCCCAACAGCACGTGCTGAGGCAATTTGTTTTCGGTGTGGTTGTGCATCAATATTGATACATTCAGCCCTTTTTGCAAGGGTTGCACTACAACATTGATACATTTCAAAGGGGATGGGAGGAATCGAAATCTTCCAAACGTTCCGTCTACCTGTTATTCGATCCAACGGTAATCGACTTGGTTCACGGTGAGGTTCAAAATGGCGAGGCTAGCACCGCAAAGCTTTATTATGACCGATTTATAACCAACGTATTCACAAAGATAAATAAGGCTTTCATTAACCAAATCCTTGAGCGTTTCGTATGGAGCAGGGATTATTCTCCTTCCTTTTGCCAAATAAAGCTCGGGTTCATCGGTGAGATGGTATTCGATTTCCAGCGAATCCGCTCGCGGATGGTGAAATCTGACCGAGTCGTGACGGGCGATGCCTCGTTCGAAAACAAGGGAAAAAGAATCCTTACCGACAATGATCCTTTCCACTTTGCAATCATGGATATTCGGAAACGTCGGGAGGTAATCAAAGTCAAGGCGATAGATACCTTCGCCCTCATCTAAACTGTGATTTAGGAGGTCGGTTGCGCTAATGTCAAGCGCTTTGGCGTATTTGAAAAGCGTATCGATGGTGATGTCGTTCACCCCCGTTTCGACTTTAGCTAGCGTTGAATGGTCCTTATACCCAAGCCTTGAGGCGAGTTCGGATTGCGAAAGGCCGAGTTCCTTCCTTCTTTTCCTTATCGCCAGGCCAATAATAACTCTACCCATAAAACTATTTCTTTTTTAGGACGTCCAGCAATTTGCTATCCAGCTCGTGTCCCATCCTGAGCTGCCGGGCACTATCAAACTTCTCGTATTCCTTATGGGCCTTCTGCACCGCCAGGGCGTGTGAAATCTTGCCAGAACCCGTCAAGATGTCCGCCCTTTCGAACCGCAGAAATTCGTCGAGGGCGTCCACCCAATCGCTCATGTGCATCGGAATGGCGTTCTTTGCCATTCTCTCGGCATGGTCGAGGTACATGTTTACGATTTGGTTCAAGGAATCGATTTCCTCTTTTGACAAATAGTTTTTCGCGATCGTTACGTCCGATTTTTGGACGTGTTCGCCCCTCCAAGAAGTCAAACCCATGTTGTCTTTTTCGGCATCGGCCCGATGATAAACGATCTCCGCCGCAGTCTCACCGGAAATCGCGAAATGGAGCTTGTTCTGCACCGTTTTGAAGAAGCTGATGGTCTGTTCGTCGTTGGCGTTGTAATCGACGCTAGTTGAATAGATGTCGAGCACCTTTTGATAGAACCTCTTCTCGGAGGCCCGAATCGCGCGGATTCTCAAATAGAGCTCATCAAAGTAATCTTTGCCAAATCGCTCAGGATCTTCCAAACGCCTGTCATCCATGGCAAACCCTTTCACCATGTATTCCCTAAGCACGTTGTTCGCCCAAATTCTAAACGAGGTTGCAGCAGAGCTCTTCGCGCGCATTCCGATGGCAATAATCATTTTGAGATTATAGAGCTTGATGGTCCTTTTAACCGTCCTTGAGCCTTCATTTCGAACTAGTAAGTCAGGCTTACTGGTTGCCTCCTCCATAAGCTCGCCTTCCTTATAGATGTTTTGGATATGCATTGTAATGTTGTTTCTCGAGGTTTGAAAAAGATCAGCGAGCGCAGCTTGGGTCATCCAAATATCCTCGTCGAATAAATAGACTTCGACGTTAGAATTCCCATTGGGCGTGTTGTAAATTAAAATGTCATTTTTGTCAGGCATGATTCGCGCCTCCTTGCTCTACTACAATTATACATTGTTGGTGATTAATAATCAATATTTGTTGAAACGCAAAGACGTTAGAAATAAAAAAACAGCCCCGAACGTATCAGGACTGTAGTCTGCATATGGTGCCGCCTATAGGAATCGAACCTACAACCTACTGATTACAAATCAGTTGCTCTGCCAATTGAGCTAAAGCGGCAAATATAAATCCCGCCTTTTTGACAGCGGGATTAAGAACGTAATGGTGGGTGTTGGGGGTTTCGAACCCTCGACCTCTTCCGTGTGAAGGAAGCGCTCTCCCACTGAGCTAAACACCCGATTCGCTGCCCAAAGGCAAATTATTATCCCTTCCATCCGCGTGAGGTTCAATAGGAATTTGCCATTTCTTGTCATGCGCGTAGAATATCGCAGAGGTAAAAACAATGTATTCTCTCCCCGTTAAAGTCACGTCAACCTACGTCGGTCCTGATCGCACGATGTCGCCGTCTTGGTTCTTTCGCGTCTTCCAAGACGCTGCGTTAGAGGACGCCGAGAACATCGGCTATGGCGTCGATAAGACGATGGGCCATGGACTCCTATGGGTCTTTAGCCGCGTTTACGTTCGCTTCCACCGCATGCCTGAGTATTTAGAAGAAGTAACTTTTGATACGCATCCCGGGGCCAAAAAAGCGTTCCTGTTCTTCCGTTATGGGAAGATGCTCGACAAGAAGGGCGAGACGATTGCCGAGCTTTCTTCTGTCTGGGCGTTGATCAATCAAGAGACCAGAAAGGTCGAAATGCGACCGCCTTTAGAACCCGTGGACCAAACCGATGGGACAGAGCTTGCAGCACCTGGCAAAGTGGTGGCAAAGCCTTGTTCCTTCCGCCTTCGTAAAACCATCTCTTACACGGATCTTGATCTAAACGGCCATATGAACAATGTGCGTTATATTGAGATATTGATGGATCTGCACGACGCGGAATTCTACAAAAAATACCGCGTGGAGGAACTCCTTATTCAATATGAATCCGAGATTCACGAAGGGGAGGATCTTGAAGTTTTCGTTGACGATGAAGCGACGTATGTTCGTGGAGTCGTTGGAGACCATGTTTGCTTCGAAGCGAACTTAAAATACGCCCTAAAATAGCCTTGTAGATGCCAAAAAGGCTCCGTAGAGCCCAGGCGAGATATCAAAATGGCGTTGCAGAACGAAGCAAAAATGCCTTAACCCCTAAAGGGGTTATTTTTTTGCCTTCTTGGGAGCGGCGACGGGATAGGCAAAGCCCCAATTACTAATTTCGTAATAGATTGGCAACAAATCGCTCCCTTTTTCCGTAAGAGAGTACTCGACGTGCGGAGGTTGTTCATCAAAGGATTTACGCTCAACCAAGCCATGCTCCATAAGGTCTTTTAGTGTCGTGGAAAGCATGGTTGAGGTGATGCCTGGAAGGTTGAATTTAATCTCGTTGAAGCGGGCGGATTCGGATGTGAAAAGATAATAGATTACCTCGCTTCTCCAACGCACCTGGAAGAATTTTAAAACCGGGATAATCGGGGACCGACCCGCTTCGTCGCTAATCCCATCACGCACCCTCCAGAGGAATTCCTCATAGGTCATTCTACGTTCCATAAATTGTCACTCCAAAATTCGTCAATACAATCGCTTTTCATTTAGGCTGTTTTTGGCATACATCAGTTTCGCTTAAGCAGAGGGCATGATAGCCGAGCCTGAGGACAATCCTTGTTCTCTCGCAGATAGATGGCCAGAGACATCGGAAATTAAAAGCCTTGCTTATATAGTACGAAAAAAATACCTTAATGCAAGAACGAATAATCCAAACAGATGAAAATATATCGATAAACACTAATATTTCTTGCTTGATTAAGGACACGCATTTCCACTTAAAACCAAACAAAAGGGGTATGGCCAGACTAGCTAAAGTAAGTACGAAAAAAATACCGTGGTTTACAGGCTGCTTTTACGCTTACTTTTGACTTGCAAAGAAGCGGTGGTTGCGGGCGTTGTATTTGATTGGCTCCTCGGTTCCAATAGGATGATCTATGAGGATGATCTTCTGGGCTTTATGTCTCATAAAAAATGTCAACGAAAAAAACGGATTGCTTCTTGCTTATCCTTCCTCCATATTTTTTACGCAGCTTTTAACAAGGAATAAAAAATGCGATTTTTGCCCCTGTTTTTATCCCGCTTTTTCACCTGATTTTTTAGGCGCGATGAAAGAATATGAACTTTTAAAACTGCCATTTTCTTTGCTATATTTCTTCTTGTTTTATTGTTTTTTGGGATGGATTTGTTTCTGCTTTCCTTGGTTTCTTTTTCAATTCGCTCGATTTCTTTTTAGGATTTGAAAGAGGGCTTTCCCTTATTTCTAACCCCTCTTCTTTCCGATTTTTATTAGGGTCCATTTTAAGCGTTCCTGTTTCTTCTTGATCTTTGGCTTGCATTTTTTCATTGACATTTTTTTCGATGGATAATTTCTCGTTGCTTTATTCTCTTTCTTGCCCCTTTGTTTGCTTTCTTCTAGCATTATCAACATGAGATTACCGTTAGCTTTTTCCGTTCGTCCGCAGTCTCTTGATGAGGTTATCGGCCAGACACATTTGCTCGGGGAAGGATCTTTTCTAAAACAATCTGTCGCTAAGAAAGTCCCCTTCTCGATGATCTTCTTTGGGCCGCCTGGAACCGGGAAGACAACCATTGCGGAAGCCTATGCCAAAAGCATGGGAATTCATTTTGTTTCTCTAAATGCCGTGACAGCTTCCAAGAAGGATTTGGAAATGGCTGTCGATCAAGCAAAGATCTGGAAGCCTTGCATCCTGATCATGGACGAGGTGCATCGTTTGGATAAGACCAAGCAGGACTATCTTCTTCCCTATGTGGAGAATGGCACGTTCTTTCTCCTTGGCGCGACCACGGCGAATCCATATATCGCCCTTAGCCGCGCGATCCGTTCACGTTGCAAGATCCTTGAAGTCGAGCCTTTGAAAGAAGAGGAAGTGGTGGTCGGCCTGAAAAGGGCGATCGCCTTACCGTCTGGCTTGGATAATAAAGCCCGCTTCTCTGAGGATGCGCTAGCCTATATCGCTAGGCTATCTGGAGGCGACCTTCGCTTCGCTTTGAACATCCTCGATGAGGCGTTTGTTCAATATGGAGACGAGGATGAAGTTGGGATTGAAAAAGTGCAATCCTTGCACTCCGTTCCAAACTACGCGATGGACAAGGATGAGGAAGAACACTACGATTCTGTCTCGGCTTTGCAGAAGTCCATTCGCGGTCAAGATGTGGACGCGGCCCTTTATTATTTGGCACGCCTATGCATCGCGGGCGACCTTGATTCCATTAAACGGAGACTCTTAGTCATCGCCTACGAAGATATCGGTCTAGGGAACCCGAATGCCGTTTTGCGAACTCAAATGGCCATTCAAGCCGCGGAGCAAATCGGCTTCCCCGAGGCGGTCATCCCCCTTGGAGACGCGGTCATTGACCTATGCCTTTCTCCCCATTCCCGGTCTGGGGACGAGTCGATTGGAGCGGCGATGGATTTCGCCTCGAAAGTCCCCTTCCGCGTCCAGGATTACCTCAAGCTCACGCCCGTAAGCCTGAAGGAAGAAGACAAGTATCCTTATGATCGTCCAGACCTTTGGGAGCATATCCAATACCTCCCGGATGAATTCGCGCATATGCAGTTCTATAAGCCTCAT
>JAFSVB010000178.1 GCA_017450325.1 Bacilli bacterium | reverse complement strand
GATGCCTTTGTCGCGGACTTTGTCGACGAGGAAGGCGCCGAAGATGACGCGGTCCTTCTCTAATTCCCCGGGAAGGATGGTCGTGAGCAAGACGAGGCGGTCCTTCTCGAGCTTCCAGCCTCGCAAGGTATTGTCGTGGTCGCGTCCCGCGTAGATCTTGTATTCGAGCAATAGCCGCGACTCATAGCAAAGCGTCCCATCGGCGAAGGCTTCTTGGACGCGGGAAGGCAAAGTCGCTCCATCCAAGGCCTTCTTGCAGACGGATTCGGTGCTGCAGAACTTGCCTCCGCCTAGAGCGCAGTTACGCTCTCGGTTCGCGTCGGAACAAGGGCCGCGGAACCACTCCTCGCCCCCATCGCAGAAGGTGGCCTTAAAGGCGAGGTTCTTGCGGTCGATGCGGCGAGTAGGGTCTTTCTTGCCCCTGCCTTTCTTGCGGGTGGCCTTTAAGGCGGCTTCGCGTTCGACGCGCTGCTTGGCATAGGCCAAAGCGAAGGCGTTTTTCTCTTCGATGATCTTTTCTTGCTCTTTCTTCTTTTCGTGGAGGGAAGCGATTTCCTGTTCTACGTCTTTTTGAAGCGCCTCGTCCTCGAAGCGGATGATGGCGTTAGAGAAAGCAAGAAGCGCCTTGAAGGTGCGGCCCAAGTCGAAGGTGAGCGAAAGCGTCTCGATGCTTTCTTCCTTATCGATGCCCGTAACGCGCATCTTCGCTCCGTTACGGCAATCGATGATGACGGAACCTAGGACTCGTTCGCGCTCCATAAAAACTCCTCTCCCCTACGCGGAGCCTAGAAAGCGCCAAAGGATGAAAACCATCGTATCGTTCGGCGCTTCGGGGCGTCGCAAATAGGATGATGGGCCTCCGCAAAAGGTTTGTTGGGATTTCTTGCGAAGGTTTCTTTGGCATTATTTTAGCACTTTATCGGCTTGATTCAATCGTTCATTGACAATTTTGCGCATATGTCCATGCGGAAACCCACAGGGTTTTGGATGGCTTTTCTTTGGGCTAATGTCGCATGCGTCCGCTCCACTTTTTTCAAAAAGTTTGCGCAACTTCCATATTTCGCGCCTATATGTGAGTAGGAGGATAAAAAACCATGCCCACCAACAATGGTATCTACAAGGAAGACGAAATGGTCTTCCACCTAAACGATAAGAAGTTCGGCGAACTATCGAACAACCTGCGGAACTTGCTCACCGCGCTTTTTGGGACGCTTGAGGAAGAAGAGGTCATCCACGCCGCCAAAACCGAGGGCTTCATCAAGCCTGACTTCATCCTCGAATGCAGCAAAGGCAAGAAGTACCTCTCCATGAAGACCGGGCGCGCGGAGACGGTCCATCAGGAATTCATCCGCCCCTTCATCTGTTTCCTGCGCGACGAGGGCATATCGAACCGCACGCTACGCACGATATTGATCTACCACTATGGCGACGGGACGATCGATGGGTCGGGGGAGGCGCGGATCGAATATAACCGCCTCCGCACGTTGCTTGAGCCCGAGATCGCTAGGGCCAACGAGGAGCTTAACGCGAACAAGGACTTCGTCTGGAAAGTGATGGAGCGCTGCTTGATCGTCGGCACCGCCGAAGGGGCCATCCCCATCGATGGCGTCTACTTCGGGGATTACCGATATGGGGTGCTCGCCACGACGGGGCAGATCAAGAAGCACATCTATCGCGGCAACTGGAAATGGATGAAGAACCTCCATATCGGTCCGCTTCAGCTTCGCCCCCACGCGAGGTACTATGGCAAGGACGTCAAAAGCCAGAAGCGCCGCGACAAGATCGACCTCTATTGGGCGAACCTCGGAAGCGACATCGACTACATCTCCTCCCGCTACGACTATTGACGGTTTTCTTTCTTATCGGAGGGTGCTTTGTTAAAGGCGTTTGCCGTCCACTAGAAAACCGGTTCGTTCATCTTTTTGCCAAAAAGAAGCGTGACAAGGTAAAATCTCAAGCGGTAAACGATATGAGGAAAGCTCGAAGCATCATCATACACGCCGGATGGGCCTTGCCTCTTCTTTTGGTCGGGGCGACGGTATATCAAGCCCTTTCTGGCGGATATTGGTTCCTTTTGATATCCGCCTTGTTCGTCTTGGAGACCATCATCGGCTTCCTGTTTCTTTTCCGTGGCAAACCCTTTAAGGTCGCGGCGATGTTCCAATTCATCTTGTCGCCTTTTGCGATGGCGGCTTTGCTTTTCTCCACGACCTTAAACGGCGGATCGCCCCACGCTTTATCAACCATAATCGCCACGGCGATATATGGAGCGTTACAAGTCGGCCTTCTTCTATTTTGGATACGGGATTACCGCGTGAGCTTAGACGTGAGGAGCTATGCGTTGATCTATCGTAGCCTCATCAGCCTGCTCTATGGGCTGAATCTCCTCTCCGCGATGGTCCTAAAAAACGCCGTGACCGAGCAGAATGTCGTGGTTCTTTTGCTTACGTTCATCGGCATCAATGCCCTAAGCACTGGATTCGTCGCCTACTTCGCCATCGCGGCATTGGTCACCGCCTATGCATCGAAGGCGCTCCCTTTCAAAGAGAAGGTGCTTTCGGTATCGCGCTTCTTCGTCAAGCATCATATCGGTTTCCTCTTCGGGGAGGCGTTTTGCCTATTCTCGCTCGTCATTTCCTTCTGGAATATCCGCAAATCCGAGCTGTTTTTCTTCTTAGGCATCTTCTATTCGCTCTTATTCGCCGCGCGGCTCATCGGGTTCATCTGGAACAAGCGCCTCGAGACGAGCGGCGTCGAGAAGAAAGTCTTGTCGCGGAAGAAGCATGGCATCTTGCTATTCAATTCCATCTTCTTCCTCTCCTTTGGGAACGTCCTTGGGGTTTCTTCGTTGCTATTATCGGCAAGCCGGGCGAGCGCGGACGTCCCCGTCTGGTTCTTCGTGGGGTTCATGTTCCCCTTCTCGGTGCTCTCGTTTGTGATGGCGCTGGTCCATAAGCGTTCTTCCAAGCGCGTGGATGACGCCTACTTGGAGGTCATGGCGGACCAATCGATGATCACGTCTTTGTTCTCCTTCTTCGCGGGAGTCACCTACTTCGTCCGCTTCATCCCGAACGAGCAGGTCTCCGCGCGGGTTTGGATTATGCTCTGGCTCGTGGTGATGGTGAGCGTCACCGCGAACCTGACGGTTTCCTTCGTCCGCGCCATCCAGGGGCTTCGGGGTAGAAGAAAGATGCAGCAGGCGGACGCGGAAGAAAAGCAAGACGTCCCAAGCGCGGAATAAGCCTTTATCCTTGGCTATCGAGAGGCGTCTTTTCGCGTTGCCGAAACGCTTTGATATAGTGGAAGGCGAATAAGCCTAGGACCAGCAGCGTGAAGGCGATGATGGCCCCCTGCGACCATAGGAGCATCGGGAACATCGCTCCGTCTTTGCTATAGGTCTTGATCATCGAGAATTCCAGCATGAACATGGTGAAGGCCGCGCCGATGAGGGAGAGGTAGGAGAATGGTTTCTTCTCCTCCTCGCTTTTCACGATGTTCTTGATGGCGACGCCCATTTTGACGAAGGCGTAGAGGGCGTAGGCGTAAAGCATCCAATCGAAGATGTAGGATGGCGCGTCTTTCTTCACCATCGTCATCACCAGCGATACGACCAGAGGGACGAACAAGAAG
>JAFSVB010000177.1 GCA_017450325.1 Bacilli bacterium | reverse complement strand
TCGCATACGCCTTGCGCGCACAATAAAGTACAACGTTGGAGGAATCCTTATGCCCACCACTTCACGCATCGTCCAAGGCCTTATGCGCGTTGACACTTTGGACGTTGAACGTCTTTATCAGCTGATCTGTTACGACCTCGATCATGGCGTCGATTGTTTTGACACCGCCGATTGCTATGGAACGGGATGGAGCGAGTCGCTTATCGGCGATGTCCTTTCCTCCCACCCTGGACTTCGCGAAAAGATGTTCCTTCAAACCAAATGCAGCATCGTCAAAGACCGCTTTGGCTGTTCCTATTATGACTTAAGTAAAAAGCACATCCTCGAAGCGGTCGATGCCTCCTTAGACAGGCTGAAGACCTCTTATGTGGACTGCCTTTTGCTCCACCGTCCCGACCTCTTCCTCAACCCGAAGGAAATCGCAGAGGCTTTTCGTGATCTTCGCGATGCAGGGAAGGTACGCACCTTCGGCGTCTCCAATTTCCCAAAAGAAACCATCGAATACTTGCTCGAGGAAGTAGACGCGCCCATCACCCTGAACCAAGTGCAGTTTGGCCTTGGACACCTTTGTCTCGTCGCAGAGGCCGTCAACAACAACCTTCTATGCGATAACGGCGTCAATCGCACGGGCGAGCTTCTTTATTATATGAAGCGGAAACATATCGCCTTGCAGGCATGGTCGCCTTTCCAAAAGGGCTTCTTTGAGGGGTCCATCTTCGACGAAGCGCGCCTTCCCGATTTAAATAACGCCTTGCAGGAGATGGCTGAGCGTTACATGACGAGCAAATGCGCGGTTGCGACCGCCTTCATCCTCGCCCTTGGGGAGGATGTTTCCGTCGTTACCGGATCGACAAATGTTGAGCACGTGCAAGAATGCATCGATGGCTTGAATGTGCATCTAAGCAAAGAAGATTGGTATTCCCTCTATCGCGCGAGCGGGGCGAACCTGCCGTAATCGACGCTTGAGCGAGCATATCCTTTCGCCGTCTCTTGCGCAAAATAGCGTATAATGCACTTCGTCTCAAGGAGGGTGAACCCATGGATGAAGCATTCGATGTCCTGCCAATCGTCGAGGTTTTAGGCGAATACGCGAAACGCAAGAAGGCCCTTTCTTGTCCGAAAGATGCGCTGGAGCTTCTCCGTTTGATCAAGCGCGTCCACGAAACCATCGCCACCCACTCCTTCTACATCGTCGCCGAGCCAAAAGGCGAAGAGCAAGGCTATATGCCTCTTGCCTATGAGGAGGAAGAAGGACCCTACCTCTATGCGTCCTCGAATAAAGAAGAAGCGATAAAGCACCTAGGCCAAAATGATCAACTGCTTTTGGTCAAAGGGGAAGACGTCTATCGCGCCTTCTTTGAAGGAAGGGAAACATTCAAAGGCATCCTGTTCGACCCAGATGGCGACTTCTATACGATGACCTCAGCCGAGTTTGAAGAAGCTCTTCTTCAAGGAACCGCCTACGAGGAAAAATGGGCGAAGATGGAGGCGCGTCTACAAGCCAATATCAAAGTCAAAAAGCCGAGCAAAGCTTAATATTCAATGGAAAAACAAGCGGGTTCTGCGAAGAAAACGCTTTTTTTCTTTATATTTCGTATCTTTCTTTTTTGGGCGCGCATTCGCTCACGCACGCATGATATGTCCGAATCCATTTCTTGAACGTCCCTTCCTTTCGTTACTTCGCTGCCCGCGCCTTCTTCCCTGCCACCCGACTCCGCCTTAACGCTCTACCGTGACTCCAAGCTATATGTTGCTTCCACGAAAAAGGAGAGGACCTTCGACATGCCAACAATTATAAGAAAGGCGAAGAAGGCGTGCCCTATGTGCGCTTAAGCGATTATGTCCGCGGATACGAAGCCGTTCAGGCCCATACCCCTAGGGCAAGTGGCGAAGATGCATTGCTGGTTGGCTATGAGCATAAAGATGGCGGGCTCTGCGTTTTCGATGGCAATGATTTCTAGGGCGACTCGTTTCTCCCTCGCGTAGATAAGGTAGGTCAAGCCGACCGTTTTATGAACTGGCTCTGATAGCTCAGGTAGCGTTCCTTGCCTTGCTCGACGAGGACTTCTTCGTTCTTAAAAGACGCCACATGTCTTCAAGGCCTTCTTTGCTATTGCTTTTGCTCTTCGTTTTGTTGAGGCTCCGCTTCGGGGGCATCCTCCACCACGACATCCTCTAGAGAGGAAGAACCTTTGAATTTAAAGATCATGATGAATAGGTATCCTAAGAACAGCAAGGCCGCGAGCGAAGCGCCGACGATGCAGGCGATGTTATACGGGATGAAACGGCCTAAGGCCATGTTCGGTTCCGCGAGGATATAGGTGATGACGACGGCCGACATGAAGGCGGCGGGAATGCCCGTGAACAAGGAAAGGTACTTGTTCTTGCCTTTCTTGATTAGATAGGCGGTCGCGACCCACAAGGCGATCGCGGCGAGGAACTGGTTGCTCCACGCAAACCACCGCCAGAGGATGTTGAAATTCGAGGCGTTGAGGAAGTTCCATAAGCTGATGCCAACGACCGCCGCGAAAAGCGGAAGCGTCAAAATAAGGCGGTTCTTCAGCTTTTTCTGGTCGAGGTGCAGCCATTCTCCGACGATTAAGCGACAGCTCCTCAAAGCGGTGTCGCCACTGGTAATCGGGCAGATGACGACGCCGATGACCGCAAGCACCGTCCCGACGGGGCCTAGAATGGTCGAGCAAATCTCCTGGACGGACTTGCTGCTTCCGCCGACCGTATTCAACGTCTGCCAGCCATCGGATGTACCAACATGGTAGAAGGCCATGGCCGCGGCAGCCCAGATCAAGGCGATGACGCCTTCCGCGACCATCGCGCCATAGAAGACATAACGCCCTTCTCTTTCCGACTTGATGCATTTGGCCATCATCGGGGATTGAGTCGCATGGAAGCCGCTCACCGCGCCGCAGGCGACGGTCGTGAACATAAAGGGCCACCAAGGAAGTCCGCCATTGCTCGCGGAAAAGTCACGGAGGTTGCCAATGAGCTCGACCATCGGATATGTCCCCTGCTGGAAGATGATGCCACCGATGACCAAAATCGCCATCAAGATGAGGATGACGCCGAAGATCGGGTAGATTTTGCCGATGACTTTGTCGATAGGCACCAATGTACTAAGCAGATAATAAGCGAGGATGATGACCATCCAAATCCACGCCGATACATTGCCATCCGTCAACGATTCAAGCAGCGAAGAAGGCGAGACGACGAAGACCGCCGTGACGAGGATGAGCAAGACGATGGAGAAGATGCGCATGACGATCTCCATGCCCCTGCCGATATACTTACGCGAAAGCTTCACGATGGAGTCGCCGTTATTGCGGCTGGAGATCATGCCCGAGAAATAATCGTGGACGGCTCCGCCAAGGATGCAGCCAAAGACGATCCAAAGGAAGACGATGGGACCGAAAAGCGCCCCGCTGATAGCACCGAAGATCGGGCCGGTTCCCGCGATGTTCAATAGCTCGATCAAGAATCCTTTCCAAAGAGGGAGAGGGGTGATGTCGACCCCGTCCGGATTGCGGATCGCTGGGGTTTTCCGACCATCGACGCCAAAGACGTGCTCGGCGACCCGCGAATAGACGAAGAACCCGCCGATAAGAATTGCATAAGCAATAAAGAAGGTCCACATAATTCCGTGATTCTATTCATCCTCCCCAAAAAGTCAATAATATAGTTCGCGCGCATGTTGCGGTACACGCGGGAGTGGCATGACAACAAAAAGTTTAGACAAGATGGGATGAATCGTCGAAACCGCGAAAGAATCCCGATGCCTTAAATACTAAAGCAACGGGTTTTTGCAGAGATTTTACGTGCAATACCCCATTAATAATCACTTCTTTTTGCATTTTCGTCTCAGAAAATCAATAATCTTGATATGGATCATTTCTTTCGCATCGCCATCGTCGAAAACGACGAGGCGGATGCTTCGCGCTTGCTCGCGTTGCTCGAGCGGTATTTTGAGTCGCACCGCGAAACGCACGACATCAAAGTCTATAACAACGCTTTTGAATTCATCAGCGAGGCTTCGGCCTATAACCTCGTCCTGATGGATATCGAGATGCCTGGGATCTCCGGCATGGAGGCGAGTTTCAAGATCCGCGAAAACGACTTGACCATGCCCTTGCTCATCTTCGTGACGAACATGGCTCAATTTGCGATCGATGGCTATAAAGTCAACGCGCTCGACTTCTGTCTGAAACCCATCACCTATGAGGACCTCTTCATCCCGATGGAAAAAGCGCGTTCCATTCTTTCGAGCATTCAGGACAAAATCCTGACCGTGAAGGCACGCAACGAAGTCGTCCGCCTATCTTTGTCTTCCATCATCTATATCGAGATGATCGCCCACGACATCCATATCGTCTACGAAAAAGACGGCGTGGAAAGCGAAATCCGTTACCGCGGCGCGCTAAAGGCTATTGAGGAGAGCTTGGAGGGCACTTCCATGATCCGCATCAATAGCGGCTGTTTCATCAACGTCAGCTACTTCGATTCCTATAACGTCGCGGAAGCCCTCGCCATCATGAAAAACGGTTCCTCCTTCCCCGTTTCCCGCAGCAACCGCAAGAGCTTTCTCACCGCCATCACCCGGAGTGGACTATGAACGAGCGTGCCATCATCCAATACGTCATCCTCGGGGGAGACTATCAGTTCTTTCTTGAGCTCTTCATCCCGTTTTTATGCGTGACCATGAACTGCAAGCGCCGCAAGTTCTTCCTTCTGCGGCTTCTTGCGATCGTTCTCGTCGCCTTTCCCCTCTATTTCCTTCCGAGCTTGGACTTCGCGGGCATCCGCTTCAACTATATCATCTGCTTTGGGCTTCTTATCGGCGCCGCCTTCTTCCTCTTCGATGAGCGGCCATCCATTTTGTTCCTTTCTAGCGCCGGCGCCTTTGGGCTTCAGCACCTCGTCTGGAACATCCTCTCGCTCGTCTTCATCGGCGCGCCGCATTTCGATTCCTTTACCGGCGTATCCATCTCCATCACCTACTTAAGCCTCGAGGCTTTCTTCCTCGCCTGCATGGCCTTCCTCTTTCATAAGACCCGTATCCGCATCAGCGACAACCGCTCCAAGCCCGTCGCTTATCTCATCGGCGGCATCCTGCTTTTCATCACGTTCCTGCTCTCGCAGTGGATCCAGGAATGGAACGTCTACATCCGCTTCTACACCATCATCTCTTGCCTATTTGGCATCGTCTGCCTGTTCGTGTTCCCAGCTCTTATGGACGCTTCCGAGCGCCTTGGCCGCTTGGAGAATGAGAAGCAGACGCTCGAAACGATGATCACCGCCCAAGCCAAGCAGAACGAAGTGGCCTCCGAAATCCGCGAACTCACCAACATCCATATCCACGACCTCCGCCACGCCCTCGACGCCATCGACTCCTATGACGATGAGGAGCGGAAAGCCTACATCGCCAAAGTGCGCGCCGACCTCGACGTCTACCAAGGATTCGCCAAAACGGGCAACGACGCCGTCGACATCATCCTGACCGAAAAGTCCCTCCTATGCCATTCCAAATGCATCCGCTTCACCTACATCGTCGATGGGGAATCGCTGCAAAATCTCGGCAAATCCGACATGGTTTCCCTTTTAGGGAACATGCTCGACAACGCGATTGAGGCAGCGCAGAAAGAGCAGGACCCCTACCGCGTCATCAAGCTCAACATCAAGCCCGCCAGCGGCATGCTCGTCATCGAGTGCATCAACTACGCGCATGAGCTCAAGGATTTCTCGATGAAAAACTACTCCTCCTCCAAACCGCTCGACCAGGGAATCCACGGCTATGGCATCAAGTCGATGAAGCTCATCGTCAAGCGTTACGGGGGCAGCTTGGATCTCCATTTGTCCGATTCTTTGTTCACCGCAAGGGCCATCATCCCACTCTCGGCCAAAACCGAATAAGTCATTTCGCGTTCCGATTCCGTCAAATATGAAAGCGGTTTCTTTTTGTTTTCTATAGTTTAGCCGTGCATCCAACCACAGAAAGGAAACCACAATGAAGGCAAAGATTTTGCACGGAGCTTCCATTATCAGCATTTTCTTACTTGGCGCCGCCGTCGGTGCGCACCAGCTGATGGAAGCCTACCCCAACCAGATGGATCAGGTTTTGGGCACGAAGTCCTCGACGATCGAGTATCAGAAGATCGGCGAAGGCGAAACCGTCGATCCATGGAACTTCAAATCGCAGTTCAAGACCGCCAAGGATGCGGTCGAGGGCTATAAGAAGTTCGCTTTGAAGGAAGCGGAGGAAACATTCGCCCTTCTTAAAAACAATTCCGCCCTCCCCCTTTCCAAGACCGCGAAAGTCACGATGTTCGGGCTTCGTTCCTACGCCCCTGTCTATGGCAATTCCGCGGGCTCCATCGCCGATAAGAACACCATCGACACCTACCAGACCCAGATTTATAACGCATTCAAGGAGAAAGGCTTCCAGCTCAATCCCGCGATGCTTGCGACCTATCAGTCCTATTTCGCCGATAAGGCCTGGGGTGGCAGCGGTTTCGGCGCGACCCCACCCGAATACAAGGACATCACCAAGACCGATACCGTCCCCGAGCTCTCCCCCGCCGAACTCGCGGCCATCAACCCGAACTACAACCAAGACTACGCGCAATATAAAGACGCGGCCATCGTCGTGGTCGGACGTCCGGGCGGCGAATCCAAGGAATACTACCTCGGCGACCAAGGCGAAGAGACCACCACCGGCAACATCATGGGCCTTTCCAAATCCGAGAAAGCCCTTATCGCCGAGGCCAAGGCCAACTTCGACAAGGTCATCGTCCTCATCAACGCGACTAACACCATGGAGATCAAGGAACTCAAGGACGATCCCGACATCGACGCGATCATGTGGATCGGCTTCCCGGGTCCCTATGGCTTCTACGCCCTCGCCGATGTCCTTAACGGCACCGTCGCCCCAAGCGCCTATCTGACCGATACCCACGCCACCAACGCCCAAGCGACCCCTGCCATGCAGAACTTTGGCAAAGTCGAATGGCCTGCCGACGTCCAAGATAACGGCAACAACATCAATTCTTACCTCGTTAACGCCGAAGGCATCTATAGCGGATACCGTTACTACGAGACCCGCTACGCCGAGATCGTAAGCGGCAACGAGAAAGCCAAGACCGCCAAAGCAGGCACTTGGACGGGCGATGATTACCGCGTCGCAAACACCGCCGGCACCTGGGACTACAGCAAAGAAGTCGCCTACCCCTTCGGCTATGGCCTCTCCTACACGACCTTCAAGGAGGAGATCGAATCCTTCTCCGTCAAGGGCGACCGCAAGTCCGCCGAAGTCAAGGTCAAGGTCACCAACACCGGCTCCGTCAAAGCCAAGCACGCCGTCCAGCTTTATGCCCAGACCCCCTATACCGCCTACGACAAAGCCAACAAGGTCGAGAAGAGCGCCATCCAGCTCGTCGATTTCGAAAAGACCGGGGTTTTAGAGCCGAATTCAAGCCAAACCATCACCCTGAACGTGGAGATGGAGAACCTCGCCTCTTATGATTATGTCGGCGCGAAGACCTTCATCCTCGACGCGGGCAAATACTACTTCGCCTTAGGCACCGGCGCCCATGACGCCCTCAATAACGTCCTAGCCGCGCAAGGCAAGACCGTCGCCGATGGCATGGACGTCAACGGCGATTCCTCCAAGGTCCGCACCTGGGACCTCGGCGCACTAGATAACGCCACCTTCTCCGTCTCGGACAATGACACCCCCATCACCAACCGTCTAAGCGATGGCGATTACGCCATGGACCTCAACGCCTTCCTCCCCGGCACCGTCACCTACATGAGCCGCGAGGACTTCAACGGCACCTTCCCCAAGACCTATACGGGCATCGTTCCCAATGAGGCCATGCTCAAATTGCTCCGCAACGACTTCATCGCCCTCAAGTCCAACGAGGCCCATAACGTCAAGTTCGGGCAGGAAAGCTCCCTCAACCTCGTCGACCTCAAGGGCGCAAGCTGGGACGATGAGCGTTGGGAAGAGCTCGTGAACAAGGTCACCATCGCCGAATTCCTCGATTTCGCCTCCCACGCGTTCCACCACATCCAAGCCATCCCCTCCGTCGGCTATGCCGGCAACGACGCCGATGACGGCCCGGGCGGCTCGGATACCCATTACTTCCACGAAGGCACCTACCAAGGAACCGCCTATGCCGACGCTAACGAATACGCGACAAGCAAGCCCGGCACCCGCGTCGGACCTTCGCAGCAGAACCTCGCCGCCTCCTTCAACAAGGAACTCGCGTTTGAAAACGGCGAGATCATCCTCGGCGAGACCTCCATCATCCTGAACCTCCCCATCATGATCGGTCCGGGTGGCAACCTGCACCGCCATGGCTATAACGGCCGCGGTGGCGAATACTATTCCGAAGACCCCATCCTCTCGGGCTACATCGGCTCAGCGACCGTCCAGGGCGCCCAGTCCAAAGGCTGCCTCGTCAATATCAAGCACGCCGCCTTCAACGACCAGGAGATCAACCGTGCTGGCGTCGCCGCCCTCACCAATGAGCAGGCCGCCCGCGAGCTCGAGCTCCGCAACCTCAACAAGATGTTCGTCGGCAAAGGCAAGCCCGCGAGCTTCGTCGGCAACGAAGCCTACGATGCCACCTACAAGTCCGGCGCCCTCGGCGTCATGACCTCCTATAACCGCATCGGTTTGGTCGCCTCCAGCGCGAACAAGGCCGTCCAGCAGGACATCATCCGCGGCGAATGGGGATTCAAGGGCTATAACGTCACCGACTTCACCGGCGTCTCCCCCAAGGCCTCCCCGAAGGAATCCATCCTCTTCGGCACCACCGCCTTCTGCGGATTCGGCGCCCCGTCGGTCGAATATTGGGATTCCTCGATCCTCAATGGCGATAAGGCCATGGCCGAAGCCATTCACCAAGACGTCAAGTACATCCTCTATTCCCTCGCCAATTCCAACGCCCTCAATGGCCAATCCAACAACTACAAAGCCGTGGTCAAGCAAAACGTCACCTGGTGGCGCGTCACCTACACCGTGGCCGAAATCGCCTTTGGCGTCATCGCCGGCGCGTCCTTGATCGGAACCGGCATCCTGCTCTTCAAGGGCAAAAAGGAGGACTAATCCATGAAAAAGTACATCGTTTGCGGGATCCTAGGCATCGCCGCCTTGCTCGCCCTGCTCTCGGGAATCTTCTTCAACGTCGTCTCCACCACCGGCTACCTCACCGGCAGCCCCTATAACGTCGGCGTTACGGTCTTAGCGATCCTTGCCGCAGTGCTTCTTGCCGGCAGCATGTTCACCCGTTTCCTCGGCGTGAAGATCGCGATGCTCCTTCAAGTCGTCGCCGCCGCGCTTCTGGCCGTGGCCTTCGTGATGATGCTTATGGACAAGGCCAACTTCCTTGGCGATTCCTTCATCCCGATGGAGCGCCCCGCCGAATTCCATTCCGGCATCGCCCTCACCTACACCAGCTTAATCTTCCTCGCGGTCTCCGCCTTATTCACAAGCGTCGCCGCCTTCATCGGCAACCCCGAGAAGAAATAAGAAGCCCACATCAAAAATGGCCATCCTCATCTGTGATCTGAGGATGGCTTTTTTACTTAGATGGGGAAGACGAAGGCGACTAGAAGCAATAACGTCACGTGTATCGCGATTCCTAGAAGATTGGTTACCATAAAGTACCAGTGTTCCCCATTCGTCTTATGGCGGAAGACGAGCATCGCCGGAAGTCCCCCGAACGCACCGCCGAGGAAAGATAATAGCAGCAAGGTCTTCTCCTTGGTGCGGTAGGCGCCCATCTTCGCCTTCCTCTTATCGTCGTAATAGGCGATGAAGGCAACGAGTGAAAGCAAAATCAGATAAGTTCCATAGGCGAGCAGGACGAGAGACCGCAAAGGCATGGAAATGGTCGCGAGGGTATTCATATGCCCAAAATAATAGGGCAACGAGGCGCAATCCTCCATCATTTTCGGTAATGCTCGTAGCACCAAAGCCCGATTCGTTGGATTAAGGAGATGGGCATTTCTTGATTCCAAGGGAACAAAGTCGCGCCCTTGCTGGATTTAAATTCACGTAGTTCCTCTTGAAACGCCTCGATCGCCTCGGGTCCCGGATAGAGGCCAAGGTGGTTCTTATTCGCGGCGAAATGGATGATGTTCCTGCCTTGATAGAACGTCGGCATCCCATAGGAGATGCGCTCTTGCGCCTCTACCAAGACCTGCTTCAACGCCTCGTAGATTGCTTGAAGATTCACGCGCCTAAGCTCGTCGAACTTAGAAATGTAACCTTGGATATCCATTGTTTGCGACATGGCCCCATTCATCTCGAAATAATTTAACTTACGCTTCGATAATTACGCAATTTGGCAAACACGCCAATTCATTCGTTCGTTATGGAGAAAGATCAACCAGCGGAACCCTCCGATTTGATAACCAGTTTATCCCCAACATTATCTGAAGGAGAGTCTCTTATGCGCCAATTGAAAAGCGAATGAGAGCATAGAAACGCGGCAAATTCGATAAAATATAGGCTTTTTGCAGTCCTTTTTGGGGATTATAGCTTCTCAATCATCTCCTGAACGGCCTTCGCGCAGACCTCCGCGGCCTCCTTGGAGAATTCCTCGAAGTCGACGATGGCGCTGCCATCGGGCTTATCGGAGATGCAGCGCACGATGACGAAGGGAGTGTCGTTAAGATGGCAGGCTTGGGCGATCGCGCCGCCTTCCATCTCGCAGCATAAGCCACCGAAGGATTCGACGATGGCGTCTTTTTTCTCGACCGTATTGATGAATTGGTCGCCTGAGCAGATTCTTCCCTCGAAGACGTCGGCGTCGGGCTTAACGTGCTGGATCGCGGAAACCGCCAGGGCGCGAAGCCCTTCGTCCGCCTGGAAGGCGACGAGCCCCGTATAAGGAATCTCGCCCTTCTTGAATCCGATGGGCGTGACGTCATAGTCATGCTGGACGGCTTCGGTGGATACCACGAAATCGCCGACGTCCATCTTCGCGTCGAGCGAGCCCGCGACGCCGGTATTGATGATTTTCGTGCAATGGAAGACGTTGATGAGCGTATGGGCGCAGATGCCGGCGTTGACCTTGCCCATGCCGCATTGCACCACCACGGCTTCATGGCCTTTTAGATTGCATTCGACGAATTCCATCGCGGCGATTTTGGAGCTACGATGGATGGTCGAGGCTTCCTTTAAGGAGGCGACTTCCGGTTCCATCGCCCCGATGATTCCGATGCGTTCGGTGGGCGTAGAAGAGCAACCAAAGGCACCCGCACCCGCGAGTATGCCCGCATAGAATAGGAATGATAGACGCTTCATGAATGTTGTCTCCAGGATGGCTTGAATTGTAAAGGATTTACGTCAAATGGAAAGGATTTCGTGCTTGAATTCGTGCTTGAATTTATCACCATAGATAAAAGGAACCGACCAATGATAGAGAAAGTATGCATGTCGTAAGCAAATGCACATTCATAAACCGTTAGAAAACCCCGATGGTTATGAGTTCCATCGGGCGAGGCCTCATGGATGCGTGACTTATTTACGTTGCTTCTTCTTGTCTTTGACGGTTTG
>JAFSVB010000176.1 GCA_017450325.1 Bacilli bacterium | reverse complement strand
CGCATTGCAGGGCATCTTCGATAACGCGGGCCACGTCTATTCCGGCATCGAGGACGACATCATCGCCGACCTCTTCTCCTATGGCCAGTTCTCCGAAGACGAGGTGCGCGACATTGTCAAGAGCCTCCGCTACCAGGCGATGAAGAGCCATTTCAACGAAGACGCGGACATCGATAGGTTCACCCTCACCTTCACCAATTTCTGCGCCGCCTTCACCTCCACCGAGTTCGGCTCCTCGCTGCAAAGCGCGATCACCCCGCTGGACTCCTACCGCATCATGCTGGAGACCATCTACAACTTCGGCTTCGAGATCGAGCCCGAGTTCAACCTCGTCCTCATCAAGATCGAATCGACCTACTACTGTGCCCGCTCGATAATGGGGCTCGTCAAATTCATCAACTCGGGCGAGATCACCTCATCGCGTTACGACACATTGGACAAAGCGGTCAAAGCCGAATTCACCGATGAGCGCTTCTACCACTCAAGCATCGACCCCAAGACCATCTACAGCTACGCCACGGCAAGCTACATCACCTACAAGATCGAGGCCTATGGCGTCGTCACCCAAGTCGATTACGATTATGACGATGGCATCGATACCTCCACCTACGTCACCCGCGCCGATGAATTCGACATCCAAAACCACGAGAAGCCCGCTGACGTCGTCTCCATCGATGAGGCATCCATCCGCTTGATGGGGATCAAGGTAAAGCTATACAACAACCTCAAAGGCACCGCGTATCGGCTGAACGAATATCTCTGCCAGATCGGCATCATCCCGCAGGAAAAGCTCGAGAAGACCCTCGGCATCATCGTCAGCATCGATGGGGTCAAGAACAAAGAGGGTGACGTCGAAGACCTCCATTACCCGTCCGGATGGCGCATCGACGCGGACCGCGACGAGACCCATGCCTTCAAAGGCAAGGCCTACTCCTTCACCGATGGTGACTTCATCAATGGGCTCGTCGCCATCACCTGCGATTGGCTCGCCACGCCACTTGGCTCCTTGGTCGGCATCGACGAGGTCACCAACGTCGGCTACGTCGAGACCAGCGGTTACGACTTCGCCGCATGGGCGTATTACCTCAACTTCCTGCCCGCCAACGTGGACTGAAGGCTAAGAGAAAAAATAGACCCAATGGTTGGGGAATCCCGACCGGAGGGTCTTTTTCGTTGCTGGAGGCCGTTTGAAAGGCGGAGCGCGATGCGTGATTGGAATCATATACCATAATTCGCCATGGCCGAAACTGCCAAACGATCAAGACCGGCGATGGCAAGCAGGTGCTTTATTATTTTTGCAACAAGTGCGAGAAGCATTTTAACTGACGCAAGCCATTGAAGACGGCTTGCTCGTCATCTCTATAGGTCGTTCATTTGAATATGCCTAGAAGCCCTGGCAAAAGCGGCTTTTATTCACCGAAATCCGTGCAAAAAGCGGATATTTTTGCAAAAAACGTTTTGTTGTCCCACTTACCAAAGGTAGCTTCTTCGTCATTTCCGTTGATTGTGTTTTCCCTTGCGCCCTTTAGGATAAATCCAGGAATACCAGTTAAGCCAAGGCATTCTTCGCCTTAGGCGAGGCTTAAGGATGATCGCCATGGCGCCTAGACAGCCAACAAGGAGGCAAGGACGATGCCAAATAGCATTCTTAGGGAAGGGCTTAGCGGGGCGAAAAGCCTCGAAGAGGTCGAAAGGATACTCAAGGACCGCCCCGAGACCGACGCAAAGCGGGCCTATGGGCGAAAAATCAGCATCGGCACCGTTCCCCACGGCGGACCGAACCTTTCATTCAAACTAGCGTTGAAACATCATTTTTGGCAGTTCAACGCTAGTTTGACGTGGAACCATTCACATGAAAAGGTCCTTAAGGGTCACAACCGATGGGTAATCGCTTGCATAGGCGCCTTGCCTCAATCCGAAAGTGGTCACCAAAACCGGAAATATGCTCGCTTTTCTGCCTAAAAATGGCTTTATTGCAGTGATTTTGCCCTCCAAGGCAAGGTGAGAACGCTCATCGCAAGCGAATAGGTCGGAATAGAATTTCATCTCGCATAGATTGACGTCGCCGTCCTTCCTGGTGATGATCAGGTCGATCTATGCGCCAGGATGCCCGTCTTCCTTTGGCGAAGCGAAGAACGATGCCTGCGTCTGAATACCGGATATGCCAAGCTTCCGCTCAATCTGCCCAAGGTGGTTCAGACACAGGTTTTCGAAGGCTAAGCCGACGGGCGAATTGCCGGAATTGACGAAATAATTCCTTTTCGCCTCGTTCCCCTTCACGCGTTTAAGGCTGAAAATGCAAAAAGGGTCGATGAGTTTGTAATGCGTTTCCCTCTCGCCTTTGCCAAAAGGCACGTATCTCAGTATGAAATCGCCCCTTTCAAGGGCATCGAGCATCCTGAAAAAGGCGGATTTTTTGTGCACGTTATCGATATGCGCTTATTTAATCACCTCATAATGGCGGATTCTTTTATTGACGATCATAGGCCTTAAATAGCCATTATTCACCAGCTCGGAGCACCAATTGATAATCGTTCTGTTGGTAACTGCCAACTTACCAGCAAGATCAATGGGCGCAAACACCAAAACATTGTTTTTGTTTAGATAATTTAGGAAATCCTTGGCTTTTTTTGATAGATGGGATAGTCTTTCCTGATTATTGTCACTAGATTCCTGCAATGCGACTAAGAGCACTTTGGAAGCATACAAAGAGAATATCCTCAAATAGTATTTGACCCATATCTCGCCGTGCGGGGGATCGTTTCTCCCATCATAATACAAAACGGGTAATCCCATTTGAAGGGAGTCATAATATTCATCGATGCCATAAGACATATACTCTTCCAAGGAACAAACGTTTTTGAATCAGTATCCGTTTAAGGAAAGATAATAACCGGAAACGATCCTGGCGGTTCTGCCATTGCCATCCTCAAAAGGGTGAATGGTCACCAATTGGTAATGGATGATCGCCGCCTTGATCAATGGGTGATCGTCCGAATCATCGATATACTTGAATAGTTCGTCCAATAATGCCGGGACTTCCGAATATTCGGGAGGGATATAAGAGGGTGTGCCATCCTCATTCCAAACGGCAAACAAAACCCCCGGGGGCATCGCCCCCCGGAGACCTATCTTCTCCTTTGGCTCGCCTTCGCAGATTTGCTTTTGGATCTCCAGCAATAACTTCAGCGATAAAGGTTCTTTGGCATCCAGTTTCCTCTCAAGTAATCCCAATGCCAAATAGTAATTCCTGATTTCCTGTTCCGGTTTGAGGAAATGTCTATTCTTAGCCTCAATGGCGGCATCGGCTTGCTCATAGGTTAAGGGATTGCCCTCAATTTTATTGGAGGCATAGGAGCTTCTCTTTTTGGTGTTCTTTCTGAATTTGTTCGATAGATCAATAGGTATTTTGACCAAATCCAAAGAGTTCTTGTTCTTTTCAATAGCAAGAATCGAATTCAATATATCACTATCGAGTTTGACTTTAATCATAGGTTATTCTCACGTGTATAGTATATCTAAATTTCATTATTATTTCACTATTTTTTCACTATTATCCATCTAAATCGAAATCCATTTTTGCAAAGCCTTATTCCGTTTGGTCTGGAGGAAAGAATCCGTGGGAAAGGATCTCAAGTCGGTCTGAATGCATCGCGAAGGCGGGACCATAACCGCTAACCTATTTGTTGTGCAAGACAGCGTTAAGGGTGGCTTCAAAGAAAACTTTGGGTTCAAAGAGAGAGACGTCCTTGCGCTCAACACTCCTATTCGTCTCGTCTGCATGAATGAGATTCAAGGTATCCGCATAATCAATTAGTTTGCCTAGAAAAATAAGAACACAGCAATTTCCAAATTCGCGAACCGAGAAAAAGGCCGCGGTGAAAGGGAATTTCCTTAATTTGGTCACGTTAGGATCATAGCTCCCAAAGGCGTTCCTGACGATAACAATCTCATAAGGCCAAGAAGGCTTACTCCGGATGAATTGACAAAAGGGATTGCCTTTTGAAGGTCCTATCCCCCCTCTAATCGGCCACATTCCTCGGTGACGATCCTCCCATCGTAATCCAAGGATTGCAAAACTTCACGGCCATCGAAGAGAAATCCGCTAATTGCCATGATGGAGTATTATGACGTTAGGAACCCCGAAATAATCGCAAAATAATCCGTCCATCCCAATCTAACTCGACAGTGTTGAGTTAGATGTCGAGTTAGCGAAAAGCAATGTCCGCTGGAAATCCGCAAAACCATAGGAAAACCCACATATAAAACCAAAAAATGCCACTTCTGCAGCCTTTTCTGAATATTCTCTAGCTCTTCACCCTTCTAAGAGCGGTACCTTTGTTCAAGCCCAAATGGGAACTCCATTGCCACAAATCAGGTCATATGGTATGGCACCAGCTGGTGAAAGATTGTTTACTCGCTGTGTAAAAAATGTTTGGATTGCCTTGAAGAACCTTAAATAGTAATAGAGGTTGACTTTGTCAAAGCCCTTTCCGAATTCCTTTGATAGCTCTTTTGAGAGGGTCTCGATGATCTCAAGGCCGTAGTTCTCTTTTCTGGAATCCTTCAGTTCCTCTTCGGCAATCCTTTTGCCGATGAGCCAGTTCCGCTGGAGCAAAACGACGTCGACGGCGGCGTAAGCAAGTCGGCGGCTCTGGGATACAATTTCCGCAACGTCCGCGACGATATCAGATGATTTGGGCAGTTTATCAACATGGCTTGGAGACAAATAAACATCCGATATCCGTAGGCCAACGATAAGCCAGAAGAAGGAGATAAATAGTTTTTTCTTCGATTGCATCGAATCTTTTCGAAACGGTGAAACACTTTGTGGGGAGTATTACAACCCCCCGATTAAACATTCATGTTGTCTAGCAAATCCTGTATTTAAACAGTTTTCTTAGGGTATAAACCCTAGCGTTGTAAGCCAAACGTAAGACAGTCTATGATTGAAAGCGTTCATTTGAAACGCTGAACACCCTCATTCTCCGAGAGAACTGGCTAATTGCGAAACGCTTTTACGAAGAAGAACTCAAAGGTGAAAACCGGGCCGAATATGGCGCTAAAAACATCGCCAGCCTTTCGAAATCCCTAACGCTGGAATTTGGCAGGGGGTTTGGGAAGACCAGTTTGCCCCAGCTCAATACTTTTTATAAGCTCTACCCAAACATTTTCCACTCGAACGGAAAATCTTCGATAGTCATTGATTGCCGGCTGTTCTCTGGCTGGTTATCGGTTTGCGTGGATTATCGCTTGATGTGGTAACCGCCGGATTTACGTGATCCAACGAGCTCTATGTGGTTTTTCAGATTGCGCTGGATTTCGTTTCGCACCTTGTCGATCGTGATCCCCTCAATGGCCGAAGACAGCTCTTCGAGGATGTCCTTCGCCTTGATTCCGGGCCTTTTGGCAACCGCGCGGAGTATGGCCAATCCAAGGTCGCTTATATTCTCTTTTATTTCGTCGTTTATTTCGTCATTTATTTCGTCATCACCCGCCTTCTTTTTGGCATTGAGGTTCGGCAGGCGAACGAAGAAGAAGTTCTCGGACGATTCAAAGACGGGCTTTTCCTCGGAAGATGCATATGCTCCTCTGATTCTGGGGATGCCCGTTCCGAAATTCTCGATATAGCCTAGCTTATAGAAAACGTTCACCAAGCGAGGGTTCCTATAGGTCTGAACGCCCATTAAGACGTCATCCAGCGTGGCGTCGAACACGCCGCCTGGATTCGTGATTCTGCATTCGGATGGGAAAAACTCGATCTTTATGTTGGAGCGGATGAAGAAGTTGGCATGGCAAAAAGCATTCAGAACCGCCTCGCGTAACGAAGAGCCGGGGTAAGACGCCGTCTCTATGCGGATAAAGGTTTTTCCATCGATGACCGCGGAAACGTCATTGAGCCTGTCGCATTGCTCCCGTACGTCACGAAGAACGCGAAGCAAAGACCCGCCGAAGACCTTCTTGACCTTGAAGTCCATCGCCTCGTCGTATTCGGCCACTTTGACCTGAATCGGCGATTGGTCGGAGAGAATGAGGGCCAGGTTCGTGTAAACGCCATCGGTCCTACGCATTCCGAGGGAAACCATTTCGCGATCGCCGAAAGGAAGGCCGTTATCCTCCATCTCCTCCTTGAAAAAGCGGAAAGAGAGTTCCTGCGTATCGGACTCGTCGTCCTCGAACGAATACTTCGCGGATGAAAGGATCATCCCAAGAATCTCGCTTTCGCTCGCCTTTCGGGTGCTTCTGCCATAGCGGATGTAAACGCCCGAAGGTTTCGGCCCCTTCTCCTTCAGATAATATGGCTTATTCGTCCCTTCCCGCACTTTTATTACCAAAACACCGTCATCGTTGTAGTCATGGCCAATAAGGCGAACGGGGGAGGGGAAAAACGCTTCTTGGATCCAATTACCGAGTTTCGAGTCGATGCCATCCCTCGTTGATGGCTCGATTGGACATACGGAACCGCCGTTATCGACGCCGATGTAGATCGTCCCACCATGAGAGTTCAAAAAAGCCAATAGTTCATGTTTCACATCGTCAACGAGCTCCGATTTGAGCTCAACGTTTGGTGATTCTTCGTATTTCGTCATTTATTTCGTCATCCTCAACAAAGATAATATCTTATTTGACGAAATAAAACAAGATTCCGTCCGCGCCTGTCCAAAAATAGAGATTGAGCCGCGGAGCAGTTTGCTTGCCGTGTTGGCGATATTGATGGAGCGCGGCACTTGCAGCTTAAGAAGACTTCTCGTCTACCATTTCAACTCATCGTTGCAAAGGTGATACCGGGGCGGTAACGAAAATAAAGAAAGCCAACCTAAAAGTTAGATGTCATCGAGATAATCTAAATAGAACGAAGCACAATGCGGGATTAGAATCATATATCATAATTTGCCACGAACAAGAAGAGCTTATATTCACGGCAATTTATATTTGTAATAATCTGGCATTGTTCGGTGATGCCTTCTAATATATAATTTGCCATGAACAAGAAAAAATACGGTTCACGGCATTTTATAGGAGATGATTATGGTCGGCAGAAAGCGGGAACAGCAAAAACTCAATGCGGCGTTTCAAAGCAAGCGCGCGGAATTCGTCGGCGTCTTCGGGCGCAGGCGCGTAGGTAAAACATATCTTATCAGCGAATCCTTCGCGGGGAATTTCGTCTTCCGACACGCTGGGCTTTCCCCGGTGGAAGAAGAACAAAAGGAGGCGGGGTTGACGGAAAAGGAAAGCGCTGAGCGAATAATGGAAAAGCAATTGACCCATTTCCACGTTTCATTGCTTCGCGAAGGCGATTCAAATCCCGAGAAGCCCAAAAGCTGGGAGGAGGCTTTCTTTCGCATGGAAAGGCTGATTGCCAAAAAAGCCTCTAAGACAAAAAAAGTCGTCTTCCTCGATGAACTCCCGTGGATGGGCACCCCAAAATCAGGCTTTATAACGGCTTTGGAAGGCTTTTGGAACACGTGGGGATGCCATCAAAACAATTTGCTTTTCATCGTTGCCGGATCGGCGACTTCATGGATGACGGACAAGCTCATCAACAATCACGGGGGGCTTTACGGCAGGCTCACAAGGGAAATCCGTTTGGATCCGATGACCCTTGGGGAATGCAAGGAGCTATTTAAGGAAAACGGTGTGGTTATTTCCGATTACGACATCGCTCAGGCTTATATGGTTTTCGGGGGGATCCCCTTCTACTTGAATCCGATGGAAAGCTGGCAAAGCCTCGCCCAATATGTCGATGAGTGCTTCTTCAGCGGGAAAGCGACACTAAAGCGGGAATTCGATCGGCTGTTCGAATCGGTGTTCACGAATCCCGATACCATGAAATCCATCGTCAAAGCATTGTCTTGCAGGCGCATTGGGCTCACTCGCGGGGAAATCGAGGAAAGAACCGGAGTTAAATCCGGGGGAGGGTTGACGCGTTATCTAAGCGCCCTTGCGGACAGCGATTTCATCGTGGAGTACTTCCCGTTTGGAATGGGAAAGAGGGAACCTTACTATAGGCTAAGCGATCCTTTTTGCTGGTTCTATCTATCCTTCGTCGAGGGTAAGAAAGAGCTCCCGGCGAACTTTTGGCAAGGGAACACAGCGTCTCAGAGAATCGTTTCGTGGCGAGGGCTTGCGTTCGAAAACCTGTGCTTTCTCCACGTCCCGCAGATAAAGGCGGCCCTCGGAGTTGCCGCGGTGGCAAGCGAGGAATCCTCATTTACCAAGCGCGGGGACAGCCAGGAACAAGGCGGGCAAATCGATCTTCTCATCCTGCGCGCCGATAACATCGCCGACCTTTGCGAAGCGAAATTCGCCTCAGGGAGATACAAGCTTGGGAAGGCCGAATATCTAAGACTCAGCGATAGAGAGGCAATCATCAGCGAATTGCTTCCCAAGAAGCACGCGGTTCATAAGGTTTTGCTGACAACCTTTGGGATTGCCGACAATGAGTATCGGTGGACATTCAATTCGGTCATTACCCTCGAGGATTTAATGAAGTGAGGGAAGTTCCGAAATGGTTGCCATCCGAGATATTCGAGAAAAGGATTACCCCGAAATGGCACGTATTTGGCGCGATGTCCTCGACATACCCGTAACGGATGAGTGCCTGGCGGAAACCTATGGCAGAATGGGCAAGGACGATCGCTACGCCACTTTCGTCGCTGAATCGCCTAACATTTTTTGGATTCGCGTCGATCGTTCATCCAAATCCTTTGGAACGTTATAGGCTTCATCCAAATAACGATTCAAGAGGAGCATTTTGTAGTCTTCTAGACGGAATGCCTTATTCGATTCGATACCTCGACGTTTCCGTGACGGCACTCTGAATTGGTCCCCATTCTTATATAGTTCCATTGAGCACCTCACTTTCCACTAGGTTTTTTATCGTCCTAGCAGGAAAAGACTTCGAATACTGAAACAAGCAGCGCTGATTAATCCCGTTTTCCGAAAAATACTCCTCGATCTTTCTTTTCGAAAAGTCATCAATTTCATCGGAAGACCGAAGTTCGGAAAAGAGTTGAAGGACGGTGTAATAAAAGGAGTTCTCTTTTGTAATTTCAAATCGTGATTTTCTGATGATGTACTTCATGCCTCCGATTGTTACGGTTCTTTTTCTGTTCGTCTCCTTATTCGTCACAATCTCAATAACATTTGGAACTTGCGTAGATATACCAAACTGATTAAGCAACGATAATCCGGAATAGATGCCGAAAACTTCCTCTTCGTTCCTGATATATTTCTCAGAAGCGACCTGACCAGAAGAAATCCCAGAATATCCGAAAAAGGTTTTTTTAGGGATGCAGTAAGCCCCATGAGAAACACGAAACAATTCCCCTTTGCATAAGGATTTTTTCAGAAGTCGAAAGACATACGCTCTTGTGTATTCGGGGAAAAGGGAAAGGATCTCTTTAGTAAATATCGATTGACCTGATTTATAGGTTTTTCTGATTCGTTCAATAAACATAATTCGGTTCCTTCCTCCGATAGTATACTTTTTTATACATATATTTTTCAATAATGTTTACTTAAACGCGCGTTTCAAGGATCTGAATTGCAAAGGATCATTGAATAAAAACAGGTCAAAAATAGCTTCTAAATGTAGGAGAACTTAATCGTGTTCGTGCCCCACGTTCCTCAGGTCATCTCAGTTGCATCCGCGGGCATCCTTTTCAGAATTTTGGATATGCAGAGATTGTTCTTCAAAGAGCTTTAATTCCAGCTCCTGACCTTCAGCGATGATTAGATAGCTAATGCGCAAATTGCAATCCGATTCTTGCAAAGCAGGTCTTCATTAAAAGTAGCCCTGCCGAGTTTGTTTAGTCTACAAACCTCGGCAGGGCAACTACATACAAATACGTACTGGCGTGCCAAGCGGCGCAGCCATTTTATTCCGGCGTGTCTTCCTCAAACGTTTCCTTGCTCAATTCAGCGACTTTCGCTTCGCCTTCGTCGCCGTATTGATATAACTGGTCCAACGTTTCGATCGCGTATCGGATCTTGGTTCTCAGCAAAAAGCCTGCGGAACCGGATTCTTTCAATAGCTTTTCAGCATCGATAGGTGGTTCCCATTCATAGGCGGAGGCATGGAATGCGATCAATTTGGAGAAGACGTCTTTCATCTCTTCTTTCGTAAGAGGATAAAGCTTAGTTCCCTTCCTAAGGCAATCTAACGCCACTCGGATACGCTTATCCTCACCGTAATCGATAATCGCGGTATCGTATTCGTTTTTCCGGTCGATTACGTCTTCTTCATAAGAGGCGCTTAACGCGAAGATGGAGAACGTGTTCTCCAATCTCTTGTCCGGGAAAATGAAATCATAGATGTTCGCATACCCAAGCATCCTCGACCGCTTCGAAAGCCTGCCCATGAGTTCGGTTTCGTCGAAGAGAATAACCCAACCATCGTATCCGAGGGTCTTGAAAAGGTGGCTCGCGAAAAAGAAATAATCCTGCATGTGCTTCGTTTTCGCGAACGGGGTATTGAAGATGACTTTCTCATTCCGAAGGGATTTCGCGATGGCGCGCACCGCGGAATTCGGCAGCAAGTCGCCTTGGATGTCCGATAGCAAACGATATCGTTCCTCAACGTTGTCCGAGCGGAGATATGCATCGAATACATAATATAGTTTATTGGTCGTAAGCGACTTCGACGCGAAGTTCAGCATCTCGTTCGCCTCCGGGGAGTCTGGAATCATTTTTTCCAAGGCACGAGAAATGCCAGGCTGAGCTTCATTTGGCAAAAAAGTGCTGGAAAGAAGTTTTGAATAGATGACGGGAAGCTTGTCGATTGGGCTCTCTTTTCCGATGGAGACGTGCGAGACGACGATGTTCCTCTTGGAGGCGTAGACATCAATCGCGTTTAAAAGATGCGTCTTTCCTTCGCCATACTTCCCGACGACGACCATTCCAGAGGATCTACCTTCGCGGGTGACGGAGTCGATCTTGCCATGGATCTTGCCCATCGTGGAGGCTCTGGATTCCGAGAAATAGGAGCCGACGGCTTTCGACGGTATTCCGGATCGAAGCGCCTCAATGACGCCCCTTGCTTCATTATTCATCTGCTTCGCCTCCACTATTTCCAACACTACCCTTCATTCTTTCGAGGAGTTCTCCTTCGAGGAGCCCCATGATACCCAAGGAGCCTTTCTTGGATTTCTCCTTCAGGCGGAGCAATTCTTCATCGCTTATCGCAATACCGTTTTTCGGATTCCGATAAGCATCCGCAAGCGATTCGTAAATCGCGCGCAAATCGGACGCGTCGAAGAAGAGTTCTCCATAGCGGTCCAGATCCAATACATCGGCGAAGCAATTGAACCTCTCGCCCACGATTTCGTTCTGGATGCGCATCCAAAGGGCCTGATAGGATTTAAGTCCCGCATTCTCGTCATCGAGCAACACACGATGGAAGGCGAACAAGAAGAAGACGTTATGCATCGCGTCGATTGAATCGATCAGTTCGCGAATGCTTTCGTATGCATCCTCGCGCCGCATCTTGGTGTAACGAATCGCGTCTAGGCCGCTGCGGTTCAGAATCGCATCGAAATCGTCGACGAAGATGGCTAAACCCTCATAGCCAGAAAGCAATATGACCTCAACAAGGGAATTGAGCATCAATCTCGCGTTCGTCTTGTTGATTTTCTTGGGGGCAAGTCCAACGAGGCGTATCGCGGACATCTTGAGTTCCTTCTCTGCCCCCAAATAGGAATAAATCGTGGATAAGGAAATGTCGTCAAGCTTTGGATGGCCGAGCATCGATCCGACGATCATGGAGCAAGCCAAGGAGAAATTGGAATCGAAATATGGGTTCGACAAGAACATCGATTCGATCTTCTTTCTGATGGCGCGCCTAGTCAAAGCGTCTCCTTCGTCGATGGAAGCCAAATACTCCATGAAATCCTTTCCCTCGGGGATCTCTTTCGGGTCATAACCAAGGCTAAGGATGACCTTGTCCTTGCAGCGGGAGAGGATTTCAGGCAGGTCGACGCGCATGACGATGGAGGAATAAAGATCCTTGAAGTCGTACATCGGAACTTCCCTCGCGGAAAGGTGCACAACCTTGAATCCCGCTTCCTCGGCCTCCTTTTCCGTAAGCGCAAGGAAAGCGGATTTGCCGGATTTCTCGCTTCCGGTGACGAATTTGATTTTGCTCCCTCCGTTAGAGATGTAGCTCTGGAGATAGTTGTACCTAAGGAAAATGGATAACTCCTCCAGCGTTCCTTTCTTTATGAACCGAGACATGTCTTCCTCCTAACTTTCGCCTAGCGATCAGCGCTTAAAGAAGCCGATCGTGGCAAGGTATTGTTCCTTGCCCTCGTCATCGAGGACGCGGATGGCTTTGGACAAATCGCGGCTTGGCCCGAATTGGAACCCTCTGCCGCTTTTGGTAAGCAGATCGATTCCTTGGGCGTAAAGCCTAGCAAGGTCAAACGCATAGGCCTGCATGTCGTATTCCTTGCGGCTTCTCGCCATCGGGACGAGGAATTTGTAAAGCACGTTCAGATAGATATCGGTCCCTTCCGTCTTTCCTAGTTTCAGAAGAGCAAGATCATAGGCGTCGGACAATTCATTGAGGAAAGTCTCTGCTTTGAATGGAGCCTTGTTCAGTTTGTCTTGACCTTCTTTGATGATCGAAGCAAGCTTCGCGGGACGGAGGCAAGGATACTTTTTCCTATCGATGGAGACTTCTTGGTTTTCCTCGTCGAGTTTCACGCGGTACGGGAACATCTCATAGACGGGATATTCGCCGCGCACATCGATTCCAAGGCGCTTGCACTCCGCGAGCAATTGGGTCGCGTAATCTCCTGAAGCGAAATAGGCTTTGCCGTCGAACCTCTTGGCATCGGCAAGGGCGTTAGAGGCGGCTTCGCTTAATCTAGCGGAAGCTTCGCTTGCGTCTTCGATGGAGGAGACGAGATTCTTGAGGTCTCCAAATTCCAGCGCCTTTTCCAAGGCTTTGTTCGCCTTCGTTACAGCAAGAAGAGCTTCCTTCAGTTTCTTCTCACGCTCTGAGAGCGTTCCATAAAATACTTCGTAATCCATAAATGCAATCCTTTCCGCAACCAAGGCAATCCCAATAAAAAGAGGTTTGTTCGCTAAGAAAATATACACTTCATCGTCAGAGAGCTCAATCTGGAGAGTGGTTTCCGTCAAACCGGCGATTTCCCTAGCCGAATCCTAGCTAGGCAAAGCATCGTCCGATAATAATCCGCTTCCGCCTCATCATCGGAGCTCTTCTCAATAAGGGAGAGAAGAAGTTCTTCGCCAAAAAGGTAATCGCCCCTGATGATGCCCTTCTCAAAATTCCGCCGCAGCTTTCTTCTTACGGGAAGCATGTCTTTTGGTCCGCCTTCCAAACGGT
>JAFSVB010000175.1 GCA_017450325.1 Bacilli bacterium | reverse complement strand
GTCCGGTAAGGCCGGCCAAACAGGATTAGACGGAAATCCGGGAATATCCTATTAAATCTATTGTTTTCCACGCAAAACCCCGATTATTTTTAAATTGATAATCCTCTATAGTCCCGATTCTCCACTGCGGAAAAGCGTTGTTCTAGTCATGAGAACGATTGAAAAAAGCTAATGATGATAGGCAACATTTCAATATCTGAAATCCTGTTTTTTCGCATACGCCAGAATCCGGACGCACAAGAAGGTGAATCGGGTATATAATTCCAGCGTTCAGGAGGAAAGAAAAGAATGAAAAAGTTTCTAAGGTATTCTGGAATTTGTGCCTTGCTCCTCGCTCTTGTCGCCTTCATCTTGATGATGGCTACCCCTGCGATCGTCGGCACCAATTCCGATTTTGCCGTTAAAGGCACCATTGCTGTCTTTGGCGGTTCTGAAAAGATCTTCGGCGCGCTCGCGGTCACTTACAGCCCGTCCGCCCTCGCGCTCATCGGCTGGATCCTCGGCCTTGTTGGTCTTATCATTGTCCTTTGCGGCGTTGTGCTCCCGCTTCTTAAAGTCAATGCGCTTGTGAAATTCGCGGGCTTGCTCAACCTCATCGCGGTCATCTGCTTTGTTATCGCTGGCATCTTCATGTTCATCGTCATCCCGACTTGGTTCGGAGCGAACAACCTGGATGTTCCAAACAACATTGCGATCGGAGCTGGCTGGATCATCGGCGCGATTCTCTACATCGCTGCTGGTGTCGTCGCGATTCTCCCCGCCGCCGCGGACTTCATGGCGAAGAAGAAATAAAAATCACCATAATCCTGAACAGAGAAATGGACCGTTGCTTGTCGTTAGCGCAAGTAGCGGTCTTTTTTTCTATCGTCTCTATGTCGCATTATTATTTAGGAACAAGTTCGCGAGGTGTCTTATGCCGAGTTCTAACGATTATCTAGAATATGTCCTCGATCTTCTTCGCTACGTGCCAAATGTCCATTACAAGAAAATGATGGGGGAGTTCTTGCTCTATGCGGGCGATACTCTTTTCGGCGGAATCTACGACAATCGATTCTTGATAAAGAAATCGCCTGCGGTTGAGGGACGAGGCTTCCGTGAAGAAATCCCATACCCTGGCGCGAAAACGATGCTGTTGGTCGACATCGAAGACCCTTTCGAGGTCGAGGCGATTATTGTCGGTCTTTGCGATTCGCTTCGTTGAGGCGTGGACTTAAACGTCGTTTTCTGATTGCGCGAACAATTGATGAACAAATATTCATATAAATATTGATTCATATATTTATTAGGTATATATTCATTGCAGGAGGCCAGACCTCATGATCGATGAAATTACCCTCGCCAATATGGCCGATATGCTGAGCATCGCCAGCGACCAAACCCGTCTTAAGATTCTTCTTTGCCTTTTGGGGGAGAACTTTGCGGAGGAAACATCGCCCAAGGAGCCGATAGAACGCAACGTCAATGAAATCGTCGCCGCCGTCGGCGCGAGCCAATCCCTCGTCTCTCACCAGCTGAAGATCCTCAAAGACGCCGACCTTGTCCAAGCCCGGCGCGATGGTCGTCAGGTCTTCTATTCCCTTTCCGATATCCACGTTCAAAAACTGATTGAAGTGGTGCTGGAGCACGTCTTGGAGAAATAGTCCAATGGTCCGTCGCGTGTATTCCATATGCGGTTTTGACTGCGCCTCTTGCGCCGAGAAATCCGAGGCGCACCTCGCTAAGCATCCCAAAATCGAGTCCGTTCGTCTCGATTTTCTCCAAGAAAGACTCTATGTAACCTACAAGGACGAAGAGCTTGCGATCACCGATTTGCTCGACACGATTCGCGAAGTGGAAGGAGATCCCATCGAGATTGCCGAGCTAGGGCAAAAGAAGGAGAAAAAAGATCTTCGAACGCTCTTTCTCTTCTTGCGCGTCGCTTATTGCGCGCTCGTCTTCTTGCTGACCGGATTCTTTTTCAAGGATCTTTATTGGGTGCGTTTCTCCCTTTATGTCAGCGCTTTGCTGATTATCGAATACGACATTGTGTGGAAGGTGCTTCAGAACGTCATCCACATGCGAAACCCCTTAGATGAATACCTGCTCATCTCCATCGCCTCCATCGGCGCGTTCGTGCTCGCTTCCTTAAAACATGGCTATGAAGGCCAAGCCCGCGCGTTTGGGAACGATGTCTTCCAGATGGAGGAGCATTTCGAAGCGATTCTCGTCTGTATGCTTTGGCAGTTAGGCGAAGCGCTGCAATCCATCGCCGTAAGACGCAGCGCCCGCTCGATCGAGTCCGCGGTATCGAGCCGCGTTTCCGAAGCCTTGCTCGTCGATGGGGACCATACCGAACGCATTGATGCATCGAAGCTCATCGCCGGGGATGTGGTCTATGTGAACTATGGAATGTCCATCCCCGTTGACGGAGTCGTCCTTCGCGGTCAGGGGTATTGCGATACCTCTTCCTTGACGGGGGAAAGCGTCCCCGTCGCTTTGTCGGAAGGCTCTTCCGTCTATTCCGGAACGATGCTCACGGAGGGCGAAATCATCATCCGAGCAACCAAAGACTATGCCTCTTCCAGCGCGGCGCGAATTTTAGAACTCATCAATAATTCGTTGGAGAAGAAGGGCAACGCCGAGCGCTTCATCACCAAGTTCGCCCGCATCTATACCCCCGCCATCTTCCTCGTCGCCGTCGTCTATCTCTTGGTTGCCGGGTTCTTCGGGCCATCTTGGAGAAGCGCGGTCTTCACCAGCTTGGAAATGCTCGTGATCTCCTGCCCCTGTGCTTTGGTGATTTCCGTGCCGCTTGCTTATTTTGCTTCGCTAGGCAAGGCGAGCAAGCAGGGCATTCTGATCAAGGGCGCCTCCTATTTGGATGAACTGCTCCGCATGAAGACGCTCGTCACGGATAAAACCGGAACCCTGACAAAGGGCGAATTCGCGGTGAAGTCGTTTCACCATGCAGAGGACATCGACGCGAAGGAAGTCGAGTCCATCCTCGCGAGCCTTGAATCGGTATCTTCCCACCCGCTTGCTAAAGCGATCGTGCGCTATTTCGTTCAGGCGAAGCAAAGGGAAGTCACGGATTTCCAGATAATCCCTGGATTAGGCGTTCAGGGAAAAGTGGAGGGAAAACTCTATTACGCAGGAAGCCATGCGTTCTTGGAAAAACATGAACTCGAGGCTCCAAAAAGCAAGTCGGGCGTTGACATCTTCCTCTTTGACGAGCAACGGATTCTCGGAGAAATCAACATGGAGGATTCCTTGAAAGAAAATAGCAAAAACATGGTAAAATCTCTGCAAAACGATGGGATTTTCGTAAAGATCTTTAGCGGAGATACCATGAATAACGCCCAATCTGTCGCCGAGGAAGTCGGCGCGGATGAATATCGTGGAGGATTGCTTCCGGAAGAGAAACTCAGCCTTCTTGAGGGGGAAGAACGCAAGGCTAACGGCGTGGTTTGCTTCCTTGGGGATGGCGTCAATGACGCACCTGCCTTAGCTCGCGCCGATATCGGCGTAGCGATGGGCGGACTCGGCGCGGATTTGGCGATCGAGGAGGCGGATATCCTCCTGTTGCGCGACGACCCGATTGCCCTTGTGGAAGCGCGCAAAGTCGCCAAGCGCTGCCGCGCGGCCATCATCGCCAATATCGCTTTTGCCTTGCTGGTGAAGGCCGTGGTGATGGTCTTAGCCATGACGCTTCATGAGAAACTGCCGATGGAAGTGGCCGTTCTTTCGGACACCGGCGTCAGTGTGATTTGCATCCTCAACTCCTTGTTACTACTACGTAGGAAGAAGTAAAATAATGGTCCGATGAAATTTGATTCCAGGACCATTATCATCACGGATTCCGACTATTTCCCATTGCTGTTTTCTTTCCGTGAGAAACACCCAGAACAACCTTTTAAGCTCATCGACGTAGATGGGCTTTTGGACCGCTGCTCCTTCCGCTTCCGACAAAACCCGATTCCGTTTTTATTGCGGCAGGGCATGGACTATGTCGCGGCGAAGAAATGGATGCGGATCCTCCGCGTCGCCGATATTGCGAAGAACGAGAAGGCGTTGGCTTTATGGAACAAATTGCCTCGTGACATCGAAATGGTCGATCCCGTTGGCAAATTCGAACTGCGGAACGCGAAGCTCATTCTCCTCGAAATGCAAGAAGATATCGAAATCCATGCGATTCTGACACGGAAGGGCTATTCGTTCGTCGATGCGACATTCGAGTCGCTAGGCATGCTCCCCATCCGTGACATCACGTCAAAAGAAAACGACCATCTCGTCTTTCAGAACAAGTACGAGCAGTTCACCTACCTTTTCGCGACCCTCCGCGAAGGCTTCTTACATAAAACCATCGATCCCAAAGACGTGATGCTGCACATCCAAGACGAGAATGACCTCTATTATCTAAAACTTCTCGGCGCTTCTTTTGGCATCCCCGTCCGCGCTGCGACGCGCTCATCGCTTTTCGCACGTCCCGAAATCGCTCTAGCGATGGAAATAATCCATGAGCAGGGGAGCTTCGATCTTGAGAAGGTCGACGAAAGAGCGTCCGCTGTCCTGAAGCCTTATATTGAAGAGTACGAACTGGAACAACTCGATTTCCCTCTAGCGTATGCTTCGTTATACGAAATCCTCGTGTCGACCAAAGAGCCGCTCGCGCTGCCGGAAGAAGGCATCGCCTGCAGCGATCAATTCGCCTTCACGCCGAGTAAGACCGTTTACTTGACTTGCCTTCAGTATGGCATCTTCCACAAGATTTTTACCGATGACGACGTCCTCGACGATGCCTCGAAACTTTCGATGGGCGCAAACCCGAGCTACGTGAATACTCAACTAGAGCGGCGGAAGAAAGCGAACTACCTCCGTTTTCATCGTTTTGGATTGCTCTCCCGCGTCAAAGAGCATCTCGATGAGAAAATCTATGATTCCCAATTCGTCGAAGAGTACAAATGGGCGAAGGTTACCCCTCCCTCGTTCCAGACGCCCGTCGGGGTTCATACATCCGCTTCAGCGAAGCTCTTTCATATGCGTGAACTCGACCGTAGTTTCTTTACCTCCACACTGGATGAATACCGCTCCTACGACTCGACCTTTAAAGGGATTCCCTCCTACCATCATAACCGCGAGAAATGGTCGGTTACCAACCTTGAGTCCTACGTCCGCTGCCCATACCGTTACTATCTTAAAAGCGTGCTGCCCAAGTCGGACTATGATGCCCGTCCAAGTTATGCCGGGATATTGATTCATAAGGCACTCGAAAAGGTCTATCAGCCGGATTTTGATGTCGAGAAGGCCCTGCAAGAAGGTGAAGATGCCTATTATGAAGAACGGCGGAAAAAAGGCGACGAAGCCATCCCTTACGATGATGTTCTTATCGAGATTACGAAGGCGAACTTGCGACGCTACATCCCCTTTATTCGCGCACAATTAAAACACTCGGAGATTACAGAAGCCCATCCAGAATACCACGTTAAGTGGACTTTATCCGACGATAAAGGCGACTATCTTTTCACCGGGAGCATTGACACTTTGCTCGTCAGTGGGAAAGGACAGTTCCATTACTATGTTCTGCTCGACTATAAATCAGGCTATGAGAAGTTCGAACCCTTTGGCGCGTTCTTAGGGAGCTCGACTCAATTGCCGCTATATTACTATGCGCTCAAACAAGAGAAGTTCGGCGAAAACCATCAGGCTATTTTTGGTGGTATAGGAATAAAAAGTGTCGATTTTGCGGGGATAAAGAAGGTTTTCCACGATGATGACCGTGATTTATTAACCGTGAAAAAAGCATATGAATCCCTGCGTGGCAACGGCGTCTTCCTTATGGACCTTCCCTTTTGGGAGCAGTTCGATAACACGGCGATCGTCTCTGATGAAGAGGAGGCCAAGAGCACGTGCAAGGGACGGTTCCTTTACGCGGGAAACTATACGTTCGATGACAAAGGGGAAGGCCATGTTTCCATGGTTCCGAAAGCCCGCCCTTATAGCGTCCAAGAACTGCTTGACGACAGCGTGGATGCCACGCTTTCGATCATCCACCGCATCGAGAAGGGCATCTTCCCGCTCGCCCCGACCGCGAGCAATCTTCGCGACAAGGTGAGCGCCCGCAACATCAATTGCCGCAATTGCCCTTATAAGGACGTTTGCTATCACGTATTCTCGCGCGATAAAAAAGATTATTCCGAAGTCGTGAGGAAGCATTTCGCTCCCAAGAAAAACAAAGAAAAGGAGGACGAGAACGATGCCATTCAACGATGAACAGCAAGCCGCTATCTCCGCCTCCGCAAACGAAGACATCCTGATTTCCGCGGGAGCGGGTTCTGGGAAGACCAAGACGCTTTCCGAACGCGTCTTCGAATTGATCGTCCAAGGGCAAGTCGCCCCGGATGAGCTGCTCGTATTGACGTTTACGAATAACGCCGCCTACGAGATGAAGACACGCATTCTTTCCCGTTTCGGCCGAAACCATCCAGAATACCCTAAGATGCTTTCTAGCCATGTGCAATCCTTCGATTCCTTCAATGCCTACTTGCTGCGTCTATATGCAGGAAGGTTCGGCGTATCCCCGAGTTTTACCATCCTCCCGGAATCTCTTGCCGATCAAAAGAAAGCAGAGGCGGTGGACCTGGTTCTCGAAGAGGCGTACCGCGATCCCTTACGCCGCCTTGCCTTGCTCGATTTCATGGAGAAGCTCGGCCTAAAGAACCAAGACCCCATTATGGAATCCGTTCTCTATCTTTTAGAATGCCTCCACCGGTTTACTCCGGATGCCCGCGCCCATTACATTGCGACCTACAAGGACCGTTTCCAAAATAAAGCATTTGCCGCGACCCTCTACCACGACATCGTCGAGGCGAGCAAGAAAAGCCTCGCGTCCGTTTTGCGCGCCGCTTATGTCAAGGATCAACTCAGCAGTTACTACGCCACAAACGGTAAGGCCATCGACTTCACGGAATTGCCTAAAAGCCTCACCAGCCTTGCTTTATGGAAGTCCCCGCTTAAGGACCTTTTCCTCACGAAAGACGAAGACAAAGTGGGCCCTGAAGACTTCCTTAGAGACGAATTTGAGAAACTCCGCGGCCTCTTGGACTTAGGGGATGAGGAATATCCCGTCCGTTGCCGCGAATACCTCGAGAACTATAAAAAGGTTTGGTTTGGGAGCCAATATCCCGGGGCGCGCAAGAAAGGTTGCGTTCATGCCCCTCGCCATGCCCCGGTTTTCGTCGCTTTAAAAGGCGCTAAACCCATTCTCGCGGATGCCTCGAAACTCGGATCGCTCGAAGATGAGTCCATTTTCCTGACGGACTTTCAGGAAGGAACGGATATTCTTTTCGACCTCGTAGAAGAGGTGGAACGTCGCCTAAGCGAATACCGTCTCTCCCACAACGCATTCAGCTTTGAGGACGTCAGCGCTTTCGTTTTGTCCATTTTTACAGACCCTCGTTACGAGGATATCGCCGAAGAACTCCGGCAGCGCTTCCGCTACATCATGGTCGACGAATACCAAGATACCAACGACGCGCAGGAAATCTTCCTAGAAGGGTTGCTGCGGACGAACGCACTCGGTGAGCGCGCCCATTTGTTCTGCGTCGGGGACGCCAAGCAATCGATCTACGCTTTCCGTGGCAGCAATGTCGGACTATTCCGCGACCGTCAACGCCGCTACCTCGCCGAAGCGGGAGCCCGCGTCATCCCGATGAACAAGAACTACCGCTCGGCAAAACGTCTCCTTCATGACATCAACCATATCTTCTCTTACTATATGAGATTGGATATGGGTGGCATCGATTACCTCGATGAGATGGAACGCCTCCATTATGACGATGGCGTAAACCTCTACCACACCGATATCCCAGCCTATGGGGTACACCGCATCGTGCCGCCGCTAAGTGAGAAGCTTGAGCCCCGCTTCAAGGGCTATACCCGCTTCCAGGATAACGAATACGAAGCGCGCGCCATCCTTTCCGACATTCAAAAGAAACTGAGCGAAGGGTTCCTTGTCTTCGACCGTGAAATCAAAGGCACGCGCCCATGCCGAAAGAGCGATTTCTGCATTCTCGTAAGGCGGAAGAACTCGGTTCGCGTCTACCAGAAGCTCTTCTATGAAAACGGTATCGCCCTCAATAACAAAGTGTCCGTCAATCTTCGCGAAGTCAACGCGGTCATCTTGCTCCAGTCCTTGATGGATTTGCTTGGATACGCGTTTGGTCTGCCAACGAAAGAATTCGCCCATCGCTTCGCCTCCGTCGCCCGTAGTTACATCTATCAATACGACGATGAAACACTCCATCGCCTACTTTCTATCGAGGATGAAAAAAGCCGCGAAGAAGCGATGAACAAAGACAAAATAATGCTTGATTTGCGAGGATTTTGCGCGAAATACGAAAATTCTTCCTTCCGTGAAATCTTTCTATCCTTGCTTCAGGAATTCCACATTATCGACAAGCTTTACCTCATCGGAGACGTCGAGGACAACGTCTCCAAAATCGAGTCTCTTTACACGCTGATTTGCCAGGGTGAAGGTCTTGGAAAAGGGCTAAGAGAATTCATCTCGCTTTTCCATGACATCGACAAGCGTAGCCTTGAGATATCCAGCGACACCATCGTCGAGAATAGCGACGCCGTCGATTTCATGACCATCCACGCCTCCAAAGGGCTGGAGCGGAAAATCGTCTACCTCCCCGCCTCGGATAATGGCGTCGGCGGTGGTGGCTCTTACTATCCGCCGTTCCAGTTCAATGCAGACCTTGGCCTATGCTTCCCGCGCCTCGATCCGCCTTCCCTTGAGGACGACGAAGAAGAGAAACCTTATCTTACTTTGCCTTTACGCAAGGCAGCTTTGACCGAACTCGACGAGGAAGAACAAGAGCACGTTCGCTTGCTCTACGTCGCTTTGACCCGCGCGGAGAATTCCGTCTATATCGTCGGACGAGACCAAGGGGAGAAAGGCGTCTACATTCTTTTCCAGGACGTCCCCTTCACCTACGATGTACATCCCAATTTGCTGAACTCTTCTTCGATCTCCGCCGGGGTGAAAAACGAGTTTATGACTGCGCGCAGCCTTCATGTCTCGCCAGTTTTACCGCAAAATCTCCACCTTGCCGAGGATGCGCTGGATGCGTTTGTTTTCTTGCGGGATGAATTAAAAGAATGCATCGCCGAGTGGCGCGAGGATCGACTCGTCGACCTTCTGGACGAGGCGCTTACGTCTTACCAAAGGCGCTTCGTTTCCATCGAATCCAACTTGGATGAAGTCGCGAAGATTTATGCTGCCTTCGCTCTTCCTGAGAAGCGTTCCAACGTCCAAGACGTGGCAACATTGCTCTCTGCCTTGAACGACGCGCCGGAAGAAACCGACGAGAACGAAGACGAGGAAGGAGAGGATGAACCCGACGACATCCTCGCCGAAACCTTTACGGAAGAAGACCTTAGAAATAGG
>JAFSVB010000174.1 GCA_017450325.1 Bacilli bacterium | reverse complement strand
GCTCAACGATCCCGCTGAAATCGTCGGTATCCGTCCTACCCAGAACACCGTCGTCACCGGCCTCGAAATGTTCCGCAAGACCCTCGACTTCGCTCAGGGCGGCGACAACATCGGCGCGCTTCTCCGTGGTATCACCCATGACCAGGTCGAGCGTGGTCAGGTCCTTGCCAAGCCCGGCTCCATCGTCCCGCACAGCAAGTTCACCGCTGCGACCTACATCTTGAAGAAAGAAGAAGGTGGCCGTCACACCCACTTCCTCAACGGCTATCGTCCTCAGTTCTTCTTCCGTACCACCGACATCACCGGCACCATCACCCTTCCCGCTGGAACCGAGATGGTCATGCCTGGCGATAACGTTACCTTCACCGTCGAGCTCATCCACCCGATCGCTATGGAAAAGGGAACCAAGTTCTCCATCCGCGAAGGTGGCCGTACCGTCGGCGCTGGCACCGTCTCCGAGATCATCAAATAAGAAACCAATTCATTGGTATATCCCCGATCATGGCAACATGGTCGGGGTCTTTTTGTCTTTAGAACAATGCCTTATAATCAAGAAGTATCGTGCCCAAACGGGCGAAGGAGTTTTCTATGACGATCGATTTGCACGCTGAATTACCCAAGCTTATCGAATGGATTCAAAAGACCGTCGGCGAGGCCAAAGTCATCATCGGCGTATCGGGTGGCAAGGATTCCTCGGTCGTGGCTGCCTTATGCGTCAAAGCCCTCGGTGCAGACCGCGTCATCGGCGTCCTTATGCCCCAAAACGAGCAGAGCGACATCGATAAGTCCTATATGCTTGTGAATCATTTAGGCATCAAGCATTACGTGATCAACATCGGTAAGACCTATGATGCCTTAACTGCGGAAATCGCAGGCAAAACCGCCATGGATTTGAATTTGGCCTATACCTCGAATACCCCAGCCCGCATCCGCATGATGACCCTTTATGGCATCGGAGCGTTAGTCGGGAATTCCCGCGTCGTCAATACCTGCAACCTTTCGGAGGATTACGTCGGCTATAGCACTAAGTTCGGTGATGCCGCGGGGGACTTTAGCCCCTTATCCAAGTTCACCGCCGGCGAGGTAATGGAACTAGGCGATATCCTCGGCTTACCCTATGTCTTAAGCCATAAAGTGCCCACGGATGGGATGTGTGGCCAGACCGATGAGGAGCGTTTCGGGTTTACCTATCAGCAGCTCGACGACTATCTCCGTGGCCGCGCGATGCCTCCAAAAGAAGTGGTGGAAAAAATCGAGCGCATGCACCGCGGGTCCTTGCATAAGCTCCTCCCCATGCCGGTATATCCGCTTGAAGCGGAATAGAGAATTCGACCCCTGGAAATGCTCTAGGGGTTTTATTTGCCGCCCTCGAAGTTGCACAAAGTTGCACAAATTTCTAGAAGTTGCACAAAGTTACATAGAGTTGCACAAAATTTTCAAAGTTACATTATTGTTTCGGAGGCTGAGTGATATGCAAGGGAATCCTTTTACTTTGATGTTTGGCAAGGTTGCATCCAGCATCGTGCCACGGAGAGATACCGTCCACTCGATTATCGAGGAATTTGAAAAAGACATGCCCCAAAACCAAGCTTATTTGTTTACGGGCATTCGTGGCTGCGGAAAGACAGTCATTATGCGCGAAACCGCATGCCTTCTACGCGAACATGGTTGGATTGTCTTAGACTTAAATGCGCAGGGTGACCTGATTCGTTCTTATTCTCAGACCCTTTTTGAGGAGGGGAAGAAAAACAAGCTGTTCAGTGAATCTTCCTTAACGCTTGGTGCTCCATATGTTTCCCTGACCGTGAAAAAGCAACCACTCAGCGACGATCCCGAAATAGTTGCCCGACAGTTGACCAAGGATGCTTTTGAGCATGGAAAACGAATCTTGGTGACGATTGATGAGGTGGTTGCCACGGAAAGTCTTCGCCTCTTTGCAAACTTCTTTCAATCGGTTATGGGCTTGGATGTTCCTCTTTGCCTTTTATTGACCGGTATCCGTGAAAACATAGAAGCTATTTCCTCCGACCGTTCTATGTCGTTCCTTTCCAGACTTCCAAAGATAAATTTGGGACCGCTCGACTTAGGCGAGGAGGCGATTGAATACTCAAAGGCATTGAATATTTCCCTTTCAACCGCGGCCGTTCTAGCGAAGAGGACGGAAGGCTATGCCTATGCCTATCAAGTCCTTGGCCACTTTTTATATGAACAGAAGAAGACCGAAATTGACGAAGAATTATGGGAGGCCGTCTCCACCCATTTATGGTGTAATGGATACGATGTGCTCTGGCGTGATTTGACGAAGGTGGATAAGGCTTTCCTCGTCGCTCTTGCAGAATCAACGTCTAAAGAAGCACTGGATGTACGGTCACGGCTTCACATGAGCGAAAGCAACTATCAGAACTATCGGAGAAGGCTGATGAAGCGCGGGTATCTACGAGCGGACGCTTATGGGAAAATCGCATTCGCGTTGCCTGCTTTTGATACATACGCCTTGTTTATGAACACTTTTGAATAAAGAGTGCGGTTTTGCGCGAAAATCGCCGCAAAAAGCCATCGCTTTTGAAATTACGGTGTCTTTTTTGCAATCGAAATGGCCAAAATTGGCGGCCAAGACTTCTATATTCCTTGAATTTTCCTTCCCAAGTCCGCAATATTGTTCAAAGAACAAAAGCAGGTAGAACTATGAAATTCGCTCCAATCGTCACCTCATTGCTGGATACCGACCTCTACAAATTCAACATGAATCAGGTCATTTTCCATAAGCACAACAACCTCATGGGTGTCTATGTCTTCAAGTGCCGTAACGAGGGCGTGAAGTTCACGGAGGAGATGTTGCAGGAGATTTCCGAGCAGATCGATGCACTTTGCAAACTGAAGTTTCATCATGAAGAACTCGACTATCTTCGCTCCATTCGCTTTTTGAAGCCGGACTTCATCGAGTTCCTCCGCCTTTGGAGGCCGATGCGCGATTACGTCAGCGTCGGTCTACGGCCTGATGGGACGTTGAACCTGACCGTGACGGGACCCTTGTTCGCGGCGATGCAGTTCGAGATTTATCTGCTTGAGATCATCAACGAGGTCTATTTCCGTTGCAAATATAACTACGATGAGCTCCTTGAGGGCGCTAGAAAACGCCTGGCGGATAAGATCAAGAAGTTCAACAACGGCACCTATACGTTCCGCTTTGCGGAGTTCGGTTGCCGCCGCCGCCTCTCTTTCGAATGGGAGAAGGAGATGATCGAAACCATGATGAGGAAGGCCAAAAACCGTAACTTGGTCGGCACTTCCAACGTCTTGCTCGCCTATCAGCTCGGGCTGAAGCCCGTCGGTACCTACGCCCATGAATTCGTGCAGATGTACCAAGGCATTCCGACGATTCCACTCGCCTATACCAACGCTTCCGCCCTCCGCGACTGGTATGACGAATATAAAGGCGATAACGGCACCGCGCTTACCGATACGCTTACAACCGATCTCTTCCTCCTCGACTTTGACCGCTCGATGTGCAACAACTTCACCGGCGTCCGCCACGACTCGGGCGACCCGTACGAGTGGGGTGAGAAGATCCTCAACCATTATCGTTCCTACGGCATCGACCCGAAGACGAAGACCTTGCTCTTCTCCGATTCGCTCGATTGCGAGAAGGCGCAGGCCGTCTATGAGCATTTCTCGCCGCTTACCAACGTCGCCTTTGGCATCGGCACGCACTTCAGCAACGATACTGGCGTCCCTGCCCTCAACATCGTCATCAAACTCCAATACGTCAACGGCGTCCCCGTCGCCAAGCTAAGCGACGTACCTGGAAAGATGATGTGCCAGGATCCCGACTATGCTGACTATCTCCACCGCGCGGTCGAATTCCGTCTTAAGAATCAGTGACTTTTATGGAAAATATCAACGAAAAACCCCACATAACCCCCGCGAAATTCGGAAGGATGACCCTTTCGAGCCTCGTGGATTTGTTGCTTTTCATCGGCCTTGCCGTCGGCATTTACTTTGCTTTAGGCAAGCCCGTTTTCCTCGACCAAGGGCCTTATCAGACCGCACTTACGGGCCGTTACGAATATATCCGCGACTCCGCGTTGGTGGAGGAGCAGGGGAGCCAGGCCTTCGCCTATTACGTCTACAAGGACACCACAGAGACGACCCCTGAAGATTATGCCTACAAGAAGTATATCAACATCATTTGGAACTACATGACCGTGGTCGTCCCTACCCATGGCGATTATTCCTCCAACCTCTCCGTAAGAAGCAGTAGGGAAGGGAATCCGACGATCCCCGCCTATGGACAGGAAGTGAGCGCGCTCGACCAAGCGTATGGCCGTTACATCTACGAGAACTATTTTGGCTATAAAGACGAAGGTTCGTCCTTCGTCCCCTCCATCGCCGACGACTTCACGTCCAAGCCCGTCGCGGGCAAGGACGAGGCGAAATACCACGCCGCCCTCGCGAATGAGTTCTATCTTCAATCGAACAATGCGATCAAGGGATATTACGTCGATGCCGTCGCGCATTTAACCGCCCAGCCGACGCTTCTAGGACATGCGGGAACGCTGAATTATTATTCCTACCTCTCGATGCTTCCTTCCTATGTCGCCCCGGCCATCATCGTCTTCTTCCTCGTGCCATTATGCGTACCTGGCTGCCGCAGCGTGGGCAAGCTCCTTTTCGGGACCATGGTGCTCGACGTCGAAGGTTATCCCGCCCCGAAGGCGCATCTCATCTTCCGCCAAGCTATCATCACCACGATTCCCTTGATGCTCGCCATCCCCATCGGCGGCATCGGCATGCCCCTTGCCTTGCTCCTCGCCGCAGCAGGGTTCGTCACCCGTACCGTCTCAAAGACCGGCCAAGCGCTGCATGACCGCCTCACCCATACCTTGATCGTTGAGAAGGCCAAGACCATCCCCTATGAATCCAAGGAGCAACGCGACCAGCTCATGAACGCCCCGATGGGAGAAGAAGCGGAAGAGACCGTCATAAACGCGGAAGACGCCACCCTTGCCCAGTACGAGAAAGAGCAGTCTATCCTCGACTTATCCACCATCAACGCCCGTCGCGAAGAAGCCCGCAAAATGACCTCTTTTGATGAGTTTGAGAAAGAAAACGACGCAAAAGTGGCACAAATTTCCAAAGAAGAGCCAAAAGAGGAAGACGAGAATGAAGAGCTTTCCGACGAGGACAAAGAGGTCCTGAAGGATCTCGTGGCCCTCGAAGGACTCTCTGAAGAAGAGGCGAAAGAACTGCTCGAGCAGGAGAAAAAACTGAAAGAAGAAGGCGACCCCAATGACGATGACTTCGTCGATGGGGCAGGCGACAAATAAGGCCTCATCGCCAAAGAAAAGTCCCAAGCGTTGAAACGCCTCGTGATGCTGGCAACTTCCGTCTCATGAGGCGTTTTTCTCACGAGAACATTCGGAAAATATGTACAATAGCCGCTTTTTGTCCATGAGTAGGGGAGGATGCGAAGTCGCTTGGGGAGCACACCAATATATATTGGTAGGGCGCACTCTCTCATTGATAAATCGGGAAGGCTTCCTATAATATAGAGCTATGCTTAAACGTAACCCCACTACGCCGAAGCTTAGCAAGGGCTTCGTGCGCTCTTTCATCCTTGGTATTACTGCATTCTCTACGGTTTTTGCGGCGTCTATGGCCGCATTTTCTTTAGCGCGTGCGGAGACGAATGTGGAAGCCGCCGACCTCCCCTGGGCTGGCGAAGAGGAAGTTTTCGCCGGTGGCGATGAACTTTCCTGCGTCATCACCAGCGCTTCCTTGACCGATTCGGCGGAAGCCATTGGCGTCCGCTTTGCCTCCAAGCTCATCGAAGCCTATCCTAACGGCGCGATGAGGAACAACGTCTTCGTCGTTCCAAGCGACCCCGAATTCAACTTCGACGCCGTTATGGCGGAAGCCACCAGACGCAAAGACGCCGAGGCTGAAGGCGGAGAGCCTTATGTCGCTCAGGAATTCGACGCTTACGTTTATCGCATCACCTACAACAATGACGAGCATGTCGTGGTTCCGTCCCGCATCTCCTATGGTTCCTACTTTGTGATGAACGTCACCAGCATCGGCGAGAACGTCTGTGCCGACAACAATGGCGTCCTTCATTACGACGGCATCGAGGAAATCGTCATTCCCAAGACGATCACCTCCATCGCTCCTGGCGCTCTTCTTGAGGCCCCGGAGACGTTGAAAATCCTCTGCGAAGCCCCTGAACTCACAGAAGTAGGGGAAGGCGAAGAAGCCGAAACGCTCCCCACCTATGGCGAGGATTGGACCGACGCGAACGTCGAATGGGAATATACCCTCACCGAAGACGATGAAGATTCGTTAGACCTTCGTGCGACGCTCTCCAAGGACTTCGGCGTCGGCGCGGACTTCATCCTCGGCTATAAGGCCTCCGATATCCAAGCCCCCGCTTACCTCGAATACAAGATGCAGGAGAAGCAGGGCGAGCAATGGGTCACCAAACCGGATGTCCTCTTCACGGAAGTCCCCATCGTTTCCACGAACAACCCCTATAACGCCGTCGGCACCCAGGTCGGTATCGACGAGACCACCCCCTTCTTCAACATTCCAATCACGAGCACGACCCGCGTCGACCTCGATTCGCTCGTCTTCCATAACCTCTATAGTGCTAAGCAAGAGATCGTCGAAGGCAAGATCACCGGCCGCTTCATCCCCGATTACGAGAAGGACATTCGCTATGCGAAGCCGGTCAACGCCGTCGATTACACCCCGAACTTTCACCAGTACTTCGAGCTAAAGCCTGATTCCTTCGCCACGATTGGAAAATTCTTCCAGTTCAGCGTCGATTTCACCCGTCAGGCTGGCACGGATGGCTATGGCGTCTATCCATATCTCGCTTCCAGTGCCTTCAAGGCGCAGAAAGCCGCAATCGATAAGGGCGATGTCCAAATCCGTTATCAGTTCACGAGTCTCAACCAGACCAACTACCGCTTCACGCTAGAGCGTAACGGCGGCACGGAGGTCATCGAAAAAGGCATTTCCACCCCGATATCCTATTTCCATGTCGGCATGGGCACGTCGCGGATCAGCTTCCTCGTCGACCTCTCGGATATCGACCGCTTCGACTCCAAAGACGTCCGCAAGGTAGAACTCTGCAACTTCTCAATCAAGGCGGACCTCTACAACAAAGCCAAGAATTCCATCATCATCAAGTCCGAGGTCATCACCCGCTTTGCGGAACTCGCCGTCATCCCCGAAACCCACGCGATGCGGCACATCAACGTCGCCTCGGTGCTCGTCTGGACCTATGTGATCTATGTCGTCGCCTTCGCCGCGCTGGCCGTATCCTATTACTTCTATGCCAAGCGCCGCTTCCGCAACGATGAATTCCGCCGCGTCAACACGAAACGCTTCGTCATCAACGCCCTAAAGAACTTCCTCGGATTCGGGCTCATCCTCTCCTCAATCTTGTTCATCATCGCCCGCTGGGGATTGATGCCGACCTCGGTCGTCGTCTTCAACCCGATGGACGCCTTCGTCATCGTCTTCACGATTCTCGGCCTCATCTTCTTCGGTTTCACCATCAAGAACCTCGTCGTCTCCTTCAAGAACGCGAGGAAGCGCAAAGAAGCCATCAAGCTTAAACTCGACCAAGACGTCGCCGATGACGGCACCAACTAACCAAGGATTATTCAAGGAGCAGTGAATATGGAAATTCGCATTAAGGACCTTACCAAAATCTTCCCGGGCGACCCCAAAAAGAACATCCGCGACACCATCGCGGTCAAGGACATGAATTTCATCGTCCCCGATGGCAAACTCGTCGGTCTTCTCGGCCCTTCCGGATGTGGTAAATCCACGACGCTTTACATGATTTCTGGCCTTCAGGTCCCCTCTTCGGGCGAAGTGTGGTTCGGTGATCAAGAAGTCACCAACCTCGCCCCGGAAAAACGTGGCATCGGCTTGGTCTTCCAAAACTATGCGCTTTATCCGCATATGTCCATTTATAAGAACATCGAATTCCCGCTCACCAACCTCAAGGTCGAGGTGCCTCTGGTCACTTTCTTCCGCTTCACCTTGAATTACGAATACGATTTGGCTGCGGACGACGTCCCCGCCCTCATCGTGCGTTCGGTCGAGTCCCTCTGCAAGAAGATCGGCTTGACCAAAAAGCAATATGCCGTCAGCCAAACCGTCGAGGGCAACAAGCTGAAACTCACCGTCGTCCTCGATAATGTCGCTCCTTCCGTGCGCGATGTATTTAAAGAGAATTTCCCGCGCATTATCCCCGCGAATCTCGCTTCTGAGAACGAAGAGCAGACCTCCGAGGCCCTCTTTGATTCCACCGTCCGCGCGACCGTCAATAAAGTGGATGAGCATCAGGTCCTTCGCGTTGCCTTCAAAGGCAAACTCGGCCTCAAGTTCGAGACCTCCCATATCGACGAGGTCATCAATGCCTTCACCAATGCGGCCAAGCCCTTTGGCAAAGTCGAGACCGCGGCCATCGCCAGGACCTCGCAGGGCTATGAGCTCATGGCGACCGTCGGCGGCATCAAGCACGTCGACCTCGACGCGTCCTTAGAAGCCGCGAAAGCCTGCTATGCCTTCGCCGGCGGCATGGAATACGTCATCCTCGCCGTTACCAACAAAGAACTCGAGAAGGCCGTCAAAGACCACCTCAAGGCCTCCAAGGTCAGCTTCTCCGACTTCAAACTCTACTTCGACCGCAAGAACGTCAAAGTCTACTTCAAACTCAAGAGGGCCAACCAGGATATGGCGAAGCGCCTCATCGAGGAACTTTCCCAGAAACTCTCGCTCACCGACCTCGAGACCGATGTGGTGCAGGCCATCGCCCACCGCAAGCTCACCAAGGAAGAACGCCGCGACATCGTCTACGATACCGCCAAGCTCGTCCAGGTCGACGAATTCCTCGAGCGTAAGCCCAATCAGCTCTCTGGCGGCCAGCAGCAGCGCGTCGCCATCGCGCGTGCCTTAGTTAAGAAACCGCGCGTGTTGCTTCTCGACGAGCCTCTTTCCAACCTCGATGCCCGTCTGCGCTTGCAAACCCGCGAGGAGATCCGCCGCATCCAGCAGGAGACCGGCATTACCACCGTCTTCGTCACCCACGACCAAGAGGAAGCCATGTCCATCTCCGACGAAATCGTCGTCATGAAGCTCGGCGTCATGCAACAGATGGACGCTCCGCAGGAAGTCTATAACAACCCCGCGAACCTCTTCGTGGCCCAGTTCCTCGGCACCCCGCCGATCAACGTCTTCAACGGCCGCGTGGATGGCAAGAACGTCTATATCGGCGAGGATATCGTCTATCAGACCGAGGAAGACCTCGGCCAGAAGGACATCTTCGTCGCCGTCCGCCCCGAGGGCTTCGTCATCGCGAAGGATGACGATAAGAACGTCCTCCACGCCGAACTCGAGCAGGTGCAGATCCTCGGCCGCGACGTCAGCCTCGTCGCCAAGAACGAAGCCTGCACCAAACCCACCTTCAAAGTCATCGTCGCCGCTGAAGAGGCGGAAGACGCCAAACCGCATCTCGCCTTGAAGATCAAGCCCAACAAGATCTTCCTCTTCGATGGCGAGACCCAGGAAAGGATTCGCGTGAAGTAGGGGAGGGAACATGAAGAAACCATTTAAGATTTGCTCTCTCATCGACCTCGTGAAGTCCGTACTGGAGCTTCTAGGAGGCATCGCGTTGATCCTCGTCGGCGCGATTCAGCTTTCTAGCGCGGCCACCCAGCAAGAGCGACTTCCCGCGGCTGGCCTCGTCCTTCTCGGCGCGGTTTTGGTCGTGATTTCCCTCTGCGCCTTCTATTGGCTAAGCGCCTTCAAGAAGGAATTTGCCAAAGGCGGCAAGGAAGGATATGACTTCAAACTCGTCCTTAAGTACTCCATCCTCGCGCTTATCTTCGCCCAGATGCCGACCGCCGTGGTCACGCTCATCGACCGCAAACAAAACCGCGACTGGCTCGAGATCCGTAACCCCAAGCGCAATACCGCGAACGACCTCTTCGACGAGGAACGTCCCGTCTACGAGGAAGGTTATCAGTCCGAGAGCAAGACCATCATCCGCATGGTCTCTAGCAAAAAGAACGACAAGGCCTACCGTACCCGTGGCATCGAGGATATCGGCAGCAAGAACAACTGGAAAGGTTGGCTCTATCTCGCGCCCGTCATCATCCTCGTCGCTATCTTCCTCATCTATCCGCTTATCAACACCATCTTCATCTCCTTCACGGAGAACTACAAATACGCCTCGGGCGAATTCGATGGCCTGACCTTGACCAACTTCACCTACATCTTAGGCTTGACCGATAAGGCCAACGGCGCCCACGAATCCTACTTCGTGAGCTACGCCATCCCGAATACGTTCCTCCTCGTCATCGTGACCGTTCCGGTCTCGACCATCATCGCCTTGCTCATCGCGGTTGCGCTGAACTCCATCAAGTGGTTCCAGAAGATCCTTCAGACGATTTTCTTCCTCCCTTATGTCACCAACGCCATCGCCGTCGGTATGGTCTTCTCGGTCATCTTCGACCGCCAAGGCGTCATCAACTTCATCTTCGGCACCGATACGACCTGGATCTATGGCGCGAACCAATACGTCGCCATGGTACCGCTTGTCATGTATATCGTCTGGTCCTCCATCCCGTTCAAGATCCTCATCTTCCTCTCGGGTTTGCAAGGCATCGACAAGCAATATTACCAAGCGGCCCAAATCGACGCTGCTCCGCGCTGGAAAGTCCTCGCAAAAGTCACAGTACCCTTATTATCTCCGCAAATCCTGTATATTTTGATCACATCCTTCATCGGGGCGTGGAAAGAATATACCTCGGTCGTCGGCTTATTCAACGGCCCGGGTACCCGTGGACGTGCGGGCGAGCCCAACATGGAGACGATCGTCTTCTACATCTACGAAAACCTCAACCAGAACACCTCCGCCGCAGCGGCGGCCGCCGTGTTCTTGTTCATCATCATCTTGGCGTTCACGGGCCTGCAGTTCCTCGCGTCGAAGAAGAGGGTCCATTATTAAGGAGTAGGGGATTATGGCACAACAGAATACTTCCACGAAAACCTACATCGACTTCAAGTCGGTCCGCGTGAACGACAACATCGTCCTCTCGCTCGAAGAAGCGGGCAAGACCGTCGATGCCATCAAGCGCACCGAAAAGGTGAGCCGCATCATCATGACGGTTTTGACCTACGCCTTCATCTTGTTCCTCGCCCTCATCGTCGTCTTCCCCTTCTACTGGATGATCATCACCTCCTTGAAGCAGAACGACGAAATCCGCGCGACGACCCAGACCTTCTTCCCGACCATCGTCATGTGGAGCAACTACATCCACGTCTTCCAAGTGTTCGACTTCACCAACTACATGTTCAACACCATCGTGGTTGCGATCTTCTCGACCCTTGGCACGTTGTTAACCACCATCCTGGCGGCGTTTGCCTTCGCGCGTCTACGCTTCAAAGGCCGCGATGCCGTCTTCGCCATCTTCTTGATGACGATGATGATTCCGGGCGAAATGATGGTCATTTCCAACTACATCACCGTCGCATCGTTTGGCTGGCTCGGCAAGGACCAAACCCGCATCGACGCCTACCTCGCGATGATTGTGCCGTTTTGGACCTCCGTCTTCTATATCTATCTATTAAGGCAGAACTTCAAGCAGATTCCGAACGAGCTCTACCTCGCCGCGAAGGTCGATGGCAAGTCCGACTGGTCATTCCTTTGGAAAGTCATGGTCCCGCTTGCGGCGCCGACGTTGATCTCCATCACCATCCTCAAGTTCATGGGCACCTGGAACTCCTACGTGTGGCCGAACCTCGTCACCAACCAATCCGATTACCGCCTGATTTCCAACGGTCTACGTTCCTCGGCCTTCGTCGATATCGACGCGGGCATCACCGAATACGGCTACCAGATGGCCGCGACCGTCGCCGTCACCGTGCCGTTATTCCTGTTATTCATCTTCTTCCGTAAATACATCATGAAAGGCGTCGGCCGCGCCGGCATCAAGGGCTAATCGGCCAACAAGAAAGGTTAGTACGGTACCATCGAAACCCGTTTCTATACAAAAAAGGAGATATCATTCTATGAAATCCAGCACGAAACTATTCTTCCCTCTAGCGATCGCGATGCTTCTGACCGCCTGCGGCGGCGGCAGCTCTTCCGCTAAGCCGTCTGAGCCAGCGAACTCCTCCGAGCCGCCTGTCGCTTCTTCGCAAGCCCCCGCAAGCTCCGAGGCCGCCCCTTCTTCGCAAGCACCCGATTCCGAACCCGAAGTCGTCTCCAGCGAGCCTGCCGGAGATTATTACGTCAAGAATCCCACGACGATTTACCTCACCTCTTCCTTCAACGATAAGTATCAGCAGGCCATCGATACCATCATCAACGAATTCAAGGCGATCGAGCCGAACGTCACCGTCGTCAACCAGAAGGAAACGGGCAGCTACGACGACGTCAAGACCAAAGTCATCAACCAGGTCGCGACCCAAGAGCATCCCGATATGTTCGTCGGCTATCCCGATGCCGTCCAGGAAGTCTTGGACTATGGCGTCGGCGCGGACATGGATCCCTATATCAACAACACTTCCTATGGCTGGACGAAAAACGACCTCAAGGACATCTTCCCCGCCTACCTCGCGGAAGGCAGCATGTATACCCTCCCGGGTTCTTACTCGCTCCCGATGTGCAAATCCACCGAGGCCCTCTATTACAACGCCGACGTCCTCATCGGTTTGAACCTCGCGGCCTATGACGCCACCATCAACGGCGGCGCCGCGCTTAGCAAAGCCTATTTGGACGACCTCACCTGGGAAGATTTCTTCGACCATCTCTGCCCCGCCCTTCTCGCCTATAACGAAGCGCAGCCTAGCGATGCGAAGATCTTCACCGGCGACCCGATCCCCGATTATGGCTATCGCGTCCTCGGCTATGACTCCGACGCCAACCTCTTCATCACCCTCGCCGAGCAATATGGCTATGGCTATACCTCCATCGACAAAGTCACCGGCGAAGGCAAACTCGAATTCGTCAACGATGGCATGAAGCAGCTCATGACCAAATTCCGCGAATATTACAGCAAGGGCTACATCCTCACGGGTGGCACCTACAGCGAATCGAGCTACACGAGCTCCCTCTTCACCGCGGGACAGATGCTCTTCTGCATCGGCTCGACCGCTGGCGCGACCCACCAGTACTCTCAAGACTTCACCACTGGCGTCGCCCGCTTGCCGCGCGCTGCTGGAAAAGCCCGCAAGGTCATCAGCCAAGGCCCGTCCTTAGGCTTCCTCGCCCACAAGAAGAACAACGAGATCGACCAAGACCGCATGCTCGCGTCGTGGCTCTTCTACAAGTTCTTCACGGAGACCGAGAACGCGACCAACTGGGCCATCACGACCGACTATCTGCCCATCCGTTACAGCGTCTCGGAAACCGATGATTATCTAAAATATTCCTCTGCGACTGGCAAGACGGGCGAAGCCGTCGTCAAGGCCGCGACCGCCAAATATGGCGCGACCGAAGTCGGCAATGACCTCTATTCCTCCCCCGTCTTCCGCGGATCTGGCGAAGCGCGCAACCAGGCGAACTCCCTCGTCGTCGGCTGCCTCTCCACCGATACCAGCATCGACGAACTCTTCCAAAAAGCGTATGCTGAAACGCTGAAGAAGATGTAATCATCCTCAACCATACAATCTGGAATCAACCGAAGAAGGAGTTTAAAAAGATGAAAGTTCATAACGGTATATTCTTATTATCAACGCTGTCGATGCTCGCCTCTTGCGGCGGGCCCGCTCCCTCGGCGGCTTCTTCTTCGGCTGCTCCAGGTGGTAGCACCCCCGTCGCGTCCTCGACGAACCCTGTCTCCGAAAGCGGTCAGCCCGCCTCCTCGAGCGTCGTCTCCAGCGCGGAAGAGCTCCCCGATAACGTCCGCATCAGCTTCTGGTCGACCGGCTCCCAGGGCATGAACGACACGATTTCCACCTTGGCCCGCAGCTTCGAGAAAGCCATCAAGGACAACCTCAACAAGACCGTCACCGTCAATATCTCCGTCGAAGGTGGATACGACGACATCGCCAATAAGCTCAACAAAGGCTATTCCGACGGCACCCTTCCCAACATGGCCGTCGCCTATCCCGACACTGTCGCGGGCATCATCGGCAGCGAGCCTAAGGGCAAAGAATACCTTTACGACATCTCCAAATACATGGATGACCCCGTCGTCGGCTTTGGCAAGCAATCCTATCTTGGAGACACCAAGGAAGCGGGCAAGAAGGACATCGTCCCCGCCTTCCTCGACGAAGGCGCCCATTTCTCGCGTGAAGGTATCTACAGCTATCCCTTCATGAAGTCCTCCGAAGTTATGTTCTATAACAAGGACTACGTGGAGACCGCCTATTCGTTCTATAAGCCTGACATCCATGGTGAGAAGAACATACATAACGACTTGTCCAACATGAATTGGGCGGAATTCGAGAACCTCCTTACCTCCGTCATGGAGCATAAGGCCGATATCAACGACCAGCTTGAGAACGCCTGCTATTACGACTCCGACTCCAACTGGTTCATCTCCCATATGTACCAGAACGAGATTCCCTATACCGATATCCAAGACGGCAAGGGCGTCATCAGCTTTGAGTCGGGCGAAAACCGCACCAAAGCCGAAGACATGCTCACTTCTTTCCGCGCCTTGCGCGAGGATGGCCGCATGAACACCAAAGGCGTCACGGGCGAATACGGCTCCAACTACTTCAAGGACGAGAAGATCCTCTTCTCCATCGGCAGTAGCGGCGGCGCCGGCTATCAGATGCCCGAAGGCATGCGCCCCGAGGAGATCGACGTCGTCCCCGTCCCGGCCGCGAAAGGCAACAAGGCCTACGTCTCGCAGGGACCGACTCTCACCTTCATCAAGAACCCGACCTATCAGGACGATAAGCAAAACGACGCCGAAATGCTCTATTCCTGGATGTTCGCGAAATACCTCACCAACACCGAGAATAACGCCGAGCTCTGCGTCCGCGGCTCCCAAGGCTACATCCCCATCCGCTATAGCAGCTACGAGACCGATACCTTCATGAGCCACCTCAACGCGAATACCCTGTATGCCAAATCGGGCAAAGTGGTCATCAACGAAATCGCGGGCCATTATTACAACGCCCCCGTCTTCCCCGGCTCGGCGCAGCTTCGCGACGACGTCGGCGGCGCGCTTACTTCCGTCATCACCGGCGAGAAAACCGCGACCAAGGCCCTCACCGACGCGATTGAGCACGCGAAGACCTTCATGAAATAAGGAGACAATATGAAAAAGAACAGAATCCTTATCTTATCGACTGCGACGTTGCTATTAGGACTCGCCTCTTGCGGAGGAAATAGCTCTGCGCCTTCCTCGCAGCAAGAGCCCGCAAGTAACAGCCAAGTCACTCCAGCTAGCGTAGCCCCCGCTTCGGACGCCTCTACATCTGAGACGCCCTCTTCCGAGGATATCTCCACCGAGACCTCCCTCGCGGAATGGGTGGACTACGTCCATGATGGCAGCGTCAAGCTCGGCCTCGACTTCACGGGCCGCACCTTCTTCGAGGACGGCTTAGAACAAGTGACTCTCTATAACACGATCGATGGCGACACCGCTCACTTCAAAGGCGCGGATGGCAAAGTCATCAAAGCCCGTTTCTATGGCATCGACACCCCGGAATCCACCGGCAAGATCCAGCCTTATGGCTACGATGCCTCCGACTTCACGTCGAACCTGCTCAAGGAAGCGGATAAAAACGGCACCATCGTCGTCTCCACGGCTCAGAATGACTATGGCAAGCCCAAAGCGGATAGCACGGGCTCCCGTTATGTCTCTTTGGTCTGGGTCAACACCGAGAAGAAGAACGCTTCCTTGGATGAGCTCTATTGCGTGAACCTCTGGGTCGTCCAAGAGGGTCTAAGCTGGGTCAAGGCCGTCTCCGATATGCCTCAATATCAGGAGACCTTCTACGCGGCTGAACGCCAGGCGAAGAACTATAAGCTCAAACTCCATAGCAACGAAGACGATCCACGCATGCCTACAGGCGACTATGAGAACGTCTCCTTGTTGGACCTTAAGAAGGCTCTCCTCGATGAAATTGAGGCCCATAAGCAAGGCCAAGAGGGATACGTCAATCCGTTCGACAACAAGAAAGTCCTCGTCCAAGGCACGGTCAACGGCTACGCGAACAACACGCTTTATCTCGCGGACTGGTGCTACTACTTGGATGAATCGGGAAGTCCCATCGACGACTCGGGCATGGAACCGGGCGTCAATGGCGAATACGCCTCCATCAATATCTTCACCGGCGCGGGTAGCATCGACACGATGTTCACCACCGTCGGCAACTACATCCAGGTTTGCGGCGTCGCCCTCGATTCGAAGTTCGGCTTCCAGATCACCGGCGCGAGCTTCATGCCCGCCCCGCGTGCCCCGGAGGATGCCCGCGTCATCATCCCCGCCGAGGAGAATACCGGCGACCACGCGATCCACATCTTCGAGATGACCGCGGATGAGTTGCAGAACGAAGTTGATACCGAGAACTTCGTGATGCTCAATTGCCGCGTCTCGATGACCACCCCGCTGACCTGCACCCGCTTCTATAAGAGCGATGATGGCGACATCACCCTCACGTTCGAAAGGCCTTATACCTTCCGCGTCTACTTCACCTTCAAGTACAAGCCGTTCTATCCGGAACAGAAGAACATCACGTGGACGCAGGAAGAGCACTTCCTCAACAAGAAGTTCACCGTGACTGGCGTCTACGCCCGTTACGAGGCCAAGAGTGGTGCGGTTTCCATGCAGATTTACCCCGACACGACCACCGACTTGGTCTATGTGGCGGAGGATTAAGGAGGTAGGGATGTATTGCACTCATTGCGCGAAAAAAATCGACGAGACGAAGATTGAAGCCAATTCTTCCTATGCCTTAGCTGGTGGCAAGGAGATTGCCGAAGGCACGACGATTTCCTACGTCTGCCCGCGTTGCGGTCACCTGATTCATCAAGACGTGAACGAAGAAGAAGTGAAGTCTCTCTCCCGTGCCGCCCACGCTCAAGTCCAGCGTGCGAGGAACTATTTCGCCTCGGGCATGGGCATGGTCTCCTTAGGCGCGATCCTTGCGGCCATCGCCATCTTGTTCTTCGTCTTAGCCCATAAGCCTTCCAACGGCTATATGCTCACCCCGTCGTCCGCGGAATTCCTAGTTTCCGTGGGCATCGGACTCATTGCGGTTATTCTCCTCGTAGTAGGATCGGTATTCGTCGTTCGTGGCGTCACCACGAAACATCAAAACACCGTCCTACTTCGGGATATTAACAACGGGACATTCGCACAATAGTCCCGATACTAAATTTGTTCATCGTTTCATTCACAGGAGGATAAAGATGAAAAAAACATTCCTACCCTTGACCGCGCTCGCCTTGCTTGCGCTCGTCTCTTGCGGTACCCCAGCCTCTTCCGGCACGTCGTCTTCTTCGCCGGCGCCTTCGACCACCTCGGAAGCCGCTCCGTCTTCTGAGGCTGCCCCCTCTTCTGAGGCCGCTCCTTCTTCGGAAGCTGAGCCGTCCTCCGAACCCGATGTCTCTTCGGCAGAGCCCATCACCTACGATGTCGCAATTAGCAACAAAGACGCCCTCACCGAGGAATGGCACCTTGGCGAGGCTGACCGCAAGGTCAATATCACGGTTACCCCTGCGGGCAACGTCGCGATGTTGATCCAAAGCGGCGCTTTGACCATCGTCTCGAGCAACACCGAAGCCATCACCATCACCGGCCAAATGGCGAAAGCCGTCGGTGTTGGCAAGTCGACCATCACCGTCACCTATGAGGGCAAGACCGATTCCGTCGAGATCACCATCGCCGAGAAGATCCACGGCGCCTTCGAGGATGACCCGCTAAGCCCCGAGGAAGCCATCACCATCGCCAGCGCCTTGGATGCCAATGGCAAGTCGGAAATCGAATACTATATCGAAGGCTACATCACCGTCATCGCCAGCGCCTATGACAAAGGCTACAAGAACGCCACCTTCTACATCGGCTCCACCGCGGAAAAGACCAAAGAAGAATCCTTCTACCTCTACCGCATCGGCGTCGATACCGAAGAGCTCGGCGCGAAGATCATCAAAGGCGCGAAGGTCCTCGTCAAGTGCACCCTTTATAACTACAACGGCAACACCCCTGAGAACAGCGGTGGTAAGCTCCTCTCCGCCGAAGGTGGCCAGGCCTCTGTCCGCCCAACTGGCAAAGGCTGGGAGCAAGCCAACCCGTTCACCGTCGCCGAAGCCCGTACCCGCTGCGCATCCTTGGAAGCCAATATCACCGACGAGTTCGATTGCTTCGTCACCGGCATCATCACCAAGATCGACGAGAAGACCGAGACCTATGCGACCTTCTACATCGGCGACACCGCGGATGCGACCGACGTCCTCGAAGTCTACAAGCTCCCGCTTTCCGAAGGCCAGGATGCCAAAGTCCTCAAAGGCGCGACGGTTCTCATCAACGTCTATCTGAAGAAATACAAATCCACCTCTGACTCGACCAAGCCCGAGGTCCTCGAGACCGCTGGCATCTCTGGCGAGAAGCTCATCTCGGCCGAAGGCGGCAGCTCCTACGTCCCCAAGACCGGCAAAGGCTGGGAAGAGGCGAATCCGTTCTCTGTCACGGAAGCCCTCGCCGAAGCCGTCAACCCGGAACAGGATGCCTACGTCAAGGGCGTGATTTCCAAAGTTGGCACCTATAACACTCAGTACAAGAATGTCGACGTCACCCTCGCGGACATCGATGACCCGACCAAGACCATCCTCATCTACCGCGTCGGTTATGCGGATGAGGCCGCGTTCGAGGCTGCTTTGAAGGACAAGGTTGGCTTCATCGCCATCGCGAAAGGCAAGATCGGTTCCTACAAAGATGTGAACCAGATCACCAGCCCCACCCTCACCGTCACGGACCAAAAGCCGGAAGTCACCCCCGCGACTGAGCCCGCCATCATCACAAAGACCGTCGAGGAGATCCTTGCCTTAGGCGACAAGGACATCACCAACCAGCTCTATCAGTTCACTGGCATCCTTGAAGGCAAGAAGGACGATGACCAATACGGCAACGGCTATGTCACCGATCCCTTGACCGGCAAGTCCGTGAAGCTCTATGGCAACACGACCACCGCGACCGCCATCACGTTCGATGGCTCGACGGGCGCACCTGTCTACAGCTATAAGAACCCTAAGGATGCCAACACTACCTTAGCGGACATCCATAACGGCGACATCGTCACCGTCAAGGGTCTCTGGTCTGGCAAATATGGCAACTTCTCCGCCGTCACCACGTCGCATGACACCACGACTGCGAAGTACGTCGCCACCGTCGAAACCGGCATCGAGCACGGCACCGTTGAGCTCTCCAAGACTTCGGAGATCGCCTATGGCGAGGAAATCACCGTTACGGCTACCCCGGCCGAGGGCTATG
>JAFSVB010000173.1 GCA_017450325.1 Bacilli bacterium | reverse complement strand
GCCACCTGAATAACTTCGGCTTGATTCGAGATGCAAAGTCGCTTCGTTTCCTTTCGTTCGCGCCGATATTCGATACGGGGAGCTGCCTTGGGTTTCAGCTAGAGGACAGCGCCTTGGCTTCTTCTATGCCAAGGCCATGGAAACCTTTTGCTTCCTCTAGTAGGCCGAATCCTTTGGATTACATGGAAGAGCTGCCGTTTGATTATCCCAACGCATTGTTTTCCCTGCCTTCCGTTGTGGATGGTGCGATGTCTACGATGGCTTCTTTGCTAGCGTCACGCAAGAACGCCATCCTGCAGTTCGTTTCAAGCAGGGTTACGGACGTTGCAAAGAAATATAACTTAGAGCAGACAATGTCCTCGGGAAGAATAAGCAAAACGCAGCAGGCAATCCTGGACTACGCCGCTTTCCATGGCGGGAGGATCGAAAACGCAAAGGCCTTATGTGCATCATTGGATATCCCTTGGATTACGGCAATCCGAAATATAGGAGCTCTCGTATCTATGGGCAAGCTCGAGCGCATCGGATCAAAAAAGACCGGCTATTGGAAACTGCACTGAGCGCTGAATTGGAATAAATTGGAATAAAGTTGGAATAAATTGGCTAAAAATTGGAATAAACCAGAAATCGTTGGAATAAAAATAGAAAAATTGGGAAAAATTATAGCTTGGATGTATAATGAGCCTTGGAGGAAATCGTTATGCATATTACAGAAGATTACCTAGCCAGACTCAAAGAGAGTGAAACGGTTGAACTAAAAGAAAGCGCCGAGAAGATCCCGTCTAGTTTCTATGAGTCCTATTGCGCGATGGCCAATGGGCAAGGTGGCACGATTTACCTCGGCATCGTGGAAGGCGAACCGCAAAACACCATATGCGGCGTCGAGAACGCTCCCCAGAAAGTGAAGCAGCTATGCAACGCCTTGACGATGAGAGACAAGATCGCGAACAACATCTTCTATTCCAATGATGTCTCAATCGTGAAGACAAGCCACGGCGATGTCATCAAGGTGGATGTCCGCCCTGTTCCGATGGAGCAGCGGCCGGTTTATTTGAACAATGATCCATCGTTATCCTACAAGCGCGTTGGCGAAGGCGATAAAAAGCTGGACGAGGATGAAGTCCGCGGAATGATCAATGACTCGAGCAAGACCAAGTTCGACCAGAAGGCGAACCCTTTGGGACTCGGCTTCGATGACTTAGACCCAACCGCGGTAGAACATTTTGTCGGGCGCGCAAAGGCGGCTCGGAGAATCGCTTCCGTGGAAACGATGAGCCCGTTGCAAATCATGAGACGCATTGGAGCCATCCTCATCGATCCAGAGAGCAAGAAAGAAGTCCTCACCAATGGGGCTGTGCTCTTTTTCGGTACGAGCGTCGGCATTCATTCCGCATGTGGGTCTCTTTGGATGGATTATCGCGAGATGACCGCTGAGTCCGAACGTTATGCGCACCGCATTACCAACAAAGACCTCGATTACGAGCCGAATATCTTCTCGTTCTTTGAACGGGTGGAGAATCGTCTTAGCGATGTATTGCCAACCCCGTTCCATCTTAATGAAACCGGCACGAACGATGGGAAGAGTTTGGTTACGGAAATAATCCGCGAGGCGCTTGCCAATGCGATCAGCAATGTTGATTTAGGTTCCTCCTTGGGCGTCGTGATCAAGAAAGAAGGACCCTTCCTCTCGCTGCGGAATGCTGGTGGTTTGCTAACGGGTATGGAGCAAGCCAGAGCCGGTGGCGTTTCTAAGCCGAGGAATCCTTGTATATTCAATTTCTTTCTCGCCATCGGAATCACGGACCACGGAGGCTATGGAATACCAACCATCTTTGAGAGGATGAAGTCTCTTCATATGCCTGAGCCGACACTTCAAGAATCCGGTAACCGAGATGAGACGACCCTTTCTCTCATGTTCTCTCAGAACTCGAACCACCTCTCGACTGAAGAGAAAGAAGTCATGGCGTTGCTATATAGGAACCCCACTGGCTTATCCTCTTCAAAAGTAGCAGGGGAACTGAATGTCTCGACGGAGAAAGCGCGACAAATCCTCCTCGGTCTTATTGAAAAAGGCGAAGCCAGGGATAACGGCATGGCGCGAAAAGGACGGCTTTATTTCGCCTCGAACAAAGAAAACTAACTTTTGCGTCATCTATTTAAAAGTTTTTGCCGAAATTTGAATCTTTTTCCTAAAATTTGAAAGTTTTTGCCGATATTTGAAAGTTTTCGCTGTATTACTACGTTAATGCGTATGTGTTCTCTTGGTGTTCAAGTATTGTTCAACATGTGTTTTCAATGTGTTCTCATTGTGTTTTCTTGTGTTCTCCCATTGTTTTGGTAGAATGACAGTATGAACAAACTACCTGTTGCCATTGGCATTGATGACTATTTATCGGCTAAGACAAAGTATTATGTCGATAAGACGAAAATCATTGAAGACTTGATTGAACAAGCTCTTGGCGGAACGGTTCTGATTACTCGTCCACGTCGATTTGGCAAGAGTTTAACTTTGTCGACCTTAGAGTATTTTTTCACGAACGAGAACGATTATTCCGCTGCGTTTGTGAATACCAATATCGCAAAAAACAAGCGTATTTGCGATGAATATCAAAACAAATACCCTGTCATTCATTTCAATTTGAAAGACATCAGTGGCGATAATGCTGATGAAATCATCGCTGCCGTCACGGACCAAGTCTCTCTTTTGTATCGGCGTTTTGCTTTTTTGTCCACTTCGGAACGGCTACTTCCGATCGAGCAAGATGAATTCACGCAGATTATGGAAAAGCGAGCGGATTCGATCTTGCTGCGCTCTTGCTTACGCCGCTTGAGCGGATTCTTAAGCAAACATTTTAACTCCAAAGTCATCCTCCTCATCGATGAGTATGACTGCCCTGTGGAGCGGGCTTATGAACGCGGATGCTACTCCGAGTGCATGAGTTTCATTAAACCAATCTATAGCAGTGCGCTTAAGGGTAATGGAGATCTTCTTTTCGCCGTCGTTACCGGGGTTTTGCAAATCGCTAAGGAATCGGTATTTTCTGGCCTCAACAATCTTCTCGTCGCCTCTACCAACGATCGGTTTCTCAACCAGTATTTCGGATTTTCCGAAGAAGAAACCAAAGAAGCCCTTGAATATTATGGGCATGGGTTTGATTTTGAAACGGTGCGACGCTGGTATGGTGGATACAATCTCGCCGTCGGGCAAGAAATGTTTAACCCCTGGTCTATCATGAGTTTCATCTCCAACGGCGTCGCCGATACTTATTGGGTCAATACCGGGTCGAACGAATTGCTGAGGATGATTTTCTCCGACTACCCGGTGGGAGAACGGGTTTTCTCTCTTGTCGGGACGCATTATCCAACGATCCAGTTCGCCAAGGAAATCAACTACAACAATATCGCTGATAACGATGAGTCCTTGATCAGTTTCTTGCTTCAGACGGGATATCTCACTTTTCAACGAGAAGGATCCGATTTTGCTTTGGCCATACCCAATCAAGAAATCAGGGATTTGTTCCGATACGAGATATTAAACGTGAATCCTTCCCGTTCCGGCTATAATCGCGCGGCATCTTTGATGCACGCTTTGGAACAAGGCGATGAAAAAGCGGTGGAGGACGCCTTGCAGAAGTATGTTCTTGACTGCTTTTCCTATTACGACCTCACAGAAGAAAAGGATTATCAAATTGCCCTTACCAGTTTGCTTGGGGTTCTATTCGAAACGCACGTTGTTCGCAGCGAGGTCAATGCGGGACAAGGCCGCTGCGACATTCTTATCTCTCCCAAGAAGCCAAATCAAGCAGGATACCTTTTTGAGCTAAAACATAGTAAAGCAAAAAGAGAACCCTCCGCGTCGAACTTAAAGAAGATTGCGGACTCCGCGCTTCGGCAGATCCAGGAAAAACGGTACTTTGTGGAACTAGAAGAACGGGGCGCCCATCCCATCCATTGCTATGGCATCGCCTTTTGCAAAAAGAATAATGCCGTTTCTTATCAAACGCTTGACCTCAGTGGAAAATAGGAAGGAAAAGCCCCGTCGCGAGGACGAGGCTTAGGAAGCGCTGATGGTGATTTTGATCGAAGGTCTTTATTAGGCGGTCTTGCTCACCGGGATGCGGTCGCCGACGGCAACCGGGGTGGCTTCGCCATTGATATAAGCGTAGAACAGCGCGCCTTCAGGGATATCGGTCACGATGATGACGAGGTCGTTGGATGTGGAGGACACGGTGAAGTAATAGCAATACTTCTCGTTGACGTACTTATATTCCCACGTGACGGTAACGACGCCTTTCTGGGCGAGCTCATCGCCATCGATTTCATAGTCGAACACCAGGTAGGGGTCAGGCAACACGGTGCCTGGGCCATAGAGCTCGATCTTCTTGGTCAAGTACTCTTCTTCCGTGCACGAGACGGTCGTGTTCACGACGGTACGCTTTTGCCCGCTTTCCTCAGGGGGTACGGTTCCATCGGAGTAGGTGTAGGTGACCATGCGGTTCACCAAGGTACTGAAGAGGTTGGTGTAGGAGCTGAAGGTATAGGTGATGTCTTGTTCGATGACGACCTGCCTCCATCCAGACGGGACGGCGTCCGCGGCGTAGATTTTGGTGCTATTGCCTTCATCCACGTAAGCGTCGATGGACACGAAGGATGCACTGAGGATGCCGCTGGTCGGTGGACCGCAGGTAAGTTTCTTACTCGCGGGATTCTCTGATGTAGGAGTTACCGTTTCCAATTGGAACGTAATGACGCCATAGGTGGC
>JAFSVB010000172.1 GCA_017450325.1 Bacilli bacterium | reverse complement strand
ATGTTTCCGCCGTCGCGGAAAATTGCCGCGAAGCGTCAGATTAAATTGCCGCGGTGGAAAAAGGCCGGATTTCACCGGCCTTGAGGTTGCGACACAAATGTTGAATTTCGTGATAATGACCTAAGGATGGTAAATGGCGTGAGCCCAAGAAGTCAAAGACGTGGTAGTATTCTCTTATGCAAAACGATTCTCCGTTTGAAACCTTTAGACTCTTCTATGGCGAGGAGATGCTTAGAAGGAAATCGATTCAGCTGATTGATTCCTATCGATCCGGTCTTTCAAAAGTTCAGCTCGAAAAAGTTTTTTGGCAGGTATTCCGTGTAGAACCAGTGACCTTTTGCAAAGATAATCAGATATTTCAGCTGTTCAATGAAATTATGATGGAATATCACCATAATGAAGCATTCATTAAATCGACCTTCCTAAAATGGGCTATGTCACGGAGCAAGAACGCTGGTACGTGGGCATATGAAATACCAAGCGGCGAAAGCAGGGCAGACCTTTGCTATTTCGGCCGAAATCTAACCGCTTACGAAATTAAGACTGATTTTGATTCCTTGGATCGTTTGTCACGGCAGTTGGAGGACTATTTGCATTACTTTGAACAGGTGTACGTGATTATGTCCGCTAAGCGTTACTACTCTTCGACGTTGGTGCTGCCTGATCCTGTAGGAATTATTCTTTACCGGGAAAAAGAAAAGAGCGTCTCCTATTTCGAAATCAAAAAGGCCCAACGCTTAGTTGAGGATAGGTGTGAGCTTTCAAGGGCGGGCGATGATGAGCAACTCACCGATTTAAAACAGTGGCGAGCGAAAATGCGAAAAACATATGCTCCTCATTGGGACTTCTTCCTCGAGCACAAACAGAGCGTTTATGAAATAGACTACCAATGGGTTTTTAAAAACCGCTGTCTCCCACCTTACTTGGCAAACCCAAATCGGCTGGCATAGGGCCGATTGCTTTCGCCGATTTGCGGAGATTAATAAAAGTAACTTTTGCCTATTTGCGGACATTTATCTAGGCTGTTCCTCGTGGGCGCATGATCTCGGGCGGGCGGCTTGAACGGATAAAAAGCTTTTTTCAGCGCAAAGCATGCGTGATGCCGAGCAAAGCCGTTCTTTGATCACCTGGGATTTGGCTGAGCTTTACTATTAGTCGAAAAAATCCTGAGGTTCGATAACAATCAGAACCGTAGAAAAAATACACTTTAAGTGGAGAAATACTACGGAAAGGATTATATTTGTTTTAGAACACCCCTTTTAATGGGAAAAAACAGTAAGGATTTATTATGCTGAAAAAGTTTCGCGTAGAGAACTTCAAAGGATTTAGGACCCAGTTCACATTAGATTTATCTAAACCTGGGAACTATGGCTTTAACACAGATTGCATTCGCAATGGCATCGTGGACAAGTGCGCGATTTATGGCGTCAACGGCATTGGCAAATCCAATCTAGGATTGGCGATCTTCGACATCGTGAATCATTTGACGGAAAAGAACAAAGAGGTAGGTAAATATGTTGATAACTATCTTAACCTTGATAGTTCCAAGCCTTATGCCTCTTTTGAGTACGAGTTTCAGTTCGGCGACGATACGTTGCTATATCGATATTCAAAAAGCGGCTTCAATGCCCTGATCGAAGAATCGCTTTCCATCAATGAAAAAGAAATGCTTTATTACGATTATCGCGCGAAGAAAGGCTTCTCTTCTTTTAAGGGCTCTGAGTTCCTAAATTTAGAGAGCAGCAGCGCGAATAGCCGCGTGAAGTTCATCATGGGCACCGCGGTATTAAGCGATGACGACAAAGAAAACGGGGTCTTGTTAAAGTTCAAGGAATTCGTCGACCGTATGTTGCTTTTCTATTCCTTAAGGACCAATGGATTCATCGGTTATCAAGAAGCCGGCGACTTATTGGAAAAGATTATCATTGAGGCAGGTAAGCTCGAAGATTTTGAGCAGTTCCTCAACAGCCAGGGATTGCATGCTAAGTTGGTTTCCGTGGATACCCCGGAAGGCAAACGGATTTACTTTAAGCACAAGAATGGCTTGATGCATTATTTCAAGGAATGCTCTACGGGCATGGAGTCCTTGATTCTCTTCTATTCTTGGCTGATTCAGTTGGAACAATGCTCCTTCGTCTACATCGATGAGTTCGATGCGTTTTACCACTATGAACTCGCTGAACGCATCGTTCAGGAACTGAAGACGTTTAAGGATACCCAAATCATCGTCACAACCCATAACACGGACTTAATGAGCAATGACTTGCTTCGCCCGGACTGCTATTTCGTTTTGACGGGCGAGAAGATCGATTCGTTGAATCGCTTGACGGAAAAGGATTTAAGGCTTGCCCACAATCTGCAAAAGATGTTCAAAGCAGGAGCCTTTAACGAATAGACGCTTATGAGTCTTAAGAAGAAACGCATTCTTTTCGTCGTCGAGGGTCTTCGTCGGGAGATGGGGATTTTCGATAACTTAGGAACTGTATTTTTCAACGAGAAAAGCGATGTCATTACCCTTCCTGTTCCTGCGGACATGAATATCTACATGCTTTACGCAGCCATGAAGAAAGATGACTTCGAGACCGATGTTATGGAGTTGCTCAAAGAACGTATTCCCGCAGCAAAGAAAATCCTAGAGCCTTATTGCCGAGACGACTTCGCCGAAGTTTATTTCTTCTTCGACTTCGATGCGCATAGCAACAATCTTCATGAGATGGATAACGTCGACGCCTTAAGAGAAATGCTCGAAAAGCTAAATAACGAAACAGAAATGGGCAAGCTCTACATTAGCTATCCCATGGTCGAAGCGCTCCGCGACTATGTCGTAGGCGATTGCCGCGTCGTCAGTGGCCCTTGCCTTCGTCATCGAAAAGAATTCGATTCCTACAAGCATGATAGCGCGGCTAATCCTGACAACAACGCAATCAAGGACTACGCCTTTCTGCGTTGGAAAGAAGTGCTTTTATGTTATGCCCACCGTGTGAGTTGTCTATTTCAAACTTCCGAACTCGATTATCGTTCCTTCGTGGATGGCGTGACGCCTTCGTCCATTTTTGAGCAACAAATGCGTATCTATGCTTTCTCTGAAAATGTCTTTATTCTGTCTTGCCTCCCTGAATTCCTTATCGATTATTCTGCTAAATACTGGAATGCTGCGGTGGGTAAACGCAAGAAACCAATCCGTCACAAAGAGTGCCCAAAGCCACGTGTGGGATAAAGCGCATCAGAAAGCACAGGCGAATCATGACGTCAAGTAATAGCCGTCGGATGAGCCTTAGGAGCATTTCTTGCCTTGGGCAACGTGACGCAGTCTCTGAGATAGAGCAACAACTTTTGCTGATTTACGGAGATTTATGCGGACTGTTTCTCGCGTCCATTAATGAAGAGGAGATCCTTCATAAGATTGGGCCGCTTGTTGAGCTCGAGCGGAAAACGCCTAGCAATCCCACGGGACCTAGGTTTGAGGGGCCCACCAGTGACCCCTCTGTTTTTATAGCAACGTTTGTTTGGGACCCGTCGATAAACTGCTCCTTTGTTTGCCGTGCAAGATGATTCATCAAAGCAAAAAACGTTAGCGTGACTGGAAATATTTTCAATCCCAGGCCCAATAATACAAAAATCTTTCGCAAAATGCCCTTGTTTTTATAATGTAGTAGAACATGAAATACGAAGAGATGAACAAAGCTGAGCTCCTGATGGAAGTTTTTCGTCTCAAAAAGAAGCTTGATGACTATGAGCAACGTTTTGGCGCTCTCGAGGAAGAAGAGATCGGCTACCTTGGGCTAACCATGACAAAGGAAGAGAAGCTTCGTATATTCATGGATTATTTCTCGGGCAGGCAAGATGCAGTTTCTGAGCGCTACATCTCAAAAAAGGACGGAAAGAAGCATTACTCCCTAGGGTGTCTGAACAAGTTTGACCGTGCGGCAGGATGCGACATCGAGCGTACCCATTGCAAGAACTGTCCTTCCTTTGTTCCAAGACCATATGACGAAAGCGCGGTCCTCGCACATATGAACGATGAGCGGCGTATGATTGGCATCTTTCCTATTTTGCCTGGGAATTACGTGCGATTTCTCGTATTTGACCTCGATGAGGCCTCCTATCATGAGGATGCGAATCGTCTTAGGAGCGCTCTTTATTCTCTAGGGGTGGAGTCGGTGCTTGAGCGGTCGCAATCGGGGCATGGCATCCATTTATGGGTTTTCTTCGAGGAGAAGATAAAGGCCTCGGAAGCACGGAAAATCGCAAATTATGTGTTGACCGAAGCCATGGACCGCTATGGCGGTTTCGACTTCAAATCCTACGACCGCGTCTTCCCCAATCAAGATAAAGTGGACAAAGATGGATATGGGAACTGCGTCGGCCTTCCTTTGAACAAACAATGCGTCGAAGACGGAAATACGGCTTTCCTGAAACCGGACTTCTCCATTATTAAGAAACCGATTGAATACCTTTCGACGGTCCGCAAGATCTCCAAAGACAAAGCGAAAGAGCTTTTGGAATTTGCCTCTTCCAAAGATGAGTATGGCCTCTTTGGCGAGAACGCATTACAGAAGATGGCCTCTCCGCGGATGATTTTCAAGGCACGGTCCATCTTCATTATGCTGGCGATGTCTATATCCCTTTGCTGGAGCTAACGACGCGGTCCATGCGTTTTCTCGCGCGGATAACTAGCGTCCTGAATAAGGAGTACTTCAAACTCCTCAATGCGCGCAAGAGCGTCTATAACGTACCACGCGTCCTTTCCTCCTATAAGATGGATAACCGTTATTTTCGGCTTCCCCGCGGCTATAAGGAGCCTTTGCTCCGGCTTTTTAAAGCCAAGGGCATTCCGTACGAATATTCCGCTTCCTTACAAAATGGCGTACCCATCGCGTTGACGCTGAAGCTGACCTTGCGCCCAGAGCAGGTTACTCTTCTTGAAAAGGCAAAGAACTACGATTCCGCGATTATCGCTGCACCGACGGGGTTTGGAAAAACATTGCTCGGCGCCGCACTAATTCAAGAAAGAGCGATCAATACGCTTATCTTAGTGCCATCGGTTAACTTACTGCAGCAATGGGTGGAGCGGCTTGAAGAATATATCGAGCCAGATTATCCATATAAGAAACGTCCTTTCGGTTACCTTTCTGGGAGCGGGGACCGTTTGAATGGCTTCGTCGACGTGGCCACGGTTCAATCTTTGGTTCGCAATGTGGATTTTCGGAAAAAAGCGAAGACTTATGGGCTTGTTATCATTGACGAAGCGCACCATATGGCGGCTTATAAATTCGAAGAAGCGCTGCGCGAACTGGCGCCGAAATACCTCTATGGTCTGACCGCAACCCCAGAACGTTCCGATGAGCGCGAGGAGTTTATCTATCGTTCCATTGGACCGCTTGTCGAGCTCGAACGGAAAACGCCCAGTGAAGGCTTTATCCGCCGATATCATCCTCGTTTTACGAAGTTCTCCTCTTTGTTCGACGGCGCGGATATTACGAGTCTTTTCGCGGACGTTACGCGGGATGAAGAACGGAATCGCTTGATTGTCGAGGATGTTCTCAAGACGTTTGAATCCGGTGGTGTCGCCTTAGTTCTCACTGAACGTATCGAACATGCACGGATTCTCTTTAACCTCTTACGTAAGCACACCGAAGACGTCGCTATCCTATATGGCGGGCAGGACAAAGCAGAGCGAAGAGAAAACCAAGAGCGAATCGCCTCTTTCGGCTCATCCCCCTTTATCGTCATATCCATAGGCAAATTCATCGGCGAAGGTTTTGATGACGAACGCTTCAATGCCCTTTTCATCACCTATCCATTCCGCTGGAAAGGCATTCTTGCGCAGTACTGCGGTAGGTTGCAAAGGAAGGCGACCGCTCTCAAGCAAGTCGACGTATTCGACTATGTCGACCCGCTGGTGCCCGCCTTCTCCAAAATGTATTCCGCGCGTGAAAAAGGTTATTACGAGCTTGGCTATAAACTCGTGGACCTTGATCCCGCATATCACAGTGAGATCCTTGACGCCAAATCGTTCGAGGCCCATTTCAGCGAAGACCTCAAGTCTGCTAAAAAGTCTGTTCTTTGCTTTATTGCCTATGCGCACGAGGACCGCGTGAAAAGAATTCTCCCGCTTGTAACTTGTCCTTACTCCCTCGTTGTTTCCGGCGGGGTAGATGTTGGGGATACACCTTCCGTGATACGGGTTGGTGAAAGTCTTCCCAATGTTGCGATTATCGATGATCGAATCATTTATTACGGCGGAATCAATCCGTTTTGTTATGGCCAAAAGGATGACACCATCATGCGCATCGAGGATCCGACGATTGCCAAGGACATTCGAGACACATTGCTGAGCAAGACCCAATAGAGGAATCTTTCCCGCTTGCGATCAGCGGGTAGGGGTGGATGCATAGGAATCGTTTGCCAAAACACCTCGGAAGATATTTTGGCAAATCCTACAGTTGCAGAACCAGGAGTGGCTGGAGAAGAACTACAAGGATAGGAAGTAAGCATTATTTAGTAGTTCATGGCCTAGGCGCGATTTGCCTAGGCCCTCTTTTATACTTTGCTGCATGGGCTCATTCCTTTCGCTAACGCTTCCGAGGCTGGGCGTCATCCAAATAAATAGTCGATTGAGGCGATTGCTGTTTTTATTATGATTAGCGGAAGTGATAAACTTTTACTTAATAGAGGGAACCATGAAGATTTACATTCGTAATATCAAAGCTGTTGTAGATGCCGTAATTGACACAAGTGCTCCCATTACTGTTATCATCGGCGAACAAGCTAGCGGCAAAAGCACTATCGCTAAGATCGTGTATATCGCTACGGTCTTTCATCTTCAGCTTTCTTATTACCTTTATAGTTTCTTCAAAGGCGATCGGCGCAAAGAGCCAAGTCTTGATGACTTCCTCGTGGAATATGCCTACTATGTGGCGACGAGACTTCCCGATGTGACCGCGGGGGAATTTGCTGTTTTCTATCATGGAGCCAACGCATATCAGCTGAGGTATGTCTTTTCTAAAAATGCCGTTAAAGTTCAGCCTAGTGATGAACTAAGGTCCGAGATTGAAAAGTATCTCGCGACTAATAAACCTTCTAGATTGATTTCAGACGATCCCTTTTTTGACGCGGCAGGAATCTTTATTAAGCAAATATCTTTGGAGGAAAACGCCCTTCACTCCCTTTATGTTCCAGCGGGGCGCGGACCATTGATTCCGTTATCAAACCAACTTCAGGGAACGAGATTCCATTTTAGTGACGAATTCGCCTCATCTTATATTCGCTGGACGGTACGGCAAAAGAGACTCTTTGCGAAAGAAGCAAAACAGTTATCAAAATGGGCAGCTTCAAAGAATAATGGGAAAAGGAGAGTGGTGGAGCTTGTTCGTTCCATCTTGAAAGGAAGCTACACGCAAGACATTAACGGAGAAGAGTTTTTGAACTTGACCGAGAAAGACGTGTCCGTGGAGTTGCAAAACGCTTCCTCAGGGCAACAAGAAATCATCTATCCTCTTTTCGCGATCCTGGAGCAAATTATTTTCCCGTCGGCATCGCCCTCGCTTATTATTTTCGAAGAACCAGAAGCACATCTTCATCCTGAATCCCAAAAAGCGGTGATGGATTTACTTGCTTACGCAGTTAATAATTCGAAAGCCAGATTCTTTATTACAACCCATAGCCCCTATGTCCTTACGTCGTTGGCTCCTCTTCTTCTTTCTGGCCGATATGAGAAAAAAGGTACACGGAAACCGATCATACCTTTTGATTTTCGTCTTTCTCCAGGCTCGGTCGCGGCTTACTCATTGACCGCCAACCCTTTTTCCATCAAGAGCATAATTGGCGAAGAAGGGACAATTGATCCTACGGACATTGATCGTGTTTCCGAGTTGATAGAAAACCAAATTTACAAACTTTTCGCTAAGGGAGCAAAGGAATGATTTGCAAAAAGTTCCCTCAGTGTGTGCAACAAGTGCTAAAGTCTCCTGTCCCCTGTGCCAAGTCCAGCCATTGCTATGAGCGAGACCATCGGGCAACGGTCTCCTGCAAGGAAAACACTATTGTTTATCGGCTGTCAAACCCCGGAGGTTGTCTTGTCACAAAATATCACATTGATAACGGCAAGATTTTTTCTGCTGACGAAAAGAAATGTGATTATCTGATTTCTGCTCTTAATAAGAAGGATGAACACTATATTTTTGTTGAATTAAAAGGCACAAACGTGGGACGTGCTCTAGAACAGATTCAAGAAACGATTGTGCAGAGCCACCTTCTCGGACGTGGTCGATTATTCGCGCGCATTGTTGCCCAATCGGTTCCCAAAGTGGGATCGCTTAAGCCGGAAGGAATAGCAATTGTTAAATGGCTCGCAAAAAACGGTGTCAACTATCGTTCCTCTACTAAAACGCTTGAGGAACCTTTCCCTTTGTGATGCAGTAACTTAGCACTTGTCTCAATCAAAGCTCTGCTGGACACCAATTCGTCCTGCTGTTGACAAAACGAGACGCGGTGTCATACGGTTCTTCCAAAACAACAATAAGGATTTAGAATGAAAATCGCAGTAGTAGGTGCAGGATATGTTGGCTTAAGCCTTGCCGCGCTGCTTTCGAAGCCTCATGAGGTCCGCCTTGTAGATATCCTTCCTGAGAAAGTAGAGCAGATTAATAACCGCATCTGCCCTTTTCATAATGATTGCCTCCAGAAATACCTAGCAGAGGAAGATCTTCGCCTTCTTGCGACAACGGATGCGTCCGCTGCCTATGAGGATGCCGACCTTATCCTCATCGCTACCCCGACGAACTACGACCCTGATAAGGACTTCTTCGATACCTCGGCGGTAGAGAAAGTCCTGCAGGATGCCTTGCTGGTAAACCCTCATGTGATGATCGTCATCAAGTCGACGGTTCCCGTTGGCTATACTGCCTCGATCCGCAAGAAATATAAGACGGATAACATCTTCTTCTCCCCCGAGTTCCTGCGGGAGAGCCACACATTAGAGGATAACCTCTACCCAAGCCGGATTATCGTCGGTTGCGATGAGAGCCAACAAGAAAAAGGGATGATTTTTGCAGGGCTTTTAAAAGATTGCTCGTTAAAGAAGGATGTCCCGATTCTCTTAATGGGTCTAGCGGAAGCAGAAGCGGTGAAGCTCTTCGCGAACACGTATCTCGCCTTGCGCATTTCCTACTTTAATGAACTGGATACCTACGCTGAATCCAAGGGGCTAGACACCAAATCCATTATCGATGGCGTATGCCTTGACCCCCGCATCGGCGCACATTATAACAACCCCTCCTTCGGCTATGGCGGATATTGCCTCCCCAAGGACACCAAGCAGCTAAGGGCCAACTTCGACCAGGTCCCCGAGAACCTTATTTCGGCGATTGTCGAGAGCAATCGAACCCGTAAGGACTTCATTGCAGAACGGGTACTTTCTCTTGCGGGCTATGCCAAAGAAAAAGCAGGGGACATCGTTATCGGGGTATATCGCCTTACCATGAAGTCCGATAGCGATAACTTCCGTGCCTCTTCCATCCAAGGCGTGATGAAGCGGATTAAGGCTAAGGGCGTAAAGATGGTCGTCTATGAGCCTACGTTACCTTTGGGAAGCGAGTTCTACGGTTCCAAGGTTGTTGGCCTTAAAGAATTAAAATGCTGCGACGCGATCATCGCGAATCGATATGATTCTTGCCTCGATGACGTCAAGGATAAGGTCTATACCCGCGATTTGTTTGGAAGAGATTAGTGCTCTCTAGCAGCAAGCGTTTCGCTATAACGGAACCGCGCTTTATTCCTTATGCTGAGTGCAGCCTCAAGGCTTTCGCTATAGAGCGGAAAAGAAAATAATGCAATTTTTTAGCATAAAAACGCACTAGATTCTTTCTTTATTCAGCCAAAAATATCATTACTTTCCTAAATTCAGGCGTAGGGCCACAAAAGGAATGGCTTTAGGCTTTTTCAATGGCGACCTGCACCAAAGTGGCCTTGAAGGCAAACCCGCAAAGCCGGATATCCGAGTATCCGTTGCGGACGAGCTCATCGATATAGCTACGTCTACGGAT
>JAFSVB010000171.1 GCA_017450325.1 Bacilli bacterium | reverse complement strand
CGATCAAGTTGGGTAACTTGTTCCTCACGGCCAATCAATCGCTAATCATTCATGAGCACTTGATAGGAAAACTAACGTCAAAAAACAACGGATAAGTCACCGATTTTTTATCTTTTTTATTTTTTCGGTGCTTTAAATAGGGTTTCATCCTTAAGTTATCTTTTGGAACGTATCATCAATTGCATTGCCTAAATCGGAATCAAAAGGCCGATGTCCAAATAAAAGGCGCCAACTCGCGGTGTTTCTTGTGAGGTGTCCGCCAAATGGGCAAACAATTGGTCAAACTATCGCGGAGTGCTCCACCGCAAGCGCAATCGATCATCGTGTTTTGGAGGATGTAATGTAGGAGAATAATAAACATCCGATATCCGTAGGCCAAGTATAAGCCAGCAGGAAGGAATAAGTAGCGTTTTCTCCGATTGCATCGAGTCGTTTTTAAACGATGAAACACTCTGCGGGCTGTGGTTCAAAAATCAAGAAATCTGACCCGCCATTCATACCGCCCTCGAAAAATTAAAAAAGGTGGTGAGGTTTATCCCATCAAGCTCGGGTCAAGAAGGAAATCGAATACTGAACAAAATAGGATTCCCGTTTCGTCTACATAAGGTTTTGGCGTCGATCGATCAACGACGATTTTTCTGCGGAAATCGCTTAGCCCTCGGAAGGGGCGGACCTCCCGATCCCTCTTTTCCAGGTCGGAAACGTCGAGAGCGCTTTGGATGTATATCCTTCCGAAGGACGTGTTGACGATAAAGTCGATTTCCGTGTCGATGCGAAGGGTTTTCCCACTCTCGTCCTTGGTGAAGAACTCCACTACCCCGACATCCGGCTTGAACCCACGGGCGCAGAGCTCGTTGAAGATGATGTTCTCCATGATGTTGGTTTCTTCCTGCTGGCGGAGATTGAGCCAACAATTCCGCAAGCCAACATCGGCGCAGTAATATTTGCTCGGATATTTGAAATACCGTTTTCCCTTCACATCGTAACGGAGCGCTTCCGTGAAAAGGAAGGAATCGACCGCCCCACGAAGATAGGAGGCGATCGTGTCGTCCGTTACGCTGATGCCTTTGACCGATTTCATCGTGTTGGCGATCTTTGTAGGATTGGTCAAGCTCCCGAGAGAAGAACAAAGATCGAGGATCAGTTCGCGCAGCACATCGTCACGCTCGGCGGACACATGTTCCTTTATGTCCTTCAAATACGTTTCCTCGAATAACCCAGCGAGGTATTTCCTTTTCTCCTCGTCGGTATCGCACCACGCAACGGCATAAGGCATACCCCCATAGGTGAAGAATTCGTTCCAGTCGCTGCGAATATCCCTGTTTTTGTATTCGTGGAATTCGTGGAAGGTCAGAGGGGCCATCTCGACGATGTCGCCACGGTCTCGAAACACGGTCGCGATATCTTTGGAGAGCATATAGGAATTGCTGCCCGTGACGTAAACGTCGAAATCGGGTTCATCGCAATAATCGCTCAGGACGTCGCTGAACGTGATTTTGCCGCCAGCCAAATCCGGGTTCGGAACAGGGAGGCAAAGACCGATTTCATCGATGAAAAGGTATTTCTTGCCCAAGATTCGCGCGGCTCTACTCTCGATTTCATCCCCGAGTTTGATCGGATTGCGGTATTTGGCGTCCTTCCTTTTGTTCAAAGAAAACGAGATGATGGATGTAGGGGCAACGCCGCTAGAAAGAAGATCGTCGCGGTAGATCTTGTTCAGCAAATAGGATTTGCCCGACCTTCTAAGCCCGGTGATGACCTTGATTTTTCCGTTTCCGGCTTTCCGTTTTAATTGTTCCAGATAACGATCTCTTTTGATTTCCATAGTCGATACTTTTGTGTATATACACGTAACTTTCGACTACATCATACTCTTTTGCTAGGCAAATAGAAACAGCGTCTCCAAAGAAAACGGAGCGTTTGCAACGGCGCAAAGTATGGTCAAGCCACGATATCCTTTTTATTTCGTCATTTATTTCGTCACCGCATACCTTCTTTTGAGCAGTAAGGTGCAGCAGGAAAACGAAAAGAATCAACAAGGCAATCGAAACGTACGGTGGTTGTTCCTATATCGTGCGTAACGATTAAAAGCACTCAATGCATATCGACGGAGCACTTCACCTGAAGTTTTTTTGGTGGAGTTTATATATCAACATGGTTTGGAGACAAATAAACATCCGATATCCGTAGGCCAAGTAACGGTTTGTCTTGAATAAGATTGTCTTCATCTACGATTGCTAAAACGATTTTGCTTCCTTTTTTGCGTGCTCTAACGCACGCCTTTTTCATCATTTTTCCTTGCAAAAACGCCTTTATTTCGTAAACGAAAAAAATTTTTATGTGGTTTTTTAAAACGCGAACAACGCTCATATATTCTCGTTGAGGTTTAGGAATGTAATGCGATTGGAACCCATTGGATTCTCATAGTCGTATAGGTAGTTTTGATGCGCCTTCATCGGGGCGTTAGCGTTATTGACGTGGCCGTTTTGGAAAGCCTTCATGTACTCCGCGAGGACGACATAGTCCGCACCGATATAGTCGAGGACGTTTTCGGAATCGCGGAACATCGATAGGCCGTTGCCCGAATTCTTCAAGAGGTAGTTTATGCCACCGACGAGGTATTCCTTCTCCTCGTCAAAGTCCACGTAAGACTGGGTGGCCTTATCGTATACCTTCAGATTCTTCACGCGGTAAGCGCCGTCCACTGAGACGAACATGCCATTGTCATCGATCTTCACGGAGGAAGGGATGGCGGCATCGATCTCGTATTGCATGCCCGCGATATGAAGGAAGCCGCCATTCTCGGCTGGGCCATCCTTCTTTTGGTCCCATTCACCGATGACGGAGACGCCCATCTCGATGGCGTTCTTGATGTTGATGCCTTTGGTCTTGACCAGGCAGACTTGGTTCCCGAAAGGATGGACGGACTGGATGTTGTTATACGTCGCCTCGCCCGATTCAATTTCCGCGCGGATGCCACCGCCGTTAATAAGAGCGATGTCGCAGTCGAGCTCCTTCTGGTCATTGAGATACCAATACATGCAATCCGAGCATAAGTCGGCGAGGTTGGTCTCCCTGGCGCGGATAAGGCGCTGGGCGGGCTTATCCGGGTTGGTGATGTAAAGCTTATGGTCAACGTTCGCGACGGCTTGACCCATCTCTTTTTGGATGCGCGAGATCAAGGCCCGTTCTTTTTCTTGCACGGCCTCGTTCACCGCATCGCTATCCTCGATCAGTTTTGATGAAAAAGCCCCTTTCTTGGAGATGGTCATCTCACCGAAGGCCTTAAGATAGCATCCAGTCTGGGTGAGCAAGCACTCCTTCTGGTCCTTGGTCTTGACCATCCGCTGCTCGACGGTGGTATGGGAATGGCCATCGATGAAGGCGGATAAGCCGCTGGTGTTGGCGATGACGTTAAGGCTGCTAATGCCCTTTTTCTCAGTATCCACGCCGACGCCCAAATGGCCGAGGGCGATGACATAGTCGACCTTGTCTTTAATGCTATCGATGGCGTTTTGGACGGATGCGTAAAGCTTTTTGGGGTCATCTTGGCCGAGGAAGGTATAGATGAATTCGCCCTTGTCATTTTGAAAATACGGAGGCGTGGAGGTCGTAATGGTCTCAGGCGTGGATATGCCGACAAAGCCGACCTTCGCCCCACCGATATCGAAGATCTTATAGGGCTCTAGAACGAGTTTATTTTCTAAAATGGATTGGAAATTGCAGGAAATATAAGGGAAATTCGCGCGTTCAACAAACCCGTTGAATCCCGCCATGCCGAAGTCGAAGTCATGATTGCCTGGGGTCGCGAGATCGTATCCGGAGTCGTTCATGATAGAGATCATTGTCTCCCCTTTGTCCATTGCTCCATAGACGCTGCCTTGGACTTGGTCTCCGGCATCCACAAGCAAGACATTCTTTCCCTGCTTCTCTAACGCTTCTACATAGCCGGCGACTTTGCTAAAACGAAGGCCATCCTTCGTCTCGCCGGAATCGTCCTTGGTCGCGTTATCGATATAGCCATGGATATCGTTGGTGTAGATGATGGTGATGTCTTCTCGAGGCTTCTCAGGATTATTGCCGCAAGAGGCTAACGGTAGCATCAAAGACAGCAGCACGATGAATTGAATATGGCGTTTCATGGTTCGTTCTCCGTTAGGAAGATTCTACCGCGCGAGCATCTGGAAGCAACATACAACGATGGCTTAAATGGCGTATTTGAAAAGGCGAAAACCTAGGGGGAAGCTACGTGTTCGGACGAAACGAGAAAATCGTTCACGCGATGGTTTTCCACTTGATGATGCTCTCACCCACCACGATTCCCATAGAAGCTTCCAGTACGACTTACCACACATTTCTATGCGACTACCCTAAAGAAAGGCGGGTCCAATTAGCCCGTCATTTTCAGCATATTTTGGAAGAACTCGTTGCAAAATTAATCCTGGTTTTGCGGAGATTTTCATGCAAAATAACACTTTTTCCAGCGCGATTACGCCTGGGTGGAATCCTTGGAGAAGTGCTCGATTTTTGCCTTATACGCAACGAGGTATGTCACCGAGGTAATGGTGGGCAAAGCGATGGAGGAATACATGGCTACGTAAGTCGCCCAGTTCGAGGCGACGTCGCCAAGAAACTTCGTATTCGCGGTGATCGCAGAATAGACGGAAAACCCGACGGAGACCAGCACCATCGCCGAAAGCAAAATGAAGCTTTCCTTCTCGTTCTTCTCGTCGATGATCAAGGTGAATGTTAACGCGAACAAGATCGCCAATAAGGCGATTTGTATGGGGGCGCGACCGGGCATGATCGTGTTGATAAGCGTCGCGCTCAAAAACGGAAGGAGGGTGCAGCGATAGCCGATATCCCCTCTTCGATAGGCGTAGACCCCATAGATGATGATGGCCAAGACCGAGAGAATGATGAAAACATAGGATGCGATCATCCAGCCGCCGAGTTGGTGGGAGATGACGAAGTCCAGAAGATACACCATCAGGGCGAGCAAGGCGATCGTCAGCACGAACTGCACCGCGAGCATCGCCATCGTTCCTTTGGAAAGTTTTGTTGCGTAATGTTTGGGCATAAAGGGCCTCCTTTGCCTTTTTGATTATGGGACGTAAAGCATAGGCAAAGCCGATACGAACTCCTATGGAGGTATTTTAGTTACGTTTGGACGAAGTGCGAAGGAAAAGTTTCTCATTAAGAGGGCATTCATTCATTTAACGTGAACCAAGGCAAAAACCATATAAAAAGGTATCGCCACATATTCTTGTGTTTCGTTATAGTCTTGGAAACAGACGCGGTGAGCGAAGATAAAAGGCCGTATAATAATCGCAAGATGAACAAGAACAAACGTTTCCTTTCCTTGCTTTCTCCGCTATTATTGGCTTTTTCGGTCTGCGGTTCTTGCGCCACAAGCCCCGAAAGGCAGATACACGCCCCTATCAAAACGCCCTCCGACCTCACGCCCACCAAAGTGGAGACGAAGTGGTCTCGCGTTTCCTTTGGCCACTATCCATCTACGGAAGTCGTGCCGACGAAGTGGGCAAGCATCGATGACTATGCCCTGCACGATGGGGATATCCTCAAGGACGACGCCCTTTACAAAAGGCTCTCCGAGGCATCGTGGCAGGAGGATTCCCTGACGCTTGATGGCGTTACCTATATCCGCGAAAAACGTCCCGATACCCCCGCATCTGAGCAGCATTATCGTTACGACGAAGACTACCACTACTTCGTCTACGCACCATTATTCTGGCGCGTCCTTTCCATCGAGAACGGACGTATGACGTTGCTATCGGATAAGACGATCGACTGCCTTCCCTTCCATGAAGAGGACGCTTTGGTCGATTGGTCTTCCTGTTCCTTGCGCGCTTGGCTAAACGATGAAAAGGATGGCTTCTTTGCACGCGCGTTTTCCAAAGAAGAAAAAGACAAAATCGAAACCGTGAGCAACAGCAATCCCGTCAACCCTTCTTACGGCACAAGCAGCGGACCCGTCACCGAGGATAAAGTCTTCATCCTTTCGGGGGATGAGGTCTATAACGGCGATAAGGCCGACGCCTATGGCTTCTATCCTGGACACGGGTATGACGATCCCGCAAAGCGCTTCGCTTCCACCACCTACGCCAAATTCCATGGGGCATGGTGGTCACCCGTAGGCCCATACCGCGGCAATTCCTTCTGGTTCATGCGCACCTCGGGATATACGCCAAGCCACGTCACCTACATCTGCGACTTCGGTTATATCTATGGGCGCGGCACCGCGGTAAACTGCGATGATGCCGGTGTCTTACCTGCGATCACCTTGAACGTCAATCCTTCCTATTTTTCGTCCTTCGATGAGGTTTCCTCCCACGATATCCTTAAGCCCGACAGCGGCCATGGCAAGGAGAATACCTGCGACTTAGACGCGAAAAAGGAGCAACGCCCCGTCATCACCTTTGGCGAATATCCTCAAGACGAAGTCGTCCCCGCCACACCAAAGCAAGGCGCGGAGGGTTATATCGTGGACGCGGACCTATATAACGCCCTCAAAGTCGCGGACTGGAGTCAGGATGTCATCATAGACGAGACGTCCTACGAACGCTTAGGCGACCATTATTTCGCGGTTCAGCCGATCGAATGGACGGTGCTTGGGCATGAGGAAAACGCCTCTTTGCTCTTCCCAACGAAAGGACTCGACGCCCATCCTTATCATGACGCCTTGGAGAATGCCCCTTGGGGCGAATGTTCCTTGAGGCAATGGCTCAATGACGAATTCCTAACCGAGGCGTTTGGGGAGGAAGCATCCTATATCGAGCAAGCCGAGGTCCTCAATAACGACAACTTCTATTTTGGGACATCATGTGGCGAGGATACGCGCGACAAAGTGTTCCTCTTATCCGAGGAGGAGATCTTCTGCTCGGAGAAAGCCTCGCGTTATGGCTTCGCCTGCTCCGACGCGACCGCCGACCCTGCAAGGCAGATCAAGCCGACGCGCTACGCCATAGCCCGCGGCGCTTGGTCTTCGGAAGAGGATGGCCATGGTTTCTTCATGCTGCGCACCAGTGGCTATAACCAAAGCAACGCCGTCTATGTCGGCAACCTGGGTGACATCTATAACCGCGGCATCCCCGTGTCGAACAAAGACGCGATGGTGATGCCCGCGTTACGGTTGCAGGATGGCTACGCCCACTAAGGGTCTATTTCTTGCGGAACGTGATGGAATCGTATTTGCGCACGAGGTTACCCGTGAGATCGCGTTTTTCTTTGTTCTCCACGATCCAGATGGTCATCGCTTCCCAGAAGGTGACGGTCGTTGCGATGTCGAAAATATAGCTGATCACTTCCTTCGCGATCCCGCCATCATTCCATAGGCTCATCAAAAGGATCATCGATATCAAAAGCACGAGCCCCGTGATGGCTAGGCCTAGAGCGATGAAGTTCTTGACATGGGTCGCCTTCAGGGATTTCTTTCCTTCGAGCACCATGTTCTTCAAGAAGATGTCCTTTAATTGTTCTTCTGAATACCCCTCCATTTCCGTGAAGGCGATATCGAGGTCTATTTTGTAGCTATGGGGCGCATACTCGAAACAGGCGAGAACCCAATCGAGGAAGTCATCGCTTAGGACGGGCAGCTTGGTGACCGCGTTCTTATCGAAGATGTCCGAAGGCTTTTCGAATTCTAGTTTCATCAACGCCTTCTTGTTCTCGTGGTCAAGATCGAAAAACTCATCCTCGATGTTCTTATATCGTTTGAATAGCCGTCCCATGCCTATATTCTAACAAATTCTCTTAGGATAGTTCGTTTGGGTCACGGATGCGCATAAAAAGGCGATCGTTTGAGGTTCGGAAGGAAAACGGAGCGATAAGGTTCGGGGAATCGAAGATATCATCCAAAACGCATTTATGAGCGGAAAAACTCAAAATCCTCGCAAAAACCCGTTTATTTTGAAATAAAGTGATTTTCTTTAGCAGCATCGCTTTGCTTTTCAATGGGTTGTTTTCACCTTTGTTATCCACGGTGAAAGACTTTTCCCATAATTGGACAT
>JAFSVB010000170.1 GCA_017450325.1 Bacilli bacterium | reverse complement strand
GAAGTCTTTTCGACGTTTCTCCCCACGGACTCGAAGTACGCCGCGCTTGCTCGTTCAACCCCGAGGGCCAGGAATACAAACGCTAGAATCATGAATATCGACGACAGCGCAAAAGCACCCAAGACGAGGGGACGATAGACTTTTGTCGATAGGATCCGTGGCATGAACGCGGGCATCGCGCCATATATAGATGCCGCAACCGCTATGACTAAAGCAATGTAGAAACAAACGTTGGCAAATCCCCCCACATAGGAATAGGAGGCATACATCGATACGGCTGCTGCGGAGATACCCTGACCTCCCGCGGCATAGACATAGGTATATTCGCCATCTTTGAAACAAGCGAAAGCCGGGACGATAAGTAAAAAGATGGGAACGATGACAAACAAGAGAGGGAGGAACTGCGCCCGCTTCATTTTCTTCTCGTCCATGTTCAGTCCTCTTTGCGGTAGCGCTCCAATAGATAAAGAAGCGTGAGCCGCACATTGACGGCAATGAGCAGGTTCGGATCATCGAGCATCGCAGGGATTTCCGTCAGCGGAATAAACCGCGCTTGGATGTCCTCGAACCGTTCAAGGTGGCGTTGGGTTAAATGGGCCACCCTACCTTCGACGATGGAAACCATTTCGTCGCTTAGTCCGGACGATGTCGGCGAAGCAGGACAAAGCAGGCGCACGTCATCAATGACGACCCCCGCCTCTTCCACGCATTCTCGCTTGGCGGCCTCAATCTCATTTGAGTCGCTATCTTCGAGCAGCCCAGCTGGGAACTCGATGACCCGCGCATTCAGCGGGGGGCGGAACTGCTCAATGAGCAAGATAGAGGGCACGGGCTCTTCTTGAATAACAGCCATTAAGACACCGTCAGGGCGACGGAAGTTCGCGGTACGTGCAACGAGCGATTCCTGTTCGTGGCGCGAAGCCAGGAAATACGGATAGAGCGATTCCTCACCATCCTTTTCCACTGAATAGGTGAATGTAAAGAAGTTCAGGAACCGGTGGTCCGTCTCTTTTCTAATGTCTTTTAATAGCCATTTCATATTCAAATTCGTCCGATTTTTGCGAAGTTATTTCATGCTTTCCAGAGTGCTGGCGATCGATTCAAGCTGTGCTTTTAAGGCTTTCTTGAACTCTTCTTCACCGCCATGGCTTTGTGCGAGGCGCTCCCGCTGCTCTTGATAGGCTTTGCGAGTCGTTTTGTCTTCTAAGTAATAACCATGGTCCACGCCTTCGGAGATGATTCCCGCAAGCGAGAACAGCGGCCCGAGGAACATCTCAGGGGGCAATTCGTCTTGCTTCGCCGCGAGGTTCCACGCGGCCAAAGCGATGCCAAGGTCATAAACGGGGGCGAGCTCAGGATGCTTCAGCGTAGAGTTATCCCACAAGGGCCATTCCACCTTTTTGGGACTATTTACCATAATGGCCCGCTTTGACGCGACGTCGAACAACGTTCCGGTCGCAGATTGGAACAAATCCCCCTGCAAGGAACGGTCGAGCAAAAAGACGCATACAAGCAAAGCGGAAACGGACCGGTCATGGGGCGCGACGAAAAGGGATGCGTCCCAATCTTCAAACGCCTTTGTCATCAAACCCAAGACCGTTGCGAGTCCATAGATTTGCGAATGTTCAATATCAACGGTCGGCTTTTTCTCGTCCATGGCGTTCATTATCTCACTTCTTCCTCTTTTTCGCAGGGTAAAATGGACCTTCGACCGCGGCGAGTTCGCCACCGCGATAAATGACCGACATGCGAACAGGCGGTTTGCTCGCGTCCTCTAATAAAGGCAGGAAGTGCTTATCGCCCTCCCACATGGGAAGAGACATCATCTCGCTTTTCTTAATCCAAGCCAATTCGCCTTCGTTACAGTCGATAAGTTCCCCCTCAAACTCCGTAACTTTGGATAGATACATGCGTTCGGGCGGGTATTGATCGTTGAGGAAATCGACATAGCCGAAATAATGGAATTTCTTAACGGTGAGCCCCGTCTCTTCGAACACTTCCCGTTTCAGGGCTTGGACATGGGTCTCGCCGGGCTCGAGATGGCCACCGACGCCAATCCATTTTCCCTCGTTTACATCCGACTTCTCCTTCACTCGATGAAGCAATAGATAACAGTCGTCTTTTTCAATATACGTAAGGGTCGTAAGTTCTTGGATGGAGGAGCGCCAACCCTCGATCTGTTTCCGCTGCTCAATCGTCGAGAGGATGTCTGCGACGACGGAAGGAAGTTCTTTGTTTATCTGGAAGCCCCAATAGCGAAGAACGGTATAACCCTGCTCCTGGAGCGCCTTGTTCACTTCTTGGTCGCGGGCGATGTTCCGACGAATCTTCTTCAGCCAATACGCGTCGAGTTTTTCAAGCTGCGCGACATTTTCCTCAAAGCGGTAGCCGTGCCAAAACTCCGAGTCGCAAAAAATAGCAATCTTCAAAGAAGGCAGCAAAAGGTCTGGATGGCCAATGACGGATTTAGAATAGAGCCGATATCGAATGCCCTGTTCCGTCAAAGCCTTTCTCAGCTTCTTTTCGATGCCGGTATCCTTTCCTCGGATAGCGGACATCGTCTTATGGATAATCGCAGGATCCCGTTTCATTTCTTGCCGAGGTTTTTCTTCTCTTTCGCTTCTTTGGAACGCTTCTCCGCCGCGACGAGTTTGCTGAACGAACGGCCGATTTCATCGGAGGTATTATCCAGTTTTTCACTGAGGCCTTGGACATCGATTTTTGCGAGATTCTCCCGCAAATCCCCTATTTTTTGTTCAAGAACATCAACGGAAGATAAGCATTTTTCCAAATCGCTGATTCCCGAATTCAGGAGGTTGAATGCATCGACGATTTCTTTTTGTCTACCGTAAAGGATTTCCACTTTGGCGGTGAGTTCGTCCATGCGGCTTTGAAAGGTCTCCTCCACTTTCGAGATCTCCTCTAGCCGCGCGGACATCGCGGATAGCTCTTCAAGCGTCTTTGTGAATAGTTCGTCTGATTTGTCCATCATGATGGCCTCCTGAATAATTTACTCCTAAGTCCCTCTATCCGTTGCTGCAATTTATGGCAGCATAGGGCGAAGAATACTTTTTTCTCCAAAAGCGACAAGTCTTTTTCTAGCGCGTGATAAGCCTCTAAGACGTAGCCGGCGTCCGTGCGGTCGCGCGCTATATCCAAGAAAGTCGCGCGGTCATGATATCCCATTTCCTCATATAGGTCGGAAAGGTATTCATAATCCAATTGCTCCAGGTAGAGGTCTCGAGCCTCTTCGTAGGATAGTTCGTCGTGCTCCGCCTTGATGTAGCGAAGGCATAGTTCCGCTTTCTCCTTAGCTTCTTCGCCCTCGGTTCGTGAAAAGGCTTTATAAGCGGCGGAGTAACGCCGAGAATGCATGAGTTTGTCCCCAAACTGTGACCATGCTTCATCCGATGCGCCGCCTTGGAAATAATCCTCAAGCTGCTTGAGGCTAGGCAAGGTCAGCAACCCCTTCAACAGCTTCTTGCGTATCAGGTCCGATGCATCCGATTCATATACGACGATGCGGTTTTGCGCCCTGGTAAGCGCGACATAGAACCGATTGAAGAGCATGCGGTGAATGGTCGAATGGTGCCCAGCGCGGTCCTCGCCAAGCATCGCGTCGAAAAGCTCTCTAGAAGAAGAGAAGAAATCGACGAGGACGACGGAATCCCACTCGCGTCCTTTGGCCTCCTCGACGGAGAGGAAAGAAGAATGGACGAAGCCTTCCCCGAGGATAGACGAAAATTGCTTTTCCGCCTTTTCTCTTCTTGTTGCGGATGGGAAGATAAACACCACGTCCTTTTCGGAACGGCTGCAGATTTTTAGAAGTTCCTTGAGATTGTCCTCGCCTTCGACGAGGGTGGCGAATAAGTCCTCCTCGTCTTCGCGCAGAGAGACTTCAAGTTCTTCTTGTTGGCTGCGCGCGCCGATGGCGAGGCGCTTCACCTTATTCACGTCATTGATATAGTGGACGAGGTTCGGGCCAGAGCGGAAGGAGTCGTTCAACTCCGTCACTTTAAAGCGGATGTCCTTCTTGAACATCTCGAATAGAATCTGCTGGGTGTTCTTGAAATTGAAGATGGTCGGGTTGATGGCCTGGTTCTCGTCGCCATAAATGAATAGCGGTAAGGGATAGCTTACCTTGAGCAGGCTGACGACGGCCATGAATTGGATTTCCGAAAGGTCCTGAAACTCATCGATGACAACGGCGTCGTAGCGTTGAGCCTTCTTTCCCATCGTAAGGATCTCATAGGCGAGTTTGTTATCGGTGGTGCCCGCATAATTCACAAGATGTTTCTCGTAGGCAAGGGCGACGTCATAGACCACTTCTTTTGCTTTTTGAGAAAAGCCCTTCTCTTGGCGAACCGCCGCGAGGAACTGTTCCTTGGATAAGATGGCCCCGCGCCGCGTCTTGTATTCTTTCCGCGAACCGTCGATGATGCCGCGATAGAACACATAGCAGATCATGAATTGGTCTTCGATGGTCGGGCCGACCTCGCGCAGCTTCGCTTGGGCGGAACCGGTCTTGCTCGCATAGTTGATAAACCAACGCCGAAAACGTTTTTTCGTCCGCATGGCGCTCGCCCTCCCCTCGCCGAGGATAGAGAAGCAAAGATCACGATACGTCATGGCCTCCACGTTGTCCGCACGCAGTTCTTTTAGTGTTTTCCGCACTTCGTCGCACAATGCCTTTTGATAGGTCAGGTAGAGGACTTTCTTTCCTTCCTCGAGCAAGGAAAGATAATGCTGCAGCGATATCAGCGTCTTTCCAGTACCCGCGGATCCTAGGAACGCCATCGGCATCGCTTGGCGGGCGTCATCGAGATAAGAGAACTGCTTCGAGGACATGTAGGCGAGCTGATCAAGGTCCGCATCTTTATGGATGGGGAGGAGTTTCTGGTAAAGCAGCAAATCCCTTTTTGGCTCGAACATTCGGGCGAAAAGACGGCTGACCTCACCTTGTTCCTCGTGTTCCCCCTGGTCGGAAACGCCGAGCAAAAGGATGTCGTTCGCATCCATCTTGCGCCGCAAGTCATAGCCGCGGCAATAGAAGAGCCTCGAAGCGGCGTAATCGGCGGAAGAACCAAAGCGCATCTTGAGGATGGTGACATCATGTTCCGTGCGGATGGGCTTGGAGTCATGCCCTTTTAAGAAGGCGGCGAGCTCATCGTCATCGGATACGATCAACGTCTTCACGACGTCCTCGAAATCACGCTCCGCGGCCATGTGGTATTTACGCGCAAAACGGTCTTGGGCTTTTAGGAAAGCGTTGGTGACGAAGACGCGTCTTCTCGCAATTAGAGGACGTTCCTCGTCTTCATCAGGCACGGCTTCCATTTCCGCTAGCGTTTGTTGCTCTTCGGGCGCTTCCTCCTTCTTTGAAGGCTCAAAAGGAGGTTCTAGAGCCTGCTCTGGTTCCTCCAAGGTTTTTAAAAGGTCCTCAAAGCTATGGTAAGGGGAATGGACGCAAACCCCATTGAACCCGATGGACAAGATGCGGCCATTCGGGAGGACGATCAAGCAAAACTCCGGCTGGGCAACATCGGAAAGGACAAAAGCCGTTGGACGGTTGTACGCATCCACATTCAAGGCAAGGATATTCCACTGATCGACCCGAAATTGCTTTATAGCCCTTTTCCATAAAGAGCCCTCTGGAAGGCTTGGCGAAAAACTGCAGGTATTCGTTAATTGGAGGGCGTCCAAAGTCTCAAGCTTCCGTCGCGCAGAGTCGAAGATACCGACAATGCGTTCGTCCTTGTGGTCATTGACCAAGGTCCTGCAGTTTGGTGACTTTCGGTCCGGAAGGAGACGAATGAGGGCGACCTCCTGCCAATGGGATTGTGGCTGGTCGAGGTTCTTTGGCTTCTTGTTGCTGCTTGGAGCAAAGGAGGTCGAAGGACTTTCGACTTTTGCCTCTTGTTTGGAAATTGGATGGGGTTTTGCAGATGATACTCCGTCTAAATTCTTTGGCTTCTTTGAGGAATTCGCGACGAACTGCGGATATTCAATCGTGGCAGGTTCGGCAGAGCCTAAATCTTCTATCGGTTGTGCGATTTCTTCTTTTTTCTCGATTCTATCGATCTTTTTTGGATGTGGTTTCTTAGGAAAATCCTCGTCAAGGTTTCGCGGTTTCTTGTTGCTGCTTGGGGAAAAGACGGGAGATGGGTCGGAAGAAAAATCCTTACGTTTTGAAATTGAAGAGGGTTTTACGGGCGTTATCGCGTCTAGATTCCGCGGCTTCTTGGAAGAGTTCGCGACGAAGCTAGGCGTCTCAACGTGGATGGATACGGGCGTGTCTTCTTCGTCATAGGTCGAGGCATCCTCTTGGTCATCGAACGTCTGTCCTTCATGCGATTTCGTATCTCCTTGAAGAACGATCTTTTGAATGCCACCCTTCCGAACGGGCTCGAAGGTAGGAGTTATGATAGTCGGCTCTTCTTTGCTGGCAACCGCCTTGGGCTGAGGCGAGGCAGGCTGCTTCTTTATGCCGAAGAAATCCAGAACCTCCTGCATCGGTTCAATTTCGTGGAACTCATCCTCGACTGCCCACTCGCCAAAAATAGAATCGGTGATTTGGAAGCCCGTCAGCTCAACGACGATGGCAAAAGATTCCAATTCTTTATGCACGAGAAGCGCGGAAGAAAAGCCTTCGCGGTGATTGGGGTCAAAGATGGCGGCCACCAAATACCATTTCTCAACGTTGAACTGCAATCTAGCCTCGGTCTCGGCTTTGCTTTCTTTATGGCCGAATGGGTGAGCGTGATGCTTTTGGGATAGGTAGAGCATCTCAAAAGCGCCGATTTTCTCGAGGAGGTCGCGATAGTCCTCCGCGTTACGGTCCTCGGCGGAGAAAAGAGTCATCTCTGCGGACGCATTCACGTTTTTATAAATGTAGCACGCGCCCATATTCTCCCCCTTTTCCCTAGATTTTATAGAAAAGAACGTCGACTTCATAGGCCTATGGCCTCAAATAAACATTTTTGGACTAGTTTCCTTCTTTTTTGGGTTATCATGTCCTCATGATTTCGTGGAGCATCCATCTTGCGACTATGGAAGACTACCGGGAGGTCGTCTCGTGTTTTGCTTCATCCAGTGAAGCCCTTCCCGCGAATAGTCGCATGGAGGAAGAACGCGCCGACGACCTTTTGCAACGGCTAAGCGAAGACATCAAGGACCACCACGTCCTCGTCATCAAGCTACGCAAAACCGTGCTAGGCTTTGCCATCATCGCTCGTTCCATGGAAGATGAGTTCTTTCCCAAGACCCGCAGTTATCGGAAGACAAGCGACATTCTAGAAGACGCGGGTCATCGCGGCGAGCCCTTGTTGATTCTGCGCGCCTTGTTCGTCCTCCCCGCCTACCAAAGACAAGGGTTGGGAGACGAGTTGCTCAAAAGCCTTTTCGCCACCTATAAAGGCGCGACTTGGCTGCTCTTCCTAGAAGAGGAGAATCAGTCCGCCATGGCATTCTTCAAGGCTCATGGCTTCTTTCCTTGCGGCAACCCCGGCGGCTTGGAATGGGGCGAGAAAAAGAAGGCAATCCTCGCTAAGCGTTACCGCCCGACGGGCCTATGCCGCGAGGCGTATTGGTAATCACGCAAGCTGCGCGTTATAGAGTTCCGCGAAGAACCCGTTTTTCGCCATGAGTTCCGCGAAGTTCCCCTGCTCGATGATTCTGCCTTTGTCCATGACAAGGATATGGTCCGCGTTTCGGATGGTGGAGAGTCGATGGGCAACCACAAGAGAGGTCTTGCCGCGCATCAGCTCGTCGAAAGCATCCGCGAGTTGGAGCTCCGTGCGGAGGTCAATATTGGACGTCGCCTCATCCAAGAGAATGATTTCAGGTTCGATAAGCATGATACGCGCGACGCATAAGAGCTGTTTTTCGCCCATGGATAAGCCAGAACTCGAAGAGATTACCGTATCGTATCCGTTCTCCATGCGCCGAATAAACTCATCGGCATGCGCTTTTTTCGCAGCGGCCACCACTTCTTCCATCGTCGCGTCTTTTTTGCCATATGCGATGTTATCCCGGACCGTGCCATGGCTAAGCCACGTGTCCTGCAGCACCATACCCACATGGGAACGAATCTCTTTTTTCGCCGCGTCTTGCCCGAGCACGCCATTGAAATAGAAACCGCCCTGCTGAGGGTCATAGAAGCGCATCAAGAGATTGATGATGGTGGTCTTTCCGCAACCCGTCGTGCCGACGAGCGCGATCTTATGGCCTTTGTAGATATCCAGATCGAAGCCGTCGATGATGGTCCTTTTGCCATCGTAGGAGAAGACGATTTCTTTCGCTTCGAGCTGGTCGATGCTCTTCCCTAGCGGCGTCACGCCCTCATCGACGTCGCGCGGAGCATGGATGACTTCATGGACGCGACCTAGCGAAGCAAGGGCAAAGAGCACCTCGCTCATCGCATCGGCGATTTCATTGAAAGGCGTCATGTATTGATAGGAATACGTGAGGAATGAAGAAAGCATGCCGACGGTGAAGGCGACGCCGGTGAAGGTGAACGAATCCGGGAAGAGCAATAGGCATGCTCCGAAAATGATGACCGCCGCATAGATGAAGTTATTCACCAAACGGGTCATGGGATTGATCCAACTCGCCGCGAACATCGCCTTAAAGGAAGCGCTTCGATACTCCTCGTTTCGCTCATCAAAATAAACGGATTGCTTTTCAAAAAGCCCATAGGCGTGGACGGCCTCGATGGTATCCAGCGTCTCTAAGGTACGATTGGACAATTCACCAAGGCGCGCGCTCTGACGTTTGAAGTATTTGGAATTCCTGGAGGAAATAAAGCGCGAGACAATGACGGAGATCGGGGTCAAGACGATAACGGTCAATGCGAGGAGCCAATTAAGGACGAACATGAACGCCAAAGTGACCAAGGCCTGCACCACGCCTTCGAACAAAGCGCCCGCACCCGTGATGAGACCGGTTTGAACGTTTTCAATATCGCCGACGAGACGGCTAAGCAAGTCGCCGTGATAATGGGAATCTAGATAGGAGACCGGCATTTGATTCAGGGCATCGAAAAGGTCGTTGCGCATTTTCTGGACGGCCTTTTGGGCGACATAAGCCGTAAAGAGATCGAAGAAATATCGGAAAGCCGACCCTAGAATCAAGCACCCACCCATCAAGACGAGGTGGAGGGAGATGTCCATATCCCCAAGGCGAATCTTGTCGATGGCGAGGCCCGTGATAAACGGGATCGCCATCTTGAAGAAGACCGAGACGGCCGCGAAGAAGAACGCGAGGGCGATCATCGCCTTCGATTCCTTCAAATAGGGTAAAAGCATGCGAAAGCGTTTCATCGTTGATTCACCTGCGCTTCATATATTTCGCGGTACACGTCGCAGGACCTAAGCAATTCCTCATGCTTGCCCTCGCCCACGATTCTGCCCTTGTCCAAGACGTAAATGTTGTCGCAATCCTTGATAGACGTTGCGCGTTGCGATACGAAAATCGTCGTCAAACCCGCCCGTTTTTTGATTTGTTGTCGCACATAGAGATCGCTTTTGTAGTCCAAGGCGCTCGTCGCGTCATCCAAGACTAGAACCGGCCTTGAGGACAAAAGAGCACGGGCGATAAGAAGGCGTTGCTTTTGTCCGCCCGAGAAGTTCGTGCCCCCTTCATCGACCGCGGCGTCTAACCCTTTGTCTTTGCCTTGGACGAACTCGAAGGCAAGCGCATCCTTAAGCGCATTTTCGATTTCTTTGGCGTCGTATTCTTCCCCCAAAGTGATGTTCTCGCGAATTGTCCCTTTGAATAGTTGCGGCTTTTGGCTGACCATGGCCACTTCCGCGCGCACCGCGCGAAGTTTGCTGTCGCGAATGTCGTGGCCATGAAAGGTCACTACGCCTGAAGTCGGATCGATAAAGCGAAGGAGCAGGCTTAGGAGAGTGGACTTGCCTGAACCCGTGCCCCCGATGATGCCAACGCTGGAGCCTTTCGCAATATGAACATTGATGTTCCCTAAGGCGAGACTCTCGCCACCGAAAGACACATCGACGTCCTTGAGGGCATAAAGGTCTTCGCCTAAAGAAATGGGAGGTTCCTGCGTTAAAGGGCCATCGACGATCTCCGGCTCTATCGCTAAGAACGCATCAATTCGTTTCTTATCGGCGTAAGCCTTGGAGAGCGAGGTAACCAGCCTGGTGAACTGAATCAAGGCGTTGAGCGCCTGCGTCAAGAAAGAAATAAGCGCGACGATGGAGCCGACGGAAATCAGGGTATTGCCGTAAGCAAAGGAGCCGAGATAGAGCACGAGGACCGTGGCGAGGTTCACTAGGCCAAACGTCAGCGGGTTGATGAAAGCGTTGATGCGCGATAGACGTAGCGCTTGTTTCCGATAACGCTCCGACTCATCGTGAAACGCATTCGATACTTCCGCCTGTTTATTAAATGCGCGGACGACGCGGGTACCGACGATTAAGTCGTCTCCGAGGCAGGAGATAGCATCGAGTTCATTCATCAGTTTCGTGTATTCGCGTGGCGTTGTCTTCACGACGATGAAAATCACGAGCGCGCATAACGTCAATGCCCCTAAGACCACTAACCCAGCGTAAACGTTCACGATGAAAGCCGCGACGATAGCCCCGAAAACGAGAAATGGCGCACGGACGAGCAGACGCATAAACATCTGCACCCCCATTTGCAAAGAGGAGGAAGCCGCGGTGACGAGGTTCAGGGCTTTGGATTTCCCATAGCGTTCTAGTTGAAGAGGGCTCACGCGACCGATTTGCTCGTAAATGTTGTGCTTAAGTTCTAGGGAGAATGATGTGGATACCCGCGAGGCGACATATTGCGTCACCATCGTGCAGGCAAAGCCGAAAAGCGATAGGCCAAAGACGACGCCGCATAAACCGAGCACGTACCCATGGTCTTGGTAATGGCTTCCCTGCGCATTGAGGCCTTCGTCGATAATCGCGCGGACCAAAAAGGGTATGATGAGCTCGCAAAGGCATTCCACCGCCTTCAAAGCGGGCGCGAGGATAACCCTCAGCCTATATTTTTTTAAAGGCGTTAATGCTTTCATTCTTCTTTCGGTTGCTCCTCTTCGACGGGAGGTTCAAAGGAAAGCTCGGCGATGGCGACCGCACCGCGGATGGGGTCATCAAGGACGAAGCGAACCATGTACTGACCGATGAACTCAAAACGATTGAACGTGTTCTCATCGCTAAGGCGAACGAACTTGGCTAGCGTCATTTCCCAATCGGAATCATTTGCCTGAGTCACGCAGAAATTGCCCGCATCGATGATAAGAAGCGGGACGCTGGAGGAGATGCCAAAGCGAACGCTGCCGGTATCCTCGGCATAGTCCATGTACTTTAGAAGCTTCGGCGTAGTCGCTTCTTGCTGCTCGAAGAACGAATCATAGAAAGTATCCTCGTCGAAAAGAGGACCCTCATTGGCTAGGTTCTTGTTCACCATCGCCATGGAAAACAGATTCTTGAATTCATCGATCCAAGGAAGTTTTACGTTCATGCGGCTCACCGCATTGTCGAGGAAGTACTGCGTAATCAGCCAATAGCGGATCGCGCGGGACTCCGATTGCGGGCACCCTAAGCCCTCATAGAAGCAATAGCCGATATGAAAGGCACAGAAGATGAGTTCCACATAGCCCTGCCTCTCCACGAGCGCACGGGAATAAAGACCGCCAAAAACGGATAAAAGAGTGTTGACCGCGAAGTCCTGATCCGCTTTCACGTAGTTGCCATGGAGATAGAAAATCGCGATATACATCGACCCTTCTAGGCTGCCTAGGGCCGAAGATTTGGAGAACGCCTCAAAAGCGCGGCGATTATCCCCGCGTTCCCCGCGAGCCAAATAAAGCAAGCCCGCCTCATAGAAGGAACGGCCGTCTTGGCAAAGAAGCTCGTCTTCAAAATAGGCGATGGCCTTATCGCGATCGACGGCCGTAAGCGGCGAGCCGTCGGCATAGATACGCCCTAAGGCAAACGCGGCAGCCGGATCTTTGAATTCGCGATAAAGCAAGCGGATATAACGCTCGTAAAGGCGGATCATCTCGATGTCGTTGTTATCGATTTTTCCAGCGTAGTAATCGGCACAAAACCGGCAGATTTCATCGTAAATCCCCGATTCTTTTTTGTTATCAAGCAAATAGTCCGATAGTTGAGAAAGGGTTTTTTGGTCTAGGGGAAGACCCGACGAATCACTGACGACGTAGGGCAATCCGCATCGCGGACAGCGGGCGGAAAGAACGTTTCCTTCTTCAACCCATAGATGGACATCGCGCGCGGAAAACACCTCGCCACAGCAAATGCACCCGCACTGGGAGGAGGACATGATGTCCAATTCGTTGTCCCGAGTATGGGACTGATATTGAATGATTTTGTTTTCGACTTTTTCAGACATGGGCATTATCTTATCATAGTGACGCGCATTATGAGCGCGAGAAGCACTAAGATTGTCATAGGAGGAAACCGCGATGAGAATTCTCGTGGATGTACTGGGCGGAGATAACGCCCCGAAGGCCGTACTTGAAGGAGCGGTCGCCGCACTGCAGAAGGAGGCGGACCTAGAATTAGTCCTCGTCGGCCCGCAAAAGGAGATCGAGTCGACGCTTGATAAAGGCCAAATCGATCGTAAGCGCGTTGAAATCATCCATAGCGAAATCGCGGTCACCAACGAAGACCACCCGTCCTTGTTCATCAAGCAAAAGCCAGACTCCACCCTCGCTCTTTGCTTTGACGCTTTGCGCAAGCGGGACGATATCGACGGCATGGTATCCGCCGGACCAACAGGTGCCCTTTTAACCGGTACGGTCCTGCGCATCGGGCGCTTGCCAGGTGTTGGCCGCCCCGCCCTTCTTGCGACCTTGCCGACGCGGCAAGGCGGTTTCGTCCGTCTCCTCGACGCCGGCGCAAACATGGACTGCAAGAGCGAATATCTCGTCCAGTTCGCTTTCATGGCCGATAGTTACCTCCGCATGCTCGGCGTGGAATCGCCGCGCATCGCGACCCTATCCGTCGGTCAAGAAGAAGGGAAAGGCAACGAGGTCGTCAAGGAAACCTACGAAGCCTTGAAGAAGACCTCCTTGAATTTCATCGGCAACATCGAGGGCGACCACGTGCTCCGCGGCGAAGCGGACATCGTGGTCTGCGATGGCTTCGCGGGTAATATCTTCTTGAAGTCCCTTGAAGAGGGCGCGTATTTCATCTCCGACCTCTTCAAAGCGGCCCTTTATAGGAACATCTTCACGAAGCTCGGCGCTTTGCTCCAGTTAAAAGGCCTCAAGAAAGTCAAGGAACCCTTCAACCATGCGAAGAAAGCCTGCGCCCCACTTCTAGGCGCGAAGAAACTCGTTCTGAAGTGCCATGGCAAGTCGGAGGCAGAGACCTTTGAGGCCACCATACTCGAGGGGTATTGCCTTGCAAAACTCGGACTGCAAGAAAAGATCGCCGAAGCGATCAGTTCCATAAACACGAAAGAAAAACCTGAATAATCTTCGCAAAAACCGCCTTATTCTTGGAAATCGCGCTTATTCCAAAGACTGAAGCTAATCACCACGGGCGCGACAGGCGCAAGATCTTTGATAATGGTCACGATGGTCTCGAAATTATCGATCGGGAAGATGATTTCAAAAGTGATCTTAAAGACGGCGGTGACCAGAATTAGAATCAAAGAAATGTGGATGAGACGATTCCACCGGCGGGCTTTTCGCGACGTGAACGTCGTTAGGGCAAGCAATACGAAGATAACTAAATACAAAAGAATGACCAGAATGGCGATGGTGACCAGGACGCTTTCGTCATGGTTTGTCCAATCGAAAGCGACGATTTCCGGTATGGAGAAGGTCGATGGGATGAGCAAGCTCGCGATGGCGACGAGCCAGGCGAACGTATACATCGCGTGGAAGTACTCATGGTGTTCATTATGCTCCGCAAGGCAAGCGATAAAGACGACAAGGAGCAAGGAAAAAACAATTTCAACGCCACTTTCCGCGGCTAAGAGCGAATTAATCGGGTTCGAGGAATAAGCGTGGATCATCAGGATAACCGCGCAGATGATGTGGATCGCGTCGAAGATCGTGAAACCGATGAACGCACGTCTATTGATATTTGCTGGATTCTTTGGAGTGGTCTTGATTTTTTCCATACCGCGAAATTATATACTTCTTCTTCGCGCGAGGAAGCACTTTTTTCCATTGCAGTCTTTTTCGAGTATCATTATTGAGATGGACATTCACTTCGACCTTCCGCCTTTTCTATGGGAGCTCATCGACGAAATCCGCAAGCATGGCTACGAGTGCTTTCTTGTGGGCGGGGCCGTGCGGGATATGCTTCTAGGTAAGGAGCCAAAAGACTACGACCTCGCAACGAACGCGACCGTGCCCCAAATCGAGTTTGTTTTTGATGGCGTTCAGAAGATTAACAGCAACGGACGCAAACACGGCACGGTCACCGTTCGCACCCATAAGCACAATGTGGAGATCAGTACCTATCGTTTCGAGGAAGGGCGCCGCCCCACTATCGAAGAAGACCTCGCACACCGCGACTTGACCATCAACGCCATGGCATATGACGGCGAAAAGCTCTTGGATCCTTATGGCGGGCAAGCGGACATCAATGCGCATCTGCTAAAGACACCGATGGACCCCGAAAAAATATTCCGCGAGGATCCGCTACGGATGCTACGCATCCTGCGCTTTCACGCAAAATACGGGTATGACATCGACCCATCCATAAGCGAGCAGATCCGACATCTTGCCTCTTTGATCATGGACGTCGCCAAAGAGCGGGTTCTCACTGAGCTGCGCGAGGTCCTCCTCGCCCAAGATATCACAGATGTCCTTTTACGTTATGACGCGTTGTTCGCCTCTTTATTCCCGGACCTCCTGGATACCATAGGCTTTGACCAACATAACCATTGGCACGCCCACGAACTTTACGACCACATCGCTCACGTCGTCGGAAAGACAAAGCCGGATTTCATCACTCGCCTTGCGGCGTTGCTGCACGATAACGGCAAAGTCCATACCGTTTCCATCGAAAAGAAAGACGCGGAAATCATCTACCACTTCCCCGCCCATCCCTTCGTCAGTGCCCAACTCGCAGAACCCATACTCAAGCAATATCGCCTGCCAAGCGTCGAAGTCGCGCAGATTCTTTTCCTCATTCGATTCCACGATTCGAAAATCGTCGCGACGCGGCAAAGCGTCCGCCGTTTCCTCGCCCATTGCTCCGATATTTCTGGAATCGACCCATTAACGCTTTTATCGAAACTCCTCGACTTGCAACAGGCCGACCACGCCGATCACACGATTCTCATTCCTATTCCCGTGGAGGAAATCCTTTCCATCGCCAAAGACATTCTTGAAAACAAGGAGGCCTTTTCCTTGAAAGACCTCGCGATCGACGGCAACGACCTCATGAAGATGGGCTTGCAAGGAAAGGCGATTGGCGTCGCGCTCCACTATGCTCTAGAAGAAGTTATGAGCGAGCGATCGCCCAATGAAAAGGATGCCCTACTGCAACGAATTAGAGCCGCCTTCTAAATATCGAAATACTCAAAAATCCACTGCAAAACGCCATCTTATTTCATTGCATGTTCATAATCTGAGTGGCTTAGATATCGCCGTTTCTTTTTTCTTTGGAGTTTCCTAATCGGCACATGAAAAAAGGCCTCGACCTAATCGGATCGGAGCCTCTGTTTTAAGGAATGGCGGAGGCAGAGAGATTTGAACTCTCGCTGGCCTTGCGACCACTAACGGTTTAGCAAACCGTCCCCTTCGGCCTCTTGGGTATGCCTCCGTCGGCCACTAAATATACAACAAAGGCGGACAGTTATCCAATCATTTTAATAAGCTTTTGCAAAATAGACGACCATCGTAGCCTTTTTACCGCATACGGGGCACATCGTTCCCTCGGGAACTTCTTCTTTGTAAATGGCACGCGCAGTTCCACCGCCAGTGACCTCTTTGATCTTGAGCTCGCACTCCGCCTCGCCGCAGAAAGCCATGCGGGCGTAGCCGCCTTTGCTTAAAGCGGCATTCAGTTCCTCAAGGTTATCGACGTCGACGACGCTATGGTCGAGCTGGTCTTTGGCTTTGGCGTACATATCCTCGTGAATCTTGGCGAAGATATCCGGAAGCATCGCGGGGAGCTCATCGATTTGGACGAAGATCTTCTCGCCGTTGACGCGCTTGGTAAGCACCGCCTTGCCTTCCGCGAGGTCGCGGGGTCCGACCTCGATGCGTAAAGGCACGCCCTTCATCTCCCATTGCGCGAACTTCCAGCCAGGGGTGCGATCAGAGTCATCGAGCTTGACGCGATATCCCATTTTCTTGTAGGTCGCAGCCATCTCGCGGCATTTGTCCAAGACACCCTCCGTTTCTTGGCGGACGGGGACGATAACGATTTGAATCGGGGCGATCTGAGGGGGCAAGACAAGGCCGTTGTCATCGCCATGGACCATAATCACAGCGCCGATAAGGCGAGTGGAAACGCCCCAAGAAGTCTGGTGAGGAACCTCAAGCTTGTTGTTACGGCCGAGGAAGCGAATGCCAAAGGCGTCCGCGAAGCCCTGCCCAAAGTAATGGGTCGTGCCCGCTTGGAGGGCCTTGCCATCGTGCATGAGGGCCTCAATGGTATAGGTCGCGACAGCGCCGGCGAATTTTTCGTGTTCGGTCTTGCGCCCTTTGACAAAGGGAATGGCCAGAACGTCGCGGCCGACCTCATCATAGATCCCGAGCATGGTCTGGGCGTTATTGCGCGCCTCCTCTTCCGTCTCAAAGAGGCAGTGCCCTTCCTGCCAGAGGAATTCCGAGCCGCGGAGGAACGGGCGAGTCGTCTTCTCCCAGCGAACCACCGAGCACCATTGGTTATAGACTTTCGGCAAGTCGCGATACGAAGAGACGATTTTCTTATAGAGGTCGCAGAAAAGCACCTCGGAGGTCGGACGGATGATCAGCGGGTCGGAGAGACGCTCTCCTCCGCCCATCGTCGCCACGAGCGTCTCGGGGGCAAAACCATCGATGTGATCCTTCTCTTTATTGAACAAAGAGGTGGGGATGATCATCGGCAAATAGACGTTCTCGGTTCCCACGTCCTTGAAACGGCGGTCGAGTTGCGCCTGAATCTGTTCCCAGATCGCATATCCATAGGGGAGATAGTCGATAAACCCCTTAACGGACGAATAGTCCATCAGTTCCGCCTTGCGGCAGACATCCGTGTACCATTGAGCGAAGTCCTCGTCGCGGGAGGTAATCGCATCGTTTTTGTTTTGAATCTTAGCCATAATCGTAGCCATCCTTTCAGCGCGCCTATTAATATACGCGCATTAGTTCTTCATGTCCTTAACGCGTTTCACGATTTTCGGGTTGATGGGATTCATCATCACGTCATATGGCGCGAACGCTTCCGAGGAAATGTATTCAAGCCCAGAGCGCACCATGAGTTCCACGGCGGGCCAGCCATCGAAGTCCGAGGCGATGATGGGCTTGTTGTATTTGAGCAGTTTCTCCACGAGCGTATGCAAGTGCGAGCGAAGGCGCGTGGAGGAGCCTTCAACAGCGGCGTTTTCAAACGCGAAGGAGCAGATGAAGTAATCGAACGCCCCATAGACCTTCGCGGGAAGCTGGAGCTGGCTCGAGTTGAGCACGAGCGCCACTTCGTAGCCCTTGGCCTTAATGGCACGCATATCCAGGATGATGCCATCGTCGTCCATGTGGTCGAGGTGGGAGGAGATATCGGCCTCGTCGAATGTCAGGACCAAGTGGGCGTTACGGGCTCCTGGGATGCGAGCGAAGGTGAGCAGCATATATCCGCGCTCCGTCAAACGGACGGAATAGAAGAGGCATTGCTGATCGCTTGGACGCTCGGATAAGAAACGCTGGATGGTCTCCTTGGCGACCGTGTGGAAGAGGCTTCGGTCGTCCTCGGTACGCATCGCGTAATCCTTGAGGTCCTCCATCGAATCGAAGTACGTCTCCACGGGCTCGGCCTTGGTGAGGTAGCCCATGACGCGTCCTTGTGTGACCCAGAATACTGGGCGGAAACGATAGCGGAGTTTCTTTTCGTTGATGATGCGCTCGACCTCGGTGCGGTAGGAGCTATCGTCGGTGGCGTTATAGGACTTGCGACCACGTTCGTACCAGATGGTGGGGTCGCGGTCCGCGAAGGCCTCCATCGCAAGCCTTCGGGCCGTCTCGACGATTTTTTCGGGTTCTTTGGCGAAGAAACGATGCTCCGCCACCCCGACGCGCACATCGATGGTGGACGAGACGCCGTTAAGGACCATGTAACGGTTGACCGCGTTGAGACACGAACGGACGAGGTAGACGCCTTTGGCCTTTTCCTCGAGACGAAGGTCACAGAAGACGAGTTCATTTCCCGACGCCTGCAAAAGATAGCGCTTGCCCTGCAAGAACGGGAACAGCGCGTTCTTGAACTGATTGAAGGCCAGCGGGTCGATTTCCTTGTCTTTGTCGGTGATGCGTTTATAGACGAAGCGGAACGCCATCGTCAAGCCGCGCCTTGTACCGCCGGCGAGGATGGCCTCCTCGACCTCTTTCATCGTGGATAAACCGTGGTTGTTCGGGCCATCGTTCTTCGAAATACCCATGTATTTGAGCAGGTAGGATTGCAGGTGAAGGATTTGATGCTCGAAGTCCACCGCCTCTACTTGCAACATGGAGAAATACTGCCTGCGGGTGCGGTTCTCCTGGATGTCCGTCTCCAAGTATTCCGGGGCCTGGGTGGACGGGTCCATGACGGCGTTGATCCAGTTGATGACTTTCTTTTGCTCGGAGAACGGGAATTTCTGATAGAACTCCGAGACGCTGCAATGATGGACGGTATGGAGGGAGGTGACGTTGAAGTACTGCACGTCATCCTCGCGCAGGTTCAGGATGAAGACGCGCACCGAATTGCTTTGCTCCTCGAGGATCCGTTTGTAATTCTTCGTGCGTCGCTCGGTGACCGCAAAGGTCACGATCATGGCCACGACCAACAGGAAAAGCAACGCCAGGGCCGCGTAGAACCCCCATGAATCGGCCAAACTTAAAACGACGGAGCAGTTCATAGCCTCTAAACAATATCACAATGACGCAAAAACGGAGAGATGAATGCGCGTTTGTGGGCGCATACGGGTGAGAAAATTACGGAACGGACTACGCACATTTCCGCGCTCCAGTATAAGAAACGATGACTTTTTTCAGTTCCGCGAGAAAGTGTTCGGCTTCTTTTTTGGGAAAAAGCCACCGCGAAACCCTTTTAATTTTGAAATTCACCTAAACGACCACTGTAACCTCAACTGCAAGAGTTGCTTCTATTTTGTCCCGTTAGCCAAGCCGGATTCGTACTATCCTTTGGACGAGTTCGAACGCGACATTAAGCGCTTGTGCTCTCTTTTCGATGGGAAGTTCGGCTGGGTTCACCTCCTCGGCATGGGGGGTCCTTGGGGCCAATATCGGCTTCACGGCGGACGAATGCTTGCGTGCCTTGTTTATGTTCTCCCGCTGGCGAAGCGGAAAATGGGAGGGCCAAGCCCTCATCAAGAAAGAAGAATCCAACCAAATTCAAGCCTCTTGAGAAAGCACGTTCGCCTTCGATGGCTAAGAGAATCCACCCTTTTGAAGATAAGTCGCAACCAAAACAAACTGATTTCGATTGTCTGCGCCGTATCGACATGGTATGATTTGCGCCGCCCGGAGAAATACCCAAGCGGTTGAAGGGGACGGTTTCGAAAACCGTTAGTGGATGCAAGTCCAGCCAGGGTTCGAATCCCTGTTTCTCCGCCAAAAGCACATCGTTCCCTAAGCATGGGGATCACACTAAGTAAAGGTCGCGGAATGCGACCTTTATTTTGTTAAAACGCGTCGAACACTCGACGCGTTTTCGTAAAAAGAACGGGGTTTTACGACTGATTTTCAGCCTTAACGAATCGGTGGGAGGAAGAACCTCCCCATGACCTGCTTCAATTCGCAGACATCGACGAAGGCATGTGGGTCGGCCTCGCGTATGACTTGAACGGTCTGGCGGACTTCATAGGAAGAGACAATCATTGTAAAGATGTATTTGTCGTGACCGGTGAACGCCCCAACGCCCTTGACCATCGTCGCACCATGGGGAAGGTTGCCGATGAGGATCTTACCGAGGTCTTCCATCTCTGAAATCGCCTCGATCTTCACTTTCTTATTGCGAATGTTGATCGAGTCGACCACGAACATACAAACGAACAGGTAGAGGATCGACATCAGCGTTGCCACGAAGACGCGGGCAGCCACGGTGGACCCCCAGCCCACATCGGTGATGGTAAGCAAGGTATAAATGGTGATGGTCGTCGCGTTGATGAAGACGGAGTACTTGCCAACGAGCACCGATTTCTTCAAGGCGATGTAGTACGCCACGGCGTCGATGCCACCCGCCGAAGCGTCGATCTTGAACATAATCGCGGAGGAAATGCCCGTGCAGATGCCTCCGAGCAACGCCCTAGTGGCCAATCCACCGTTTTCTTCGATGAAGGTGGAAATCGGATGGAAGAGAGAATCGTCCGCATAGCGGAGCAACGAGGTGAATAGCGAGACGAGAAGGACGTTGATGAACGTCAAAATGGCAAACCGCTTCCCGATGCCGCGCCAGGAGATGATGAACACCGGAACGTTGATGCCGAAATACAAAGCGGAGTAGACGATATCGTAAATGCCGTTATTCTCAATCGGGTGCCCGAAGGCGAGCTCGACGATCGCGATGAATACCTGGGCGATGCCGGATACGCCGCCTGAAACAAGTCGCATGGATCCAAGGACGTCCATATTGCTCGGCGCGATGAAAGCGCGGAAACCGAACGCAAAGACGAACGAAGAGACGGCGGTCACCAAGAACGCCCAACCGCCGGAAAGGACGTTTTTCTGGACGGGGTGATCATAGAAATGATCCTGGATTTTCTTTCGTAAAGGCCTTTTCTTTCCCATAAGCGCGATGATTATAGCCTAGTCCCCCGCATTTAAATAGCATGATTGCTGGAAATCCGTCGCTTAGTGCATTATGCGCGCTCGCGGACTCGATTCGTGGTTGTCACTAAGAAACGCAGGTGATAACATTATCGCGCTGTTTATAATAAACAGGCCATCCGGAGGCACTTCCATGAACATCCTCAAGTCAATAAACGCCACCTTCAGCAAGTTCTGGCGTTGGATCAAAGAAACCGCTTGGGTCCAGCCCTTGCTCATCGTTGGCGGCATCTTTGCGATCATCTTCTCCATCTCCAAATTCAACAAATGGTTCTCCACCATGGCGGTGGGCACCAGCACGGGTTACTTCACGTCTTATCGTCTCTCCCTCGAGAACGAAGGCGCGGACGGCATCGAAACCCAAGCCGACAAGCTCACCAAGACCATCCACGATTTCTCCTTCGAGGACTACGCCACCTATGAAGAGGCGAAAGCCGAGCTCGACAAGGCCAACGTCATCTCCGATTTCGGCGAAAAGTACTTCCTCATCATCGTCAGCAACGACTGCTCTGGCTGTGAGAAGGCTCAGGCCGCGTTCGAGGTCCTTCAGGATTCCTGGAACAACTCCTCCTTCCGCATCGAGGACGGCGGCTCCTTCCGTCTCCACTCCATCTATTCCGACGAGATTTCGACCAACGACAACACCTTCGATCTTGAGGAAGACCAGAAAGCCTTCTACCGCTATGTCAAGAAGTTCGACGACCAGTACGACCTTTGGACTCAGGCCGCCGGTAAGCTCATCGACTCCCCCTACAAGGACAACATGAGCATCGCCGAATCGAAGTATACCAGCATCGAGAATGCGGATGCCGCGACTTGGGAGACCCCCACCATCTACCTCGTCGACTGGACCAAAGCCGCCTTCGAAAACGATCGCTTCGGCATCAGTGAAGTCCTCTTCGGGTTCACCTCCGACAAGTCCGACTACGACCGTGCCACCTTGCTCCAGCAAATGTGGAACCACGTTCCGCAGACGGCTGATGCCAAGGACAAAGCGAACCCCTTCCGCACGGAATACCAGAAGTAAGACCATCAAAAAAAGTCCCGCAGTTTCGCGAGACTTTTTTTATGCGCTTCTCTTATAGTCCTTTCTTAGTAAAGGCATTTAGAACGGCTGGTGGCACTAGCGGGGACACGTCTACGCCATTGGCGCGAAGGTCCTTGACGACCGAAGAAGAGACAAAGGAATGATCAGAGCTCGCCATGAAGAAGACCATGTCGATATCGTGATTTGCGAAGCGGTTGGCGGAAGCCAGCTGAAACTCGTATTCAAAGTCCGTCACCGCACGGAGCCCACGGATGATATGGCGCGCGCCTACTTGCCGCGCATAGTCCACGGTCAGTCCTTCATAAGAATCGATGCGGACATTCTCTTTGCCCGCTAAGGCGGCCTTTAGAATCTCGACGCGCTCCAGTAAGGAGAACAGCGTCTTCTTGGAAGCATTCACCGCGACCAGCACGATGACTTCATCGAAGACGGCGCAAGCGCGGTTCAAGATATCCAGATGGCCGTTGGTAAAGGGGTCAAAAGAGCCTGGGTAAATCGCTTTCTTCATGTTTCTCACCTCAACAAAAGGACTTTCGTCTTACCGTAAGTATAATCGCGTCGGAAGGAAAAACCCTCCGCCTTCAGAGGCAACTCCCCTTCATATTCGAGGACAATCGCGCATTCATCTTTAAGGAGACCATGCGCGCGCAATAGGTCAATGGAGCGCTGGTAGGAATCCTTCATGGCATAGGGCGGGTCGAGGAAGACGAGGTTAAAGGGTTCTTTCAATTGCTCGATTGCCGCCTCATAGGACATGTTTAGAACAACCGCGTTTTCTTCCCGCAAGGTCTTGAGGTTGCCGCGGATGATTTGACAGGCATCGGCGGACGCATCGACGAAGACGCAGAAAGAAGCGCCGCGGGAAAGGGATTCAATGCCCAAAGCGCCACTTCCGGCAAACAAATCGAGAACACGTGCGTGAGGAATCTCCGACGTAACCGCGGACATCATCGCTTCGCGAACGCGGTTTTTCGTAGGTATGGTCCCTGCTTCCGGCGTCTCGATATTGCGCGACCGGTATTTCCCAGAGGTGATCTTGATCATCGGCAATCCCCACAATCCGGATGTGATTGGAATGGGCCAAAAAGAATATCGTCAAGGGCGCGGTAGAGCAGATTTAGTTCCGCGCTAACGCGTCGATATTCGCTTGCGGAGGGGTGCTCGTCGAGGGCGAGTTTCTTCTGGTGGAAGACTTTCATCGCGGCGAGCGTCTCTTCATCGGATTCGCCAAGTTCAAGCCGAAGGGAAAGATAATCCGCCCGCGCCTTTTCCGCCTCTTCATAAAGAGTCCTGGCGACGGCGTCTTCCTCAAGAAGCTTCTTTGCCTCCGAGAAAGCCTTCGTGCGGGGGTCTTCTTCCATGCAGCGGCGCAGGTCATCGATGTGGCGATAGGTCTTTTGGTCCATAATCATGCAAATTTTAGCCAAAGCAGCCCGCAAATGCTAGAATACACGATATGTTGCACATCGTTAAAGATTCTGAACCCTCCCTGCGCCAGAAATGCGCTCCCGTCGAAACGCCCCTTTCCGAGGAAAACCAGGCGCTTATCGACGAAATGTTGGAATACCTCCTTCTTTCGCAGGATCCCAAATACCGCCAAAAGCATCCGGAATGTCGCGAAGGCGTCGGCCTCGCCGCTCCGCAAGTCGGCCACAACGTCCGCATGCTCGTCATTTCCTATGCGACGGGCGACGAGAAGAACCCGCTCATCCAACACCAGCTCGCCAACCCCCGCATCGTGGTCAACTCCGTCCGCAAATGCTTCCTTAGCGGCGGAGAGGGCTGCCTAAGCGTCGACGCCGAGCACCGCGGACGCGTCTACCGCGACTACAAGATCGTCGTAAAAGCCTATGACGCAAAGGCAAAAGAAGACGTAACCATCACCGCCCGCGGCTATGACGCGATCGTCCTTCAGCATGAAATCGACCACCTAAACGGCGTCCTTTTCTACGATCACATTGACAAATCCAACCCCAATAAGGACATTCCCGGCGCGGTTGAAATCTAGCCCTTATTCATAAAAGCGCTACCAAAACGCAAAAAAATCGCTCGCCCATGTGTACACGCACGCTTTTTTTGCGTATATTAATGCCAAAGGACGACATACTTGTTATTGACTCCCCTTCGTTTTATTTAGTGTATGGTACTACGTGATACTCCTGTTAAGATCTACGCCCTCGGAGGACTGGGCGAAGTAGGTAAAAACACCTACTGTTTTGAAACGGACCGCTCGATTATTCTTGTCGATGCCGGCGTCCGTTTCCCAGAGGCGACCCTGCCTGGCGTCGACTACGTCATTCCCGACTACACCTATCTCAAGAACAACCGCGCGAAAGTAAAGGCGCTTTTCATCACCCACGGCCACGAAGACCATATCGGTGGCATTCCTTTCTTGCTGCGCACGATTCACGTCCCCGTCATCTACGCCCCGCGTCTAGCGGCCGCCTTGATCCGTCATAAGCTGGAGGACGCCCGTTTCCGCGACCCCGTGAAAATCGTCGAATACGAGGCAGATACGATCGTTTCCATCGAGCAAGACTTCCTTGTCTCTTTCTTCCGCGTCACCCACTCCATCCCCGATGCTTTCGGCGTCTGCATCGACACCAAACAAGGGCGCATCGTCGAGACGGGCGACTTCAAGATCGACCTCACCCCCGTTGGCCCGCAATTCGAACTCGATAAGCTCGCCAAACTCGGGTCGGAGGGCGTTGACGTCTTAATGGCGGATTCCACCAACGCCGAAATTGAGGGATACACTCCTTCGGAAACCAACGTCCGCGCGGGCGTCGAAGAAATTTTCGAAAAAGCCCCAGGGCGCATCATCGTCTCCACCTTCTCCAGCAACATCAACCGTATCCAGCAAGTCGTCGAAGTCGCCTTGAAGCATAAGCGCAAGATCTGCATCATGGGCCGTTCGATGAAGAACGTCATCGGCATCGCCCGCGAATACGGCTACATCCATATCGATGACCAATCGATCATCGAGGAAACGATGCTCCGCAACTACCGCATGTCGGAAATCTGCATCGTCTGCACGGGTTCGCAAGGCGAGGCCATGGCCGCCCTTTCGCGCATCGTCTCGGGCGACAATAAGAACACCACCATCTACCCGGGCGACACCGTCATCTTCTCCTCGAACCCCATTCCTGGCAATGGTGCCTTGGTCGACCGCTTGGTCAACAAGCTTGTCAAAATGGGCGCGGACGTGAAGCAGAATTCGCTCGCTTTCTCGCTCCATTCCTCTGGCCACCCCTCAAGGCAGGAGCTTCGCTTAATGCAGCGTCTCGTCCAGCCGAGGTTCTTCATGCCGGTTCATGGCGAATACCGCATGCTCAAGCTCCATGGCGACATCGCGATTCAGCTCGGAATGAAGCCCGAGAATGTCTTCGTTTGCGAAAACGGCGACACTCTGCAGCTCTTTGATCACAAGCTCACCCGCATCGGTCATGTTCCCGCGGATGATGTCTATATCGACGGAAACGACCTCGATGGCATTTCCTCGGCCGCGATGAACGATCGCTTCATCCTGAAATCCGACGGACTGGTCTCCATCGTCGTCAACCTCAATAACGCCGGCACGAAGATGATCGCCCCGCCGGTAGTCTATACCCGCGGTTTCTCCTCTTCCGAGCAGGCCCACGTCGTCCGCCACTCGCAAATGCGCGTCAATGAAGCCGTGCAGGAATGCCTGAGCAACGGCCGTCGCAACCCTGCTGAAATGCGCGCCTCCATCCGCTCAGCCGTCTCCAAATACATCGAACGCCGCACGGGCAGGAAGCCGATGCTCATCCTCTTCCTTCTCAACGCCGTGAAGGATTATTGATATGTTCATCCTCGCCTCGGGCTCGCCGCGACGCAAAGAGCTTCTCGCCAAACTCGTCCCCCATTTTGAAATCATCGTCCCGAACGTCGACGAATCGCTTTTGCATATCGATGCGAAAGACCTACCGGCTGAGGAATCCAAGGCTAAAGCCTATGCCATCGCCGCGACCCATCCGAACGATGAGATCCTCGCCTGCGATACCGTCGTCGTGCTTCATGGAAAGGTCCTAGGCAAACCGCGAGACGAAGAAGACGCCATCGCGATGCTACGGGCGGAATCTGGACAAAAACAAGTCGTCCTATCCGGATATACCTATATCGGAAAAGGACGCGAAATCACGCGCACGGTCGCCACGGATGTTTATTTCAACGACCTTAGCGATGAACTCATTCGCCGTTACGTCGAAGAAAAAAGGCCTTTGGATAAGGCCGGTGCCTATGGGATTCAGGATGGCTATCCGCTCATCCATCATATCGAAGGCAGTTACGACAATGTCATGGGGCTCCCCACCGAAGACATCGCCTTACACGTCATTGCTCAGGGAAAATCGCCGCGTTGACTTTCTCGGCATCGCCCTTGATGACAAGGGTTAGCTTATCCGACATCATGATGAAGCTGTCCACGCCCGCTTCTTTTAGCTTTTCCTTATCGACGATATCGTAGTTCTTCAAGGTGAGGACGATACGCGAACGCATCAAGGAATGAGAAACGATGTTCTCCGATCCTCCAAGCGCCTCGATATAGGCCGAACCGTTGGTCTTCTTCTTGCCGCCCTTATCGCCGTCTTTTCGATTTTTGGCGCTTCTTAGAATGACGATGAGTAGAATGATGAGGATGAGCCCGGCTACGCCTAAGGCGAGGTAAAGGGCGTTGTCTTTGAGGAACTGGTTAAAATCTATTTGGCTTGCGTTTACCATACGCGGTTATAATACTCTCGAAAGAGGTACATTCAAATGTCCAACGCCATTGAAATCGAGGCCAAGGTCCTTCTTAGCCAAGAAGATTACCGTAAACTCATCAAATTGTTCCCGAACGCCCCGCGTTACATGCAGACGAACTATTACATCGACTCCCCCGAACGCGTTCTCGCAAAAAGCGGCATCGCGCTGCGCATCCGCGAGAAGAACGGCCAGTTCGAGATGACTTTGAAAACACCTCTTAGCCAAGGGCTCTTGGAAAAGAATGTCCCCTTGACCATCAACGAGTTCTGCAGCTACCGCGACTTTAACGAATTCCCGAAATGCGACCTCAAGCGTTTCCTGACGATGCTCGACTTCGAAGTCGGCGACCTCAAGATCCTCACCTCCCTCGCCACCGAGCGTCTCGATGTTGAATACAAAGGCGGTTTGCTTTCCATCGACCGCAATTCCTATTCAGGCCAGGTCGACTACGAGATCGAGTTCGAATACAACAATATGGAGGACGCCGAGGCGATCCTAGGCGAATTCCTGCGCGAAAACGATGTCCCCTGCGTCTTCTCCACCTTGCGGAAAACGGCGCGCGCCATGGCGGCCATTTCCAAAAAATAAGGGGGATTTACGAAGAAAAACGCTCCAAACGGAGCTTTTTTCTTAGGCATTTAGATGATTGTCGCAATTATTGTATTGCGGGCATTCTTCCGAGCATGCGCGTACGGCGATACGACGGGCGCGAGGGATGAAGGTTCGAATCTCCTCCGCGTTATAGCCGACCTGTAAGCGATGGTCGTCGATGATGATGGGGCGCTTTAGGACAGAGGGGTTGTCCAGAACAAAGCGGACGAGTTCCGAAACGGTCAATTCATCGAAATCGATGTTGCTGTCCTGAAAGACTTTCGAGCGGCGGGAGATGATGTCGTCCGTGCCGTTTTCGCTTTTGGTGATGGCTTCCATGATGTCATCCGCAGTCAGCGTGCCCGAAAAGATGTTGACCGCCTCGTAGGGGATCTTGTTATCGTCGAACCATTTACGGACCTTACGGCAACTTGCGCAACTTGGAGAAACCAGAATCTTAATCATGTGGATATTGTACACGTTCTTAAAGGAATCTTTAAGATGGATGAATTCATGGACGGGTGGTGATATGATTACCGACAGGCAGGTACACGACTATGGCACGCATTCTATCCGGCATCAAGCCTACGGGAAATCTTACCCTTGGCAATTACATCGGCGCTCTCAAGCATTTCAAGGACTTCCAGGATTCTGGAGAGGTCTATATCTTCATCGCCGACCTTCACGCCCTGACCCTTCCGATCGACCCCGAGTTCTTGCGGAACAACATCCGCGATCTCGCCGCATTCTACCTCGCGTCAGGGCTCGACCCGAAGAAAGCGACCATCTTCACCCAATCCTCCGTTCCAGAGCATGCCGAGCTTAACGCCATCTTGCAGAACTACCTTTACATGGGCGAGCTTTCCCGGATGACTCAGTTCAAGGAAAAGTCCAAGAACATGAAGGACTCCGCAATCGGCCTTGGTTTGTTCGCCTACCCGGTCCTCATGGCGGCCGACATCGTCCTTTACGACGCGGACATCGTCCCCGTCGGCGAGGACCAGATTCAGCACGTGGAAATCACCCGTGACGTCGTCAACCGCATCAACAAGCGCTATGGCAAGGACACCCTCGTCCTCCCCAACTACAAAATCAACAAGGTCGGCGCGCGCATCATGTCGCTTTCCGATCCGACCGTGAAGATGTCTAAGTCCGACCCCAAGGGCGATATCTTCCTCCGTGACGACATGAAGACGGTGCGCAAGAAAATCATGTCCGCCGTTACCGACCTCGGCAGCGAAGTGAAATACGACAAAGAGAACAAGCCTGGCATCTCGAACCTCCTCACCATCTACGCTTCCATCAAGGAAGTCAGCATCGAAGAAGCCGAAGCCCATTTCGTGGGATACCGCTATGGCGATTTCAAGCGCGAAGTCGCCGATGCCGTGGTCGCTGAGCTCGAGCTCTTCCAGCAGCGTTATCAGCAAATCATCGATTCCAAAGAATACCTCCCCGTCCTGCGCGAAGGCGCGGCAAGGGCGAAGCTCATCGCCTCAAAAACCCTAAAACGCGTGCAAAACGCGGTCGGATTGTTAGACATCGATAATGATTAAAGGCATCATCGCGCTCGATTTAGACGGAACGCTTCTTGACGCGGAAGGCAAGTATTCTCTTTCGACACGCGACTATCTCCGCAAGAAAGTCGAGGAGGGATTCACCATCGTCCTCGCCACAGGACGTCCGCCCCGCTCGCTTTTGCCAATCTACGAGGACATCCGCTGCAACGGTCCCGTCATCGCCTATAACGGAACGCTGGTCTATAACCCAAAAGACCCCTGCTTCCCCCGCATCGACCGCACCTTCTCCAAAAGCGCCATCCTGCGCATTTACGAAAAGACCAAAACCTACGTCGATAGCTACATGTTCGAAAGCGCGGACACCATTTACTCCTCTCCGCACGATCCATGGCTAGGAAAGTACTTTCCTTTTGAGGGCATGAAGCTCGTGGAAGGCGATATCGCCTCCATTCTTAAGGAAGATGTATACACGGCCCTATTTCACTGCATAGAGCCCTATAACGCCGCTTTAAAGACCGCGTGCGAAGAAGAGGATGGCATCGCCTGGCGCTCCTGGAGCAATTGCGATTATTCGGAGCTTTTCATCCCGGGCATGGACAAAGGCCACGCTCTTTCCTATATCATTCAAAAGCTCGGCGTGCCCAAAGAAGACGTCTACGCCTTTGGCGATGCCGAAAACGATATCAGCATGCTGTTAGAGTCCGGGCACCCCTATGCGATGGAGGAAAACAAAGTCCCCCACTTGATGACGATGTTCGAAAAAACGCAAGGCTCCGCCAAAGAAGACGGAGTCTTGCGTACGCTTCAATCGATTTTCAAGGATTAGATGCCAAGCGATTTGACGAAGTCGGCATAAAGGCGCTCGGCCTTTTCTTCTAGCTCTTCCTTCTTGCCCTTGACCTCGATGTAGTATTTCACTTTCGGTTCGGTTCCAGAAGGACGGATGCAAAGAGTAGAACCGTCCGCGAGGAAGAATTTCAAGACATCCGAGGCTGGGAGGCCGACGATCTTTTCGGTGCGGCCGTTTTCGAAGGTGCGCACATCGCTGAGGTAGTCTTCGACCGAGGCGACTTTGATGCCGCTGATCTCCTTGCAGGGTTTGCGGTGGAGATCCTTCATGAGACGCTGCATCTTGGCGTTGCCTTCCATGCCTTCGAAGTACATGTCCTTCATCGTCGCGAGGCGGTAGCCAAAACGCTTCTGTAGGTCCTCATATGCTTCGCCGAGGTCGATGCCCTTGCGGCAATAATAGAGAGCCATTTCGGTGTAAAGGAGAATCGCCTGGATGCCATCCTTGTCGCGGACGAAGTCGGAGGCGAGGCAGCCATAGGATTCTTCATAGCCAAAGACGAAGGTCGGGCCCTTGCCCGCGTCTTCGTAGTAGCCAATGCGGGAACCGATGAACTTGAAGCCCGTAAGGAAGGATTCGACGGAAACGCCATAGCTCTGAGCAACTTCCTTGCCTAAGGACGAGGAAACGATGGTGTCGTACATGACGGAATTCGCAGGCAAAACCCCCGCCTTTTTCTTTTCAGAGAGGATATAGTCGATGAGCAAGGCGGCGGATTCGTTGCCCGTGAGGCGATGGTATTGGCCATCGTGTCCTTGATAGGCGAGGCCGCAGCGGTCGCCATCGGGATCGGTCATGACAACGAGTTGGGCATTGTACTTGCTCGCATAGGCAAGCGGGAGCTCCCAAGCGAGGGCGACTTCAGGGTTCGGGGACTTGGTCGCGCCGAAGTTCGGATCATGGACGCACTGCTCCTTCACCGGAATGATTTCGTATCCGAGGGAAGAGAACACGGCCATCGCGCCTTCATAGGAAGCGCCGTGCTGCGGACTATAGATAACCTTGAAGCCCTTCTTGTCGAGTTCGGGATGAACCTGGACTTTCTTCACGAGTTCCCAATAACGCTCGTCGGTCTCTTGGCCAAGCGTGACGAGTTCGCCTTTTTGCTTTGCCTCAGGGACCTTGTAGGAGAGCTCATCCGGCAAAGCGTCGATGAACTTGAGCATCTTATCGACGAGAGAAGGAATGAGCTGGCAGCCCTTTTCGTCATAAACCTTGTAACCGTTATAGTTCTTGGGGTTGTGGGAGGCGGTGATCATGATGCCACCGCAGCATCCTTTGTCGCGCACGGCGAAGGAGAGTTCTGGGGTGGAGCGCAAAGCGTCGAAGATATAGACCTTGATGCCCATGCGATTGAAGATATCCGCGGCGAGTAACGTGAATTCGCGGGACATGAAGCGGTTATCGTGGGAAATGGCGATGCCCATGGCCTCCGCCTTACCGCCAGGGAAGCGACTCTTGAGGTATTGCGCGAAGCCGACGCTGATGCGGCCGACCGTGTGCACATTGACCCTGTTGGTGCCCGGGCCAAGGACGCCGCGCAGGCCTCCGGTCCCGAATTCGGCATTCTTAAAGAATGCGTCGTTGATTTGTTCTTGAGAGAGTTCGCGAAGGATCTTCTTATCTTCCTCGCTGACGCGTGGCGAATTCAGCCAGCGTTCGTAATTCTTTTTGACGTCCATGAAGTTAAACTTGCCTCCTATTTTTTATTGTGCGCCTTTGGCGGTTAGTTGTTCAATGACCTTTCGAAGGTCTGCGGGTAATGCACAGACGATTTCACGATTTCGCAATTCAGAGAGGGCCCCGCCCACATCCTCAAAAATGAGTTTATAGGCGTGAAGGAACTGGGATTCGAGCCCCGTAAGCTTCTTCACGAGCCTACAAGAAGCGAAATCGCCATATTTCTCGTCGCCGACGAGCGGATGGCCAATCGAGGCGAAATGGACGCGGATTTGATGGGTTCTGCCCGTAATGAGCTCCACTTCGACGAGCGTGTAGTCGCCATAGCGGCGAACGACATGGTACTTGGTCATGGCTTCTTTTCCGCCTTGTTCGATGGGCCGAACATAGACACGACCATTGTTCGCGTCTTTCCAAAGAGGAGTGTTGATGGTGCCGTCGGTAGTGATGTCCCCCACCGTCAACGCGAGGTAACGCTTATGAAGCTTGGTGCGTTCCTTAAATAGCAGCGTCAGCTCCTGTAATGCCTCGTTGGTCTTGCCATAGACGACTAGTCCCGACGTATTGCGGTCCAGCCGGTGAGCTGGGGAAGGCGTAAAAGCGGCGTTCTCCGGGTCGTATTCTCCTTTGAGGTACAAATAGTCCAAGACCGCGTTTCCAAGCGTTTCTCGCACGCCTGTTGCGTCGCCATAAACCAAAAGCCCTTTCGGCTTCTCCACGATGAGGACGCCACGGTCTTCATAGGCGATCGGGTATGGTAGGTCTTGCTTGGTAACGGGACGCGGCTTCTTGAAATCATCGAGTTGCTGATCGGTCACGTATATGCGGACGACGTCCCCTTCTTGAAGAACATGGTCTTTATCCACCCATCGGCCATTCACTTTAACGTCCTTCTTTCGGAAGGCCTTATAAATGAACCCCAACGGGGCTTCGGAAAGGTACTTGCGGACGAACTTCTCCGCTTTTTGTCCCGACGAGAGTTTGTTGACGATGATTTCCTTCATGTTGCGACGCCCTAGTATACCACAACGGCTCAAGGATAAATTTGATACCCTTTTTCGCCCCTCGTGCCCGCCCTAAAAGACCCCGACAAGGCCAGGTCTGCTCAATATCGTAATTTTTCCATTGTCACGCCCCACCGATGCTACTATAATCTCACTTGCCCAAATAGCCATCCGTGGAGAAGTACCCAAGCGGTCGAAGGGGCGGGCTTGGAAAGCTCGTAGGCTTGTAACAGGGCGCCAGGGTTCGAATCCCTGCTTCTCCGCCACGATGAAAACGACGGCATGCAGCATCGGTTGCATGCCGTTTTTTTCGACCTATGAACCGCCCAAAACGGAAGAGTTTGGCCTATTTTCGGATGCAAAAAACAAAATTACAATGAAATTGAGTTTTTATTGTAAATATTGCTTAGAATGCATCAAAAAACAAAAAAATCGCCTACCCCTATTTCAATTGCGTTTTTTTCCGTTAATCTTTTCCCTGCATCGAGGTCCTCATTGAATCTTCTCAATGCGTGTATTGCCGTAGGACCTGCGGCCCTAATCGTTGGGTCCGAGCTAACAAGCAAAGAGAGGAGTCAATAAAAACTCGTTGGCGGGGCCTGACCCGCCCCGCCAAACAAAAAGCAGAGGTGAGTGTCTGGAGTGACAAACGGCCTCTGTTTTTTGTTTTTTCTTAGTCGATGTTGTATTCGCGAAGCACCTTGAGCAACGGACGCACCGTCTTCTCAATCACGCCAGGAGCGAACGGATCTTTCATGTGATCCTTCGTTACGAGAGTACGGAAGGGATACTTACCACCCATCTTGCAAAGTTTCAGGTAACGCTTCCAGGCGAGCTCATGATCTTTGCGGTCGAGGTTGAAGAACTGGAAGGCCATGACTTGGGCAAGGGTGTAGTCGATGTAATAGAACGGGGAATTGAAGATATGCCCTTGCGTGAGCCAGCGACGTCCCTTGGACATATAGGCGTTGTCCTTATAGCATGCGCGCTTATAGGGCGTGTACTTCTCCTCGAGACGGGACCATTCCGCATCGCGCTCATCGGGAGTCGCCTCGGGATGGAGGTAGACCCAATGCTGGAACTCGTCCACCGTCACGCCATAAGGCAAGAAGGAGATGGAGTCCGCGAGGTGCACGTAGCGGTAGCGTTCAGGATTCTCGAAGAAGAGATCCATGTAGGGATGGGCGAAGAATTCCATTGACATCGAGTCGATTTCCGCCCCTTCCATCGTGGGGGTGCGATAGTCAGGCACCTTGATATCCTTGCCCATGAAGCCCTGGAAGGAGTGGCCGAATTCATGGGTCAAGACATCCACGTCGCCAAGAGTGCCGTTGAAATTGGAGAAGATGAACGGAACCTGGCGAATCGGGAAATAGGTCATGTATCCGCCACCTTGCTTGCCAGGACGGGTCTCTAGGTCGAGGAGGTGCTTATCGGCCATGAGGCGGAAGTATTGCGAAGCCTCGGGAGAGAGCTGATCGTACATCTTTTTGGCGCGCTCGATCTTTTCTTCCGTGGTACCGATGGGAAGCGGGTTGCCCTCCTTGAACTGGATGGCGAGGTCATAAAGGTGCGGATCGCGAATACCTGTACGGGAGAGCTGCGCTTTCGTAAGCTTGCCCGCAACCGGGGTCACAAAGCGCGCGATCTGGTCGCGGTAATAGGCGACGTCTTCCTGGTTATAGTCATAGCGGCCCATGCGGAGATAGCCGAGTTCAATATAATTCGCGTAGCCGAGCTTCTTCGCCATCTTGTCGCGGACTTTAACGAGCTTGTCATAGAGTTCTTCGATTTCGTCCGCGCGGGTAGTGAGGTAGTCATAATAAGCCTTGGACGCTTCCTTGCGGGTCTCGCGGTCGAGGTCCTGCATGAACTTGCCCATCTGCGAGAGGTTATAGGTCTCGCCGCGGAATTCGACTTTGCAACCGGCGATGAGGGTGCTATAGGCGGTCGAAAGCTTGTTTTCCTCGATGGATTCCTCGACGATGCGCTCGTCGAAGGAGCGGAGGGCGAACTCGTACATCGTGAAAAGGTGGGTGCCGAGCTTCTTCTCCAAGTACGGGCGGTGAGGAGATTCCAGCAACGCCTTCCTAAGCTCCGTTTCCGCGGTCTGAAGCAAAGGGATCTGCTCGTCGAGGATGTTCACGGCCTTGACGAGCTTCTTGTCCGTCGTGTCGCAGCTATAGCGGACCTGGATCAAGGTGACTTGATCCGCGAGCTTATCCGAGGCACGGAAATACTTCTTCACGAGTTTCAGCGCTTCCTCATCGGTCGCGGCGGCGCGGATCTCCGCGGTCAGCGCACGGGTCTTCTCGACTTCTTTCGCGATATTTGGCACGCGAAGGGGCCATGTTTCGAATAATGGCAATTCGTTCTGCATCGTCATTTCCTTTCATTGAATAAGGGTGGCAGCGCCGTTTTGTTGGGGCTGAGCCGGGCTTTGGATAAGAAGGTGGCGGCTTCCTCCGCTCCCGCTTCGGTTAAATAGAGATAGCTCTCTAGAAACGGAGGGGGCGTATAGGTGCTTAAGTACCCTTTCTTACGGAGCAGCGTGAGCATGGACTTGATTTTCCTTAAGGAAAGCGAACGCAGCGTTCCATGTGTTTTCAGATATGAGAACCGCTCCGCACCATAATCGCCACGCAAGACCAAGGCCACGGCCGTGGCGCTTGGGTCAAGGCCCTCCTTCGAGAGCTCTTGGATGCAGGCGAGGGCACGAGCTTCCCTGCTTGGAAGGCGTCCTTTGCTACCTTTGTTCCGCATGGCCCTAATTATATAGGCGCGCTAAAGCAATTCGTAGAAAAAAGGGAATCACTTTTGTTGCACTCGCTGTGCGAGGCTCCTACAATAGCGCACATGACCGAAGATGAGACCATTCGCCTAATCGAGGCGACACTAGATAAAATCCGCCCCTTCCTGAAGCGGGATGGCGGCGACATCGAGTTCATTGGATTCCGCGACGGAGTCGTCTACGTGACGATGGTCGGGGCTTGCCAAGGCTGCAGTTTCGTCCAGGACGACATCTCCGCCGGCGTGGAGATTATCCTAATGGAAGAAGTCCCCGGCGTCATCGCCGTGCGGACGGAGGATGTCCCCGACGACATGATGAAAGAATACATGGAGCGCAAAATCGCTCAAATGTAAGCCCGGTCCCTCCGGGTTTTGTTTTCGGAAATAATGGGCTTTTGCAAAGAAAACGGCTTATTTTTGAGCAATAGCCGCGGGAGGAAAAAGAAAAAAGGCTCCGTTAAGGGGCCCTTTTAATCGATGCTCGCGTTATTCCTTAAACCAGCAGATACGTCCGGTAAGGATGATGAAGACGAGGTCGAGAATCCAGCCGATGAATCCAGCAAAGATGATCCAGAGTACGGCGAGGACAATGTGGACCACATCCTTGTTGGCGATAGCGCCACCAAGACGGTAAACTCCCCAAAGGATATCGATGATCGGCAAGCAGAAGAGAATCTTGATGATTCTGGGCTGGTCGTCCATCCAATCGCAGAAAGCCTTCATTGTTCGTTCCTCCTATTTGTAAGTAAATAATAACCCCAAATCACAGGCGCGCGATAGACAGAATACGAAAAAGCGATGAAAGCGCTATCTAGAAATCAAGCATCCAATCTTGACGGATATTGCCCATGGCGTATCCAAGACGGTTATAGACGTCCACGCGGTTATAGACGAAATCCTTGCCGGTGGGCTCGCAAACGAATCCGCCCGCTTCTTTGACAATGATATCGCCCGCGGCGACATCCCATTCTTTGGTGTTGCCGCCAAGGCGAACGAGGAAGTCGTGCTTTCCCTCCGCGAGGCTGCAGAATTTCAGCGCGGCGCCAATCGGGGTAGGCTCGCCCTCGAAATATCGTTTGTTTTTTTCCATGAACGCCGCTTCTTCCGGCTTGAAAAAGGAAATCGAGCGCATCGCGCGCAAATGATCTGCGCGGCCGCTGACGTGAAGCTTCGTGACGGCGCCATCCTCATCCTTGCGGAAGCACCCCTGCCCTTTCACGGCATAATAGGTCTTCTTGAGAATGGGCGCGTTGATGATGCCGAGGATAATTTCGTGTCCCTCGCATAAGGCGACGTTGGTGGTGAATTCCCCATTGCGGGAGACGAATTCCTTCGTGCCGTCGACGGGGTCTACGATCCAGATGCGCTTTTTGCTAAATCGTTCCATGGTGTCCACGCTTTCCTCCGTGAGGAATCCATCCTCGGGGAACGCTTCGGAAAGGATGCGACGGATGATGTCATCCGCTTTCTTATCCGCCATGGTGACGGGGGAGTTATCTTCTTTGATCTCAACATCAAAGGAGGTTCCATAAACCTCCAAAATCGCTTTTTCGGCTTCTTTGACCGCGCGCAAGGCGGTTTCTAATTCATGCTCCAGCATTGTCGTCTCCCTTCTGGGCAAGGTCCATGTCGCGCACCACGTCCTCAATTTCGGTCTGACTACGGTAAATGGTGCAGCCTGAGGCGTAACGATGGCCGCCACCCCCATATTTTACGGCAACGCCATGAACGGGGTAGCCGTTATTTGAACGAAGTTCCACATCAATTTGTTCATCGTTAAAGTAGACGAACAAGGCATAGGAATGAGCCTCGCGGTAGACCTTGGCGAGCGCGTTGACCTGATGAAGGGCTTCGTCGGCGGTCATGCCGCACCGCTCATACATCGGTTGGGTCAGAACGGCATAGACGACTTCGCCGTAGCGTTTCGCCTTGCGGCGGATTACAGTCTTCATCTTCTTTTTCTCGGGAGACTCGTAATAAGCGATTTGGTGAATGGAGCGAATCTGAATATGACGTCTGCGCAAGATAGAGACGATTTCTAAGGTGCGCGCGGTGGTGCCATTATAGACAAAGCGGCCGGAATCGGTGCAAATGCCAAGGTAAATCGCCTCGGCGGCAAGCTTGGACATGCGCCACTTATAGGCGAGGGCGATTTCCGCGATGATCTCCCCTGCCGCGATGCGGTTGGGTTCCACGACGGCGACGCCCTCGAAGGGTTCTAAGTCACTCGGCTGATGATGGTCCACCTTGCCAAAGCGCTTCGCTTTGCAGACGCGAGGATCCTCAACGCGACGCAAGCAAGAAACGTCAACGAGGATGGCCGTTGAGGCGGCAATCGTCTCCTCATCCACTTCATCCATGGGGGACATGCGTTCAAAAAAGGCAGGAATGCCCGTGCCGACGGCATAGACTTTCTTGCCAGGGAAATTATCGCGGATTAATTCGCGCAGAGCGATTTGGCAGCCATAGCAATCGCCATCGGGATATGCGTGCCCAAAGATCGTGATGATGTCGCTTTCTTCAATCAGTTTTACCAATGCGCCGTAGTCCACCATATTCGTAACGGATAACAATACGCGAGAAACGGCAAATGCGCAAATAAAATAGAACGCCAATAAAAGGCCATACGGTTGGAAAGCATAGAAAAAGCCCCGTCAGCACAGGCTTTCGAGGCTATTTTCGTAAAGATTAATAATTGTCGCCGGGGATGCCGAGCAGCTCAGCGGCAGACTCGCGGGGCTTCGAATCGCCTTCTTCGTCATCGTCGCTCGCGTTCTCGTCATCGACGGGGACATAGCCGCGAACAGATTCGTTGTATTCGTTCTCTTCGGCTTCCTCGACGGAGTCATTGTCGCGCTCGTCGACATCGGAGTAGACATCGTTGACGTCGATGTGGACTTTGTCATAGGTATGGCGGGTGCGGAGATCCCAGACATTCTCGCCGAGGACGACGAAGCGTCCGGACATCGAGAGGTCGGTATAGAACCTACCGATGCGGTGCTCCTCTTCTTCCGGGGTGATTTCGAGGTCGGCTTTGACCTTTCCCCAAAGATCGGCGAATTTGAGTTCTTTGCCTTCCGCGATGAGTGCGCGTTCGGCGGCTTCCAACATGGATCCTTCTTTCATGAGTGGTTTTCCTTTCTGTGCGTGCGTATTATCTCACATCTTTTCGGGACTGGAGACCCCTAAGATTCCCAAAGCGTTGTGAAGTGTGATTTTCGCGGCTTTGACGAGGGCCAAGCGAGAACGCGTGAGAGGTAAGTTCTCGCGGTCGATGACGCGGTTATGGGCGTAGAAATCATGGATGAGTTCCGCCAAGGTATGGATGTAGGCGCTGATGCGGTATGGCGCGCGCTCCCTGGCGGCGCCTTCAATCGCGTTGCCGAAGTCGGCGATGTGCTTGAGGATGGCGGTCTCGTACTCGTTGGAGAGTTCCGCGCCGGTCTCATCGATGCCGATGTCCGCCCCGAGTCCAAGAAGCGAGCAGCAACGTGCGTGCGCATATTGAGCATAGTAGACGGGATTCGCGCTGCTTTGCTCCAAGGCGAGGTTGTAGTCGAAGTCCAGATGGGTCGAGGGGGAACACTCCACGAAGAGGTAGCGCACGGCGTCGACGCCGACTTCCTCCACAAGCTCATGGTGCGAGATGGCCTTGCCAGTACGTTTGGACATCTTGACTTCCTGGCCATCGCGGAAGGTCTTGACCATCTGCACGAGATCCACTTCGAGCGCATCCGGGGAATAGCCTTTCATGGCGAGGGCGGATTTCATGCGGTTGATGTAACCATGGTGATCGGCGCCAAGGACGTCGATGAGCAAGTCGAAGCCACGGCTCATCTTATCGTAGTGGTAGGCGATGTCAGGCATGAAATAGGTGTATTGGCCATTGCTCTTGACGATCGGACGGTCCTTATCGTCGAGGAAGGCGGTCGTACGGAGATAGGTCGCGCCTTCGCTTTGATACGTATATTCCCGCAAATCCTCGATGGTTTTCTCAATACGGTTGTCCTTGCGGATTTCCGATTCATAGGAGAATTTATCGAAATGGATGCGAAAGTTGATGAGCTCGGATTTGATTTTCTTCAATTCGGCATCGATGCCATAACGGATGAAGAAATCGTGGGATTCTTGATTATCGACAAGGTATTTGTCGCCGAATTCTTCGCGGATGGACTTCGCGATATCGATCAGGTCGACGCCATGGTAATCGTCATCGCCTAGGACGAGCGGCTCACCATAGAGTTCGTGGTAGCGGGCACGCAAGGAGTTGCCGAGGTGCTCCACTTGGTTGCCGCAGTCGTTGACGTAATACTCGCGCGTCACGTCATAGCCCGCCCAGATGAGCGTCTCCGCGAGGGAGTCGCCGAAGGCACCGATGCGCGTATGGCCGAGGTGGATGTCACCCGTGGGGTTGGCGGAGAAGAACTCGACGTTGACCTTCTTGCCCTTGCTCGGGCGGCGGCCGTAGTTCTCGCCAAGGCGGAACACCTCGGATAGAACGGTCGTCATCGCGTCGGCATGGAGGAAGAAGTTGATGAATCCAGGACCTGCCACTTCGACTTTATCGATGGATGGATCCGAGATCTTTTCCGCGAATTCCGCCGCAAAAGCCCGCGGATTTTTTCCTAAAGACTTCCCGAAGCGCAGCGCGAGGTTGGTCGCGTAATCCCCATGGGAGGGATCTTTGCTCCGCTCGAGGACGACATCGTTCGGGGTCAAGTTCAGCCCGTATTCTTTGCCGATGGCAATGAGTATTTCTTTCAGTTTTTCTTCGTTGCCCATTTATTCGTCTCCTTTTTGTATCAGAACGACCGCGTTGGTGCGGATCGCTTTCTTTTCCCCGACCGCGTCACAGCCTTCGTTGGTCTTCGCCTTGACGCTTACGCAATCCGCGTCAAGACCGAGGAGGGATGCGATGCTTTCACGTATCGGGAGGATATAAGGCTTGAGCTTTGGCGCTTCGGTGACGACGTTCGCGTCGACGTTGATGACGCGATACCCCTTCTCCTTCACCAAGCGCAGGCATTCCTTGAGGATGATTTTGGAATCGATGCCTTTGATGGAAGGATCGCTTGGGGGGAAGAGGTGACCGATGTCGCCCGCGGCGATCGCGCCTAGGAGCGCGTCGCTTAGCGCGTGCAGCAATGCGTCCGCGTCGCTATGGCCGAGAAGCCCGCATTCGTAGGGAATCTCAACCCCGCCGAGAATCAACTTGCGCCCCGGCACGAGGAGGTGGATATCCTCGCCAGAACCGATGCGGATCATACGTGGAAGCGGAAGAAGACGACGTCGCCGTCTTTCATCCGATAGTCCTTTCCTTCGATGCGCAGCTTGCCAGCTTCCTTAATAGCCGCCTCCGAGCCGAGGGTAGCGAAGGCATCGAAGTCATAGCATTCGCATTTTATGAACCCCTTCTCGAAGTCGCTATGGATAATGCCGGCGCATTGGGGAGCAGTGAATCCGTTTTGGAACGTCCAGGCGCGGCATTCATCTTTACCCGCCGTGAAGAAGGTAGCGAGATTCAGGAGTTTATAGGAAGCCTTGACGAGCTTGTCGAGGCCCGATTCGCTCGCGCCAAGCGAGGCGAGGAATTCGTTGCGCTCCTCTTTGTCGAGGAGGGAGAGCTCGTACTCGATTTGGCAAGAGACGGGAATGCATTCCGCCCCCTGCTCCTTTGCCAGGGCAGCGAGGGTCTGATAATGGGCGCAATGATCGAGGTCGGCGTAGTCGGAGTCGGAAACGTTGGCCACGTAGAGAATCGGCTTAAGCGTCAGCAGGAAGAAATTCTTCCGGGCGTATTCGAGTTGCTCTTCGTTCAGCTCCTTGCATAGGCGCGCGGGCTTGCCATCGGAGAGCGTAGCCTTCAAGGGCGTGAGGATCGCCATCTCGTAAAGGGCGGTCTTGTCCTTGCTCATGCGGGCCTTCTGCTCGACTTTACCAATGCGTTTTTCGACGGTGTCGAGGTCGGCCATTGCAAGCTCGAGGTCGATGATTTCGGCATCGCGGCGCGGGTCGACGGAGTCCTCGACGTGAATGATTTCACTCGACTCAAAGCAGCGCACCACTTCCACGATGGCATCGGATTCGCGGATGGCGGCGAGGAATTGGTTTCCTAAGCCCTCGCCTTTGCTGGCTCCCTTGACGAGCCCGGCGATATCGTAGAACTCGAAGGTCGCGTTGACTTTCCGAAGCGGTTCGAACTTCTCGCAAAGGAAATCCAAACGTTCATCGGGAACGACGACTACACCCGTATTGGGCTTGATGGTGGCGAATGGATAGTTCGCCGCCTCCACGCGCGAATTCGTAATCGCGTTGAACAATGTGGACTTCCCGACATTGGGGAGCCCGACGATTCCAGCTTTCAAAGGCATGTGTTACCTCCCTTAGGCGTATGCATTGTACGCTCAAGCGCACGCATAGCAAAGCAAATTTGAAAACCCCCAGCTAAAAAGCCAGGGGTTGGTCGCGAAACACAGTCGCGAAATTAAACACGTGAATTAAGCAATCTTCGTGACCTTGCAAGCCCTGGGCCCGCGGGTGGATTCTTCGGTCTCAAACTCGACCTGTTCCCCCTTTTCGGCGGTCTTGAAGTCATCCATCACGATTGAGGAATAATGGAAAAAGTAGTCTTTGCCGTCTTCACCATGGATAAAGCCAAAGCCTTTTTCCTTATCGAACATCTTGACAGTTCCCTTCATGTAGGTTCACCTTTCTTTGGAAATCCCGTTAAGGACGGGCTATATGTTACAAGAAAAAATCTATGATGAAGTTAGTTTTTGCCTATTTTTTTGACATTTTTCTATGAAGATTGGCATAAATCCCCAACATTGCGAAAATTGTGAATGCAATTGCGGCCACGGAAACGACCCCAAGAGGCAGCAACGGTATTCCCGGACGAGGCTTTGCATGGAAGGTGGATGCGATGTAATACTTGGTTAGTAGCTCCGCCGCGACCATCATTCCAAGGCTCGACAGGAGGGCACCAAATGCATAAATAGCCCCCATCGACCCATAACTTCGGAAAATGTCTTTTTGACTAATGCCTAGCACGGAAAGCATTTTCGTCTCCCCGGCGTTCTCGGTGACGCTGATGGTCATGACGATGAGAAAAAGCAAGGCGGACATCGCCAAAGACAAGAAGGAAAAAGCGCGAAGGATCGTCCCGACATAGCCAAGCGTCGAAGCGATGGACGCCGCCACCTCCTCCGCGGGGTTTGAGAAGGAATAATCCCCGAATGCCTTCCCCAGCCGTTCCACGACCAAAGCGCTATCCGCGCCTTCCTTTAATGAGAAAACGGCGCCGGAGGGCTCCAGGTAAAAGCTTGACATACCGAGGGCTTCAAGATAAAAGTCCACCGTCCAATCATCGCCGACGAACAGCGTGTCATAGGGAGCGTCCTTGCTCCCCGTCACTTTCAAGCTGGCCAATCCAAAATGCCGCACATAGGATTCTCCAACCTCTTCCGCGCTGATTTCGGCGGAGACGTATACCTCTTTTGGCTCGCCCCAAGCTTCGTATAGCTCCGAAGAAAGGACACATTCTTCACAACTTGATGGACACATCTCCTCGGATAGCCCCAATAAATCGGAACTAAGTCGAATCCCACCGCTTCCCGCCGAAAAATAAGACCCGTCCTTGCAGCGCTCGGGCAGTTTCACGGGAAGATGCGCCGCCTCAAT
>JAFSVB010000169.1 GCA_017450325.1 Bacilli bacterium | reverse complement strand
TTCATTAATTCATTATTTATTCGTTAGAAAAAACTGTTTTTCATTAACAATGTCTAATGAATGGCTGCAGAGGCGCATGGAAATACAGAAATAATGCTCCAAACTTTTTCCATCGAAATCCGTACGGTAATCGTGCGGGGAAATGTACTCTTTTGAAAGAAAACGCCGAATACATCGACGTTTCTAAGACTCGTGGAGCACGATGCGGGAAAGATATCAATCGTGCATCCAGCGCACCGTCCGTTTCTTTTCAGCTTCATCGCTTGTGCAAATGCAAATATCTAAACCAACCGCTTCTAAAAGCGCTTGAATCGTATTTAAAGTCGGGGACACTCTCTTCGATTCAATTCTAGCCACCGCCGATTGTTTCATTCCAACTCTCTCGCCTAAAGCGGCTTGGGACAATCCAACTCGCTTCGCTTTGCCATGGAATTGAAGCCATAGGGATTCTTAGTCAATTGCTGAGCCAGATCGAAATCGTCTTCTTCAGGGCTACATGGTAGATTATGATGGTTTACCCTTGGAGGGAACACAAATCGCTTTTTATGATATTCAGCAAAACGCCACGCGGCCATCCGTTGGCGAATACCACATGGACGTAAAACCAAAACCTCTCAGCGGTTTCCGCCTTTCATGAGATGGCCATGCGATGTCGCAAAGGAACGAAAAGCAATTCCACAGCATCCCGCTGTGGAATCCTCGAGCAACCGTCTCCCGAATCATCGTCGAGCAAAAGCCCACTATTTCCGAACGCGCCTTCTCTTGTGGAAAATGATGGTTAAAATCAAGAATACAACCGCGGGGAAGACCGATAGTACGAGCAGGACCGTGAAGAAAGTCGCCAGCGGAGGCAACGCTGCTTCGCCACCAGTGTAGCCGCTTGCAACGAGGCTGATAATATCACCAATAAGAGATACGACGAAGACGATGGCAAAGATGATGAAAAGCGTCCGCGTAGTTTTCACGCGATTCCTTTGGCCTTCGATCTTCCCTTGAACTTTGCTCTTGTTTCCTTCGCCCGCGAGGAAAAACTCCAGATGAAGTTGGTCGCGTCTCCAATAATAGTAATCGTCTTTCGCTTTGCCTGCATAAGAGTCGACAAACTCTTTTTCCTCATCGCTCATAAACGGCGAGACGAATTCATAGTAATACCAATGAAGCTTATGTTTCTCAACCAATGTCATGGCGACTTTTTTTACGGCGAAAATCGTTTTGGGGTCGCTGGCAAACTTGCCCCCCATCAAAGACCTAAGATTCTGGTAATCCGCAAGATAATCGGGAGGCACCGTTCTTCCCGCGGCCCTCTCACGTTTGATGAAGGAAACCATTTGGTCATAGACATACCATACATCGTACTTGCAAGAATGCGCGTAACGGAGTACTTCACCGTCAAGCGTATCCAAAGGTCGGCGGTACACAATCGCATACTTACGCTGATAATATGTTCTTTCGCCGTGGGTGCCATCTTCGTAGACGACATCGTAAACGACGGGTTCGTTCCAGGCGATCTTTTTGAACACAGTACCGAAAAGACGGCTTGAGATATTTCCGTCATCAAAAGCGAAATACTCATAATTTCCATAGTTCCAAGAACTGCTGTCCTGGGCAACCATGCGAAGGAAAGCAGGGAAGTCCATTTCCAGCGAAAGATCGCGTACTGGGTCTTCGTTTTTGTAAAAATACATAAACAATTTTCTCCTTTAAACCCCTCCTATATTTGGAGGCTTGAAACAGCTTCAACCATCGAAACCAAAAATATGTATATCGGCTGTGTCGATGATAGTCCTTTTCTGTATTTATGATATTTCTCGCCGGAAATAAAAACAATTTTTGGAGCAGGTGTAACTGCTGGATTGTGTGTTTCCATTCACCCCTTGTCGCGATAGTTTATTTGGAGCGTGGAATAATTCTTTGATACAACGCCAAGCGCAAACCAAAAACAATTCGAAGACGATTTGGACGGTCAGCAAACGGGGTACGGACAGGTGGCTGGAGAGCTCCTTGGAGACGAAGATAGCATACGACTGCTAAAGGTTTTTCCTGGCCACTAAAAACGAAAACATGTCCACTTCAAAAAAGCATGATGGATATGATGCGCACGCAAATCGTATTCATTTGCGGCATCCTAAGCTATTCCAAATTCAGAAGAAAGTCCGCGACGCCAACAAGATAAGTTCCGTCGGGATTCCGCGTTTCCGGGACGGGATCTCCCACGACCAAAACGTTTTTCGCCTCTCCACGAACGAAATCAAACGGCCTCAATTCCTTCTTCAAAACATCTGGATTCGCGACGCTTTGGGCAATTTGGATATAAAGGGCGTCGTATCCTTTACGCGCAATGAAGTCGATCTCGTAGTCCTTTCTCACGCTTTTTCCGGAAGGATCCTTGCCAACCGTTGGCAGCACGCCGATACTCACTTGGTATCCTCGGTATAACAGTTCATTAAAGACAACATTCTCCATGAGCTGACCCAAATCCGGAAAGGCAAAGCGAAGCCTCGCGTTCCTTAACCCCGTGTCGGCGAAATAATACTTCTTTCCTGCGCCGATCAGCGATCTGCCCTTCACGTCATAACGGGGAGCGCCGCAAAGAAGAAAAGCATCTACGAAGGCATCGATATAGGCTTGGACCGTCTTCGGGTCGAGGGATGTTTTGCCTTCGCTTTTCAGCGTATTCGCGATGCGTTCGGGGTTGATGACCTTGCCCACCATCGAGGAAAGCGAATCGGCTAAATCATCGAGGGCCCACTGCTTTTGAAAGCCATGGTGCTCCAAGATGTCCTTGAAATAGGTCGTAGCGAATAGCCCCTCAAGATAGGCTTCCTTCTGCTTCCGGTCGCTCAAGACGGCAAGCGGCATACCCCCATGGAGGAGATACTCATAGAAAGCCTCCGTTTTCGAGCCACCGATGTAATTGTAATACTCCGCGAAAGATAACGGGGCCATGTGGATCTGCGTCGCCTTATCTCGAAATTGGGTGACGATGTCTTTGGACAGCAGTTTCGAGTTGCTTCCCGTAACGTAAAGATCCACGTTCGGCAAAGAAGATAACCCCATGACTACGTCGACAAAGGAAATGATCTCTTTGTCTTCCTTCTTAGCCAAGACGATTTCCCCGTCGGTAAGCTCTGGATTCACAATGTCAAAAACTCTCTGTATCTCATCGAGGACGATGTAGAAAACGCCATCTCTTCCGAAGACCTTTTCTCTGACGCAACGGCTTAGTTCCAGGGGATTGCGAAGCTTTGCATTCACGTTATCGTCAAGCTCGATGAGAATGAAATGCCCCTCATCCACCCCGGATTCCAATAGATGCTTCTTGTAAATTTCCTTGAGCAAGTACGATTTGCCGCAACGGCGAATGCCAGTTATCACTTTAGGGAACCCGTTCCCTGCTGCCTTAATCAACTGACCCAGATACTTATTTCTTTCAATCATAAATTCCTGTTTTCTGTAGAATTCTACATTTTCACGGAAATTATAGTATTCTTGCAGACGTAATACAATCTGCTGCTTCACAAAAGCCCGCATCCACTTCCGCCGCATTCATGCCTGCGTTCGCCCATGACCGTATATCCAAGGCCGGACACATCACCGTTTTATTGCGAACCCTGTAACTCTCGCCGAATCCGTTTCTCTACACATGAATTGCCATGTCGCTATTTATTTCGAGTACTCTTTTAATCTCGTCCATCTCTTGCAATCAAAAGATAGAATCCATAGGCTTGGGCTTCCAAAGAACACTCGCACCCACTACTATTTCATGATTAGCGACAACCCAAAGGCTCTATACCAATGCATAGACCTCGCTATCCTTCAAAGGCTTAGCCTGAAGGCGGAAAGACAAGCGTCATTTCTTAATAATGAAGGACTTGCTTTTGACGATGACGACTTGCTTAGCGAGATTGGCGATTTGCTTCAAAGCAGATAAACGATCATTTAAGCACCCCTTATTTTGGGTGGAAATATTTCGATAGTGCTCTGATAAAAAAGTTCAGAAATTCGTACGGTAATCGTGCGGTGGATTCACGTAAAAACGAAAAATGTGCCGACGGCGTCGACACAATTTTGACTCATGGAGCACGATGCGGGAAATACCAAAGTTGTAAATTATCTTTAGACTTAATCGACACCATCGACTACCTGGCGCTGTATTCAGACACCGCCGAGTACCAAAAGACTGGAAACACCGCCGTCTGCTTCTACCAGTACGACCATGTCTTCGACGGGATCCACGGCCTATAC
>JAFSVB010000168.1 GCA_017450325.1 Bacilli bacterium | reverse complement strand
GGCGGAGCGCGTCATCACAGGTCTCGCCTTCACGAACGACGACTTTGACTGCCATGGTATCTCACCTCCTCTCGGCACGGGATAAAATTTACTCTAATTCCGGCCGACGTTCAATCTTTTTTTCGATTCCGAGGGGACTTTTTTCGCTTCGGGTGAGGAAGATGTTTTCGCGCAGGATGCAAAAGCCTCGCGCACGCGTACTTGCAGGCGCCTACGCATGATTAATAAAGATGAGGATTTAGGCAATGATGTCCTACCGCTATTCCTTCATGATCGCGACGGATGCGCTCGCGCCGATGCGGCTTGCGCCCGCTTCGATCATGGCGAGGGCCTCGGCCTTGCTATGGATGCCGCCACTAGCCTTCACGCCGAGCTTGTCGCCGACGGTCTTGCGCATCAAGGCCACCGCGTGGGTAGTCGCGCCGCCTTTGGAAAAGCCCGTCGAGGTCTTGACGTAGTCCGCCCCTGCCGCCATCGCGGCCTTGCAGCAAGAGACGATTTCCTCATCGGTGAGGAGGCAGGTCTCGAGGATGACTTTGAGAAGAATGCTGCCGCAGGCTTCCTTGACGAGATGGATTTCCTTCTCGATGAGGTCGAAGTCGCCTTGCTTGGCTAAGGAGACGTTGAGGACCATGTCCACTTCCGTCGCCCCGTCTTCAATCGCCTTTTTCGCTTCTAGGGCCTTTATTTCGGGCACATTCGCGCCTAATGGGAAGCCGATGACGGTGCAGACTTTCACGTCGGTCCCTTTTAATAGCTTCGCGGCGAGGGGGACGAAGTCCGGGTTGACGCAGACGGAGGCGAAATCGTATTCCTTCGCCTCGAGGCAGAGTTTCTCGATGCCTTCGCGGGTCGCGTCTTGCTTTAGAAGGGTGTGGTCAAAGTATTTGTTGAATTGCATAGGTTTGTTCCTCCGTGGTGATTATCGCCCGTTTTCCTTCTTTTAGAAAGAGGAAAAGAAAAACCCGCGTCGCCGCGGGAATCCCTTCGAGTCGATTACTTCTCGTCTTTCTTGACGTGAAGGACTTCCTTACCGCCATAATAGCCGCATTTCGGGCAAACGCGGTGCGAGCGGATCATCGCGCCGCAATGGGGGCAAGCGACCAAGCCGGTCACTTCGAGCTTGAAGTGGCTGCGGCGGAGTCTTTTACGGGTCTTGGAGATACGTCTCTGAGGTACTGCCATGGTTTACTCCTCCTATCGGAACGGGGGAAATTAAACTCGTTTTGCATGGAGCCGTCAACGAAAAAACTTAGAACATGTCAAAAAAATTTTAAATTAGTCCGATGCCGTCTCACTATTGTATTCGACAAATGCAAACGTTCCACGCGCGCTTTCTTCGCCTGGCACGCGCATGAGGAGGTAGTTGGACGTATGGCCTTGGATGGTTTTGCTTCGCGGGTCGTACTCTTCGAAAAGGACTTCGAGCCTTTGGCCATAGAAGCGTTCCTCGTATTGCTTCCGAAGCTTTTTGGACAAGGCGAGCAACCGATGGACGCGGTCTTTCTTGATCTCAGGGGAGAGGTCTTTCAAGGTCGAGGCATAGGTATGGGGTCTCGAAGAGAACGGGAAGACATGGATCTCGGCGAATCCGGCGCGCTCGCAAAAGCGCAGGGTATCCTCGAAATCCTCCTCCGTCTCGGTCGGATAGCCGACGATGACGTCGGTGGTTATGGCGATGTCCGGACGGATTTCCCGCACCGCTTCTAGCTTTTTAAGGAATGCGTCGGTGTCGTAACGCCGTTTCATCTCGCGCAGGACTTTGGAAGAGCCGGATTGCAAAGGTATATGGAGATGGTCCACCATCACCCTGAAGCGCCGGAGCAAGGATAAGAACGCATCATCGATCTCCACTTCCTCGAGGGAGGAGACGCGAAGCCTCCGTAGCTTAGGCAATTTGGTCAATAAGGATTCCAGCAAGTCGGCCAGATGGTAATCCCCTGCGAGATCCTTGCCATACATCCCCGTGTGGATGCCCGTGATGACGAGTTCTTGATAGCCGGAGTCCACAAGGGCTTTCGCCTCTTGTAAAACCGCTCGGGGATCGCGGGAGCGCGAGTTACCGCGTAACTCGGGGATATAGCAATAGGAACAGAAGGCGTCGCAGCCGTCCTGCACCTTCAAATAGGCGCGGGCATTCTCGCAAAAAGCGGACTCGGATAGTTCCTCGTAGTTCTCGCGTCGGACGGACTTCGCGACGTCGATAATCTTTTTTCCATTGACAAAAAACTGTTCAAGGTATTCACGGGCTAAATGACGTCCTGCGGTGCCTAAAACGATATCGCCGCCGATTTCGGCGCATTGATCGGCGTAGGCTTGGCTATAACAGCCCATCACCAAGAGGACCGCTTTGGCGTTTTTCTTGCGCAGAGAGGAGATATGCTGCCGCGATTTCTGTCCTGCCTTAGCCGTCACGGAGCACGTATTCACGATAAGGATGTCCGCCTTTTCGGCCTCTTTGGTCTCTTCGTGGCCATATTTGGATAATTCCGCCCCCAGAGCTGAGGTCTCATAGGCATTCACCTTGCATCCAAGATTGCATAAATAGTATTTCATAAATTTGTTAATACCTTTTGTCAATTTTGGCAAAAAACCTGTTCTCATCGGAAGAAATCTTATACATTAATCTACTAGAAATTAACTTCTTTTCTACTAGAACTTTCATAAGTCCCTCTCTGTCGTCGCGGAAGTAAGCATCGACTACCGGTTGGACGCGTTCCATCATGTGATTGGTGTCTCGCTTGCCGATTTGACGGTCGAACAAGGCGATTTTCGTATCGAGTCTGCCTTGGTAGTTTATAAAATAAATTGACAAAGAATCATAATCAAATAACGCGGCGCAATTCCCTACTTCTTTGACCATGATGAGGTTGGTGAAATAAGAATCGAACACCTTATAGCCATAGGTGTCGAAGGGGTCCACCGCTAACGCTTCTAGCCCCGCTCCCTTGACGATGCGGAAGAGCTTTTCCTCTAGGCGGAAGATGTCCGTATCGTAGACCGCGTTCAGGGAACGGCCAAGGATCGGGATGTAGATCTTTTGCTTCCCGAGTTCCATATAAGGCATCCCCTCCTTGGCTTCGTCCACCGCTTTGATCACCGCGACGCGGGCGGCCTTGGAGAGCTCGCCGCCGCGCTTGAACAGTCTGACGGCGTTAAGGAAGGTCTCCTCGATCTCCTTTTTGTTGATCAGGCTGCGCAGGACGATATTCGCGCGGAATATCTCGAAAGGCTTTTGCGCGCGGGCAAGGGACTTGAATTCCGGCGAAGTGGAAAGCATGCCGAAATGCGAAACGAAGAAACGGTTCTCCGCTCCCGCGTTAAACGGCGTGTGCTTCTGCTTTCGTTCCAAAGTCTGGAATAGGTTCATCGTCTCTCCTCGACGGCGGAGCCGATGACCGCGGCGCAATAGATCGCGGCCGTCTCGGCGCGCAATATGCGCCTTCCGAGGGCGACGAACTGGAAATCGTAGTCCAAGGCGAGGCGGGCCTCTTCTTTGGAGAAGCCGCCCTCCGGCCCGATGACGACGAGGACATGCGCGTGCTTCTTGATGGATTCAGCGATGTTCAATAAGCCATCGTCGCACCCAAGCATCGCCTCATAGGCGAAGATCTTCACGTCGGCTGGGATGGCGAGCACTTTCTCAAAGCTCTTGTAGGCGGAAACGCTCGGGACGACGTCGCGGCGGCACTGCATCGCGCCTTCTTCGGCCTTTTTGCGGAGGCGGAGGATGCGGTTATCCTCGGGTTCGGAGGGAGAGACGACCGTTCGTTCCGAGGTAAACGGCACGAAGCTCGCCACGCCAAGTTCCGTCCCTTTCAGGACGATGAGCTCGTTATGGTCGCCCTTAAGGACGCCAAAGGCGATGGTCAAGTCGATGTCGAGCTCGCGCTTTTCCTCGATTTTCTGCAATACGGCGATGGAAAGCGGGTCGAGGGACTGCACCTTGCATAAGAAAGCCTCGGTTCCATCCGAAACCTCGATCTTCTCGCCGATATTCGTGCGGCGGACGTTGATGAGATGGTGAATCTGCTTGCCGTCGATGATGGCTTGGTTGCCCGCGACCGTTCCGAAATAGTGTTGCATTAACGGAGGAAGTCTCCTTTCCCGTCCTTCGGCGATTCCACCTTCAAATAGAGGATGCCGAGGATGATATAGAACACCCATACCAAAGCGTATGGTAAGACAAACGCCAGCGCATTCGGCAATAAGCCCGTCAAGAACAAGGGCAAGCCGACGCCTAAGGTTATGATGAGGGTGAAAAGGATGCTCAGGATCCCATTTTTGGACTTATAGATATAGAAACTATGGACGCCAAAGGGACCAAGCAGCATGCAAAGGACGCAAAACGTCTTCTGGCTGCGGGTCTTTGGCATATGAAAATGCCCATCGGCGGTCTTGAACGTCCGGGTGACGTCCATGGTCTGATAGCCGACGGCGATGGGCTTCTCGCCCCCGCAGTGCGGGCAGATATCGGTATCGAATTTCGAAATTTCTTGGTGGCAATGTTTGCAATATGGCATAAGGATCGACCTTCCCCCATAGTATAGCCCGTTATGGCCTTTCCCGCGACGAAAAACCAAAGAAGCGCTTTCATTTTTTCCTAAGGAAAAGGGCTGGAGTTCCAGCCCTAGTAGTTTTGCTTGTCCTCAATCGCCATGTACTCGTCATAGAGCTTCAGGCATTCGTCGCGGTCGAGTTGCTCGCAGAACCCTTCCCGCGAGGAGAACCTCTGGTAGAAGGCATCGTCGCGGAAGCCAATCTTGTCGGTGTCGAGGACGTGGCACCCGTAGTAAACCTTGCCGATATTGGCCCACAAAATCGCCCCAAGGCACATGGGGCAAGGCTCGCCCGTGGTGTAGATCTCGCACCCCGAAAGGTCGAAGGTGCCGAGGTTTTTGCAAGCGTCATGGATGGCCATGACCTCGCCATGGCAAGTCGGGTCCTGGTTCTTGAGCACTTGGTTATGCCCCTTGCCGACGACGACGCCATCTTTGACGATGACGGCCCCAAAGGGTCCGCCATGGTGGCTATGGATGCCAAGTCGTGCCTCCTCCAAGGCGAGTTTCATGAAGGCGTTCATCGCTTGAACGCCTTCTTCCACTTCGCGAAGATGGAGTCGGACTTATTTTCTTGCGCTTGGAACTCCTCGAGGAGTTTTCGCTGCGACTTGGTGAGGTTGACGGGCGTCTTGACCTTGATGTGGACGAATTGGTTGCCAGGTCGTCCGGTATGGAGGTCCTTGATGCCTTTTTCCTTGATGCGGAGGACTTGGTCGGGTTGCGTGCCCTCGGGGATGCGCACCTCGACGTCGCCATAGACGGTCGGGACTTCGATGGTCGTTCCTAGGGCGCAGTCGACGAAGCTTAACGGCACCTCGACGTGGACGTCGTTGCCATCGCGCTTGAAGGTCGGGTGCTCCGCGACGAGGACTTCGACGTAAAGGTCGCCATTGGGACCCCCGTTGATGCCCCTGCCGCCTTTGCCCGTGACGCGAATCTGCTGGCCCGAGTTGATGCCAGCGGGCACGTTGACGGTGAGATCCCTGCGGACGCGGGAATATCCGCGACCGCCGCATTTATGGCAGGAATTACGGACGATTTTGCCCGAGCCCCCGCAATGTTGGCAAGGCGCGGTGCCCTCCATAATGCCGAAGATGGTGCGCTGCTGCGTGCGGACGGAGCCGGTGCCGCCGCAATGGGGGCAGGTGCTGACGTCGCTCGGGCTTTCCGCACCCGAGCCATGGCAATGCTCGCAGGGCTCGTCATAAGTGACGGGGATGGAGACCTTCGTGCCGTTGACCGCGTCCATGAAGGCGATGCGAATGCGGGTGATCGCGTTGTCGCCTTTCTGGGGGCCGCTTGGGCGGGAGCTCCGCCCTCCGCCGAACCCTCCCCCGAAGAATGAGGAGAAGATATCGCCGAGGTCGACGTCTCCAAATCCAGCGCCCGAGAAGCCTGGGCCGCCGCCTGCGGAGCCGCCTTGTTGGAAGGCCGCGTGGCCAAAGCGGTCGTATTGGGCGCGCTTTTGGTCATCGTAGAGGACATCGTAAGCCTCTTGGACTTCCTTGAACTTATCCGCGGCGTCGGGCTCGTGGTTGAGGTCTGGGTGGTATTTCTTGGCGAGGCGCCGATAGGCTGTCTTGATTTCGTCCTTGCTCGCCCCTTTGGCGACGCCGAGGACTTCATAATAATCGCGTTTTTCTGGCATGGCTCGCTCCTTTCCTTATAAGCGCGCGAAGCGCCTCGAGTGAGGCGCGTCGCGTTGAATGGTTCCCTTATTTATGGGTATCGGTGAAGTCGGCGTCGACCACGTCATCGGCGGTCTCGTTGCCTTCGCCCGCGGGGTTGCCCGGGTTCGGGTTACCCGCGCCGGGGTTGCCGGCTCCAGAGGATTCCGCCATGCGGGCGGCGTCCTCGAGGCGGCCGACGATCTCGCGGAGCTTATCCATGTCGTTGGCGGCTAAGGCAGCGTTGGCCTCGTCGCGGATCTTGGTGAGCTGCTCCTTCTGGGAAGCGTCGATTTGGTCGCCTTTTTCCGTGAGGGTGCGGTTGATGTCGTCGACGAAGGACTGCGCCTTGTTCTTGACTTCGATGTCGTTCTTGCGCTGCTCATCGGCGGCCTTGTTCTCTTCGGCTTCGCGGACCATGCGGTCGATGTCGGTCTTGGAGAGGCCGTTGGAGCCGGAGATGGTGATGTCGGCCATCTGCTGGGTATCGAGGTCCTTCGCGGAGACCTTGACGATGCCGTTGACGTCGATGGAGAAGGTGACTTCAATGCGCGGCTGACCCCTGCGGGCGGGCTTGATGCCGCCGAGGTTGAAGTGGCCGAGCAGCTTATTGTCGTGGGCCATCGGGCGCTCGCCTTGGTAGACGACGATGTCGACGGCGGGCTGATTGTCTTCCGCGGTGGAGAAGATCTGCGACTTGGTGGTCGGGATCGTGGTGTTTCTCGGGATGAGCGGGGTCATGACGCCGCCGAGGGTCTCGATGCCGAGGGTGAGCGGAGTGACGTCGAGCAAGACGATGTCCTTGACGTCGCCGGCGATGACGGCGCCTTGGATGGCGGCGCCCATGGAGACGGCCTCATCGGGGTTGATGGAGAGGTTGAGTTCCTTGCCAGAGATGCGCTTGACGAATTCCTGGACGGCGGGCATACGGGTGGAGCCGCCGACCATGAGGATGTTGGCGATGTCGTTATAGGAGAGTCCGGAGTCCTTCATGGCCTTCTCCATCGGGGCGCGGCAGCGCTCGAGGAGCGGGCGGGTGAGGTCTTGGAACTTGGCACGGCTTAGCTGGGTCTCGAAGTTGATCGGGCCGGAGGAGCTCATGCCGATGAACGGTAGGGAGATGGTCGTCTCTAAGGACGAGGAGAGCTCGATCTTAGCGCGTTCGGCCGCGTCGACGAAGCGCTGACGGGCCATCTTGTCGGTGAGGTCGGCGCCGGTTTGGATCTTGATCTGAGCCTGGATCCAGTCGGCGAGGAGGTTGTCCCAATCGTCGCCGCCGAGGTTGGTGTCGCCCGAGGTGGCGAGGACCTGGAAGGTGCCTTCGCCGATGTCGAGGATGGAGACGTCGAGCGTGCCGCCGCCGAGGTCGAAGACCAAG
>JAFSVB010000167.1 GCA_017450325.1 Bacilli bacterium | reverse complement strand
CGACCGGAATCGAAATACGGCTCAAGGTAAGCGTAGATCGCGCGGAAGCGCTTGGACTCGATCGGTTCCATCGTTATAGCTCCACGCGCTCAAAGTCGGTCGCCGGATGCTTGCAAAGCGGGCAGACATAATCCGGCGGTAAAGTCTCGCCGACATAGGTATAGCCGCAGATTTTGCATTGCCATCCGATCTTCTTGGGGGCATTCGCGTCACCCTTCTTAATCGAGGGGAGCGGCTTGGGTTTGACGTTGGCGAAATAATAGGCATAGGTCATCGAGGGGATCTCGTTTAAGACCCTCGCCTCGGTGACTTCGGCGATGAAGAGGACGTGGTTGCCCGCCTCTTTGGTCTCGATGACTTTGCATGAGAACATCGCGTTGGAGGCTTCCGATAGATAGAGGAGGCCATTCTCCGCGCGCTTGGTCGCGCCAGGATAGGTCTTGAACTTATCGACGTCGCGGCCCGAGACGAAGCCGAAGGCCTTGAAGATGGAGAAGTCGGCTTCTTCGTTTAAGACCGAGATATTGAACACGCCCGTCTTGCGGATGGTATCTGCGGAATGGTTCGCGACGTTGACCGAGAGCATGACGAGGTTCGGCTTATCGGAGACTTGGAAGAAGGAATTATTGATGGAGGCATTGTCCTTTTCGCCGTCTTTGGTGATGAGGGCGAAGAGGCCATAGGAGAGCTTGAACATGGCGGTCATGTCGAGCAAGCCACCCTTCTCCTCCACCGCTTTCTCGTTCGGGCGTAAGCGGGCGACGACTTCCTCGACGATCGCGTCGAGTCCTGCGAGCTGCGATTCCTTGAGGGCGCTTGCGATGGTGAGGGAGGATTCGATATAGTCGATGCCCTCGAGGTCGCCGAGGATCCGCTTCATGTTCGATTTGGCGGAAGGCGCCCAAGAGCCATTCTCCACAAAGCCAATCGTGCGGTTCATGATCTTGTGGTTGGCGAGGTCGTGGAGGAAGTCCTCCATCTTGATGAACACGCCCGCGTTATAGGTGGTCGCGCATAGCAAGATCGTGCCGACGCGGAAACTCTCGGCAAGGAGGACGCTGCAATCGGTCTTGGAGACATCGTAGACAACGACGTTGCGAAGGCCGCGCTGCACGATCTTCTTCGCGAGGATCTCAGCGGCTAAGGCGGTATCGCCATAGACGGAGGAATAGGCGATCATGATGCCATCCTTATCTTCGGGCGTATAGGAAGCCCAGCATCCATAGGCATTCAGAAGCGGAGTGAGGTTGCCCTGATGGATGGGACCATGAAGCGGGCAGATCCTCTTGATGGGGATATCGAGGGCCTTCTTCAAGACGGCGAGCACCTGCGGACCGTATTTGCCGACGATGTTGGTGTAATACCTTCTCGCTTCGGAAAGGTCGAAGTTCTTCGGGGAGGCATAGATATCGCCCTGAAGCGCCCCAAAGGTGCCGAAGGCATCCGCGCTAAAGAGGGTCGCTTCCGTGAGTTCATAGGTCATCATGACTTCGGGCCAATGGACCATCGGGGCCATGACGAAGGTGAATTCATGCTTGCCGATGGAGAGCTTGTCTCCTTCTTTGACGAGCAAGAACTCCGCCTTGATATCGGGGAAGAAGTTGAGCAGGAATTTCTTGGCCATCGGGTTGATGACGATGGTGGTCTCAGGATGGCGTAAAAGCAATTCGCCGATGTTGGCGGCGTGATCAGGCTCCATGTGGTTGACGATGAGGTAGTCGAGCTTACGCTCCCCAAGGAGGAACTCGAGGTTGCCATAGAACACATCGCTGACCGCGCGGTCGACGGTGTCTAGAAGCAAGGTTTTCTCGTCGAGGTAGAGATAGGAATTGAAACTCGCTCCGTTGGTGAGGGGATAGACGTTCTCGAACAGGGCGAGACGCCGAGAGCTGCCTCCGACGTAATAGAGGCCGTCAGAAATTTTGACTTCGTTATGCATAATATTCTCCGTTGCCATAATCATACTTTCTTTCTTATCGCGCGCCTATAAGGAACGCAAAATGAGATTGTTTATGACTTTCTTTGTCGGTTCGGCCTTACCCATGTACAATGATGAAGCAAGGAGATAATCCACAATATGATCAATCGCAGAAAAGCCGTCATCGTCGGAGCCGGGTTCGTCGGTTCCAGCGCCGCCTACGCCCTCATGCTTAGGGGCACATTCACCGAAATCGTCCTCGTCGACGCCAACTTCCCGAAGGCCGAAGGCGAAGCCATGGACATTTCCCATGGCCTCCCCTACGCCCATCCCATGGACATCCATGCGGGCACCTATGAGGAATGCGCGGACGCCTATGTCATCATCATCACCGCCGGCGCCGCCCAAAAGCCCGGCGAGACCAGTCTCGACCTCATCAAGTAGAACTCCGCCATCATGCGCAGCATCATCGGCGAGATCAAGAAGACCGAATTCGAGGGCATCCTCTTAATCGTCGCCAACCCCGTCGACGTCCTCACCCACGTCGCCCTCAAGGAATCCGGCTATCCTGAGAACCGCGTCTTCGGTTCGGGCACGGTCTTAGATACCGCCCGCTTCAAATACGAGCTTTCCCGCCACCTCAATGTCGATGCGCGCAATGTCCATGGCGTCATCATCGGCGAGCATGGCGATTCTGAGCTCCCCGTCTGGTCCATCACCAACGTCGCGGGCATCCCCATCAACGACTTCTGCGCCATCCGCGGCCATAAGAACCACGAAGAAGGCATGCGCAAGATCTATGAATCCGTCCGCGATAGTGCCTACCACATCATCCAGCGCAAGGGCGCGACCTATTATGGCGTCGCCACCGCAATCGCCCGCATTTGCGAGGTCATCGTCAAAGACGAGCACACCATGCTCCCCGTCTCCGTGGAGCTTCATGGCGAATATGGCCTCGATGGCCTTTGCCTCTCCGTTCCTTCCATCGTCGGGCAAAACGGCGTGGAGCAGGTCCTAGAGCTCACGCTGAACTACGAAGAGAAGCAACAGCTCCTCAATTCCGGCAAGACCCTCAAGGCCATCATCGAGACTCTATAGTCCATTCTTAATAAGATATAGGAAGCACCCCGAAACTTGGGAGTCCAAGGAAGGGGTGCTTTTTTGTATGCGCGGTGGCCAAAAGCATCTTCTACCTACGTGTTCAAACGCATGGACAAAAGAAAGCTTCGAGGTTAGAATGAATTACCGAAATTTATTTTGGTAAAATTTATTTAGGCAAATTGAAGGAAGCGATTATGTTTGTCGGAAGAAGCGAAGAACTAAGAGAACTAAAGCAACGCTACGCAAGCGATAAGACGGAGATCGTCGGTATTCTCGGCAGGCGCAGAATCGGAAAGTCACAGCTTATTTTCCATAGCCATCAGGACTTCGATGGGGTGGTCATTTCCTACGAGTGCTCCGATACGGGATATGCCGATAACCTGTCCCGAATCGAAAGCCTCATTAAAGAGAAGATGGGTAATCGTTTTCTCCATTTTGTTTCCTTGTACGAAGTCCTTTCCTATTTGCAACAAGAGGCCGCATCGCGGAAAATCCTGTTCATCATCGATGAATACCCGTATATGAGGGATGGCAAAAAAACCGATTCCGAGATCAAAAACGCGATTGACGACTTCAACATGCGCGGCCTCGATAACCCCTTGAAATTCATCCTCTGCGGCTCTGCCGTGAAAACCATGGAAGTACTGGACGATAGCAGCATGCCCCTCCATGGGCGCTTCACGAAAGTCATCCGGCTTTTGCCATTAAACTATCTAGAGAGCTCGATGTTTTTCCCTGAGGCATCGCTTGAAGACAAGGTTCAATACTATGCCGTTCTTGGAGGGGTCCCCTACTATCTAAAGCAAATCAACCCAAACCGTTCCTTTGATGAAAACATCATCGACCTGTTCTTTTCCTCCTCGCCACTGCTAGCGACGGAGCTTGAGAACCAAATCAACGGAGAAATAAATAAGATAGAAAAAGCGACGTTCATCCTGGATATCCTCAAGAACAAAACGATTTCCTATTCCGATATTCTTCAACTCTTCCATGCCTCGTATCCAAACGGATCCATCGACTATCCGCTTAAGAAACTCCTCGAGATGAAGGTCATAGAAAAGCTCGTCGTCGAGCAAAATAACGGGAAGCAGAAACCCTATTATCGGATTAGCGACCACTCCATTGCTTTCTATTATTCTTTTTTGGTGCGCCACTACGCAAATCGCCTTCTTTTTTCGGACCGCGAATATTACGAGACATTCATAAAAGAGAAGCTGGTCTCCTCGTTCATTCCCATCATGTTTGAGCGCATCGCATTCCAGTTCATTGCCTTGATGAATAAAAAAGGTGCCTTCGAATACCGTCTTTACGATCTTTTTCCTTACGTTATCAACGACAAGGTAACCAAAAAGAGTTACCAATTTGACGTCGTCGGTAAGACGGATGCGGGGTTGGTCAATTTCGAATGCAAATTCCAAAAAGACACCATTCACACATCCGAAGTCTACGCAGAGCAAAGACAAGCGGAATTAGCCAATCAAGGCTTTATCGAAACGTTCTTTGTTTCTAGAAGCAAAGTAGAAGGCTGCGATAAGGCATATTATCTGCCTGACATGTATCAAGATAGCCTTGCGGATTCCTAAAGTTTCGTTGCCGCTTATCTCCCTGCCTGAAAAGCGAGCATTACTTTTTCTTCGGCGCATAGACGCCATATTGGGCGCAGAGCTTTTGGTATTCCTTGTTCCT
>JAFSVB010000020.1 GCA_017450325.1 Bacilli bacterium | reverse complement strand
TTAAAACTTTAGCGATTGAAAGAATATCAGGAAAACAAGGTGTTTTTTTCCATGCTTAACTAGCGCTAAAACGGTTTTAAATTTTTCTAATATTTTCTTTGAATCAATTTCAGATATCATCACGGGATTCCCAGTAGAATTTTGTTTGTATTCCCCAACTATATATTTGTCAGTAATCGGAAACATATTTTGCATAAGAAATGCTCTTTCATTTCCTAAGACTTTAGCAAAATAAATGGTATCGCAGCGTTTGCCATCTTTGGTCTTATATGCATAAATTCTCTTAAATTTTTCAACTTTAGACGAAATAGGAATCATCCAAAAAAGCCCTTCGTCATCCTGAATAACTAAAAACAAGGTCTTCCATGACCATCTTCTTTGTTTTTCATAAGAGCGGGATCAGGAAAATCTTTATAAAATGAATCTGAAATAAAATAGAAATGCTTCAATATCATATGAGATTAAAAAAATCGGCCATTTATTAGACGCATACCGATGAGCGACAAACATTTGAGATCGGCCATTTATTAGACGCATACCGATAAGCGACAAACATTTGTAGCATTGCTACACTTGCAATATAACGAAGAATAATGGCTAAAGCAATAAAAAATCAATTTACTATATCACTGACAATTATTATTAAAACAACACATAGCCTACTTAATTACTTACTAAAAATATCAACTACTTCTAGATGTATGTTTGAATCTACATCAAAAACTTAATAACAAACAAAAACGACCTCTGGAGATACCATTGGTCGCGTTGTTTAAGTATGGGGCGCAATACGGGAGTCGAACCCGTTCATGTTCGGTTCACAGCCGAATGTGTTCACCGTTTCACCAATTGCGCCACGGCTTGAATAATATACGAGCACGCGCGGAGTAAAGCAAGACTTTTCCGATAATAACAGACTTTTCCGATAACGGGCTGATATTCGGTAGACTATTTTTCTTCTTTGGCTTTCTCTTGATAATGAAGGGCCTTCGCTTCGTAAAGCATTTCGTCCGATTCCTTGAGCATCTCCTGAATCGGCTTGGTGCCCGAATCGTCATAGCTATAGCCGATGGAACAGCTATATGGCGTCGCATCGAGGTCCTTATAGGCACTATGGACGAGTTCCTTCACTTCTTCCAACGATAGTTTGCGGCAGACGATGAGGAATTCGTCGCCGCCGATGCGGAAGACGGCCTGCTTTTGCTTGCTCGCTTTCACGAGCGTATTGGCGAGCGTCTTAATGGCTTCGTCACCCGCGGCGTGGCCCTGGGTATCGTTTAGTACCTTGAGTCCGTTCATGTCGACCGAGACCAAGGCGGTGATGTCCTTTCTATTGGCTTTTACGTCCGCGTAATAAGCCTGACGGTTCAATAAACCGGTCAAAGGGTCCTTTTTCGCAACGTCGAGGATGGTAAAGACGAAATAAACGAAGAGGCTTACCCCGATGATCGTGCTGAATAGTCCCGAGAAATCCTTTCCAAGAACAAACGGTAGGATCAAGCCAAGCGTAAACGAAACCGCGAGGAACACGATAGGGACGATCTCCACCGCCCTGCGGTTGGATTGACGAATAAGAAGGAATATGAGGGTAGCGCAGTAAAGCCCCGCGATGATATAGGGAAGATAGCCCAAAGGGCCGCGGATGAGTTCGCCCGTATCCGTCAAGCCAAAGACGATCGGCGTGAAAATGGAGATGACATCCAGGACGACCAGCACCAAAGACGGGGCGAAAATTATCAGGCGCATCCTCTTGACGAGGACGTAAATGATCTGTGCGAGCAAGATGGGCGTCGCGCTGTAACGGACGGCCATCAAGATGGTACGTGGCAAAAGATAGAGGCCGCGTTTTTCCAGATAGAATTCGGTGAAGACAATCACGGACAATGCAAAAATACCAATAATCAAGGCAAAGGATCTACGCACCATCTTCCGATCAAGGAAAACGGTGAAATGCAAAATAATCACAAACGCGACGAGGACCAGAAGCAGGCCCAGGTTTTGTATGAGGTACTCTTTAACCGCATCCATAAGCGTCAATCTCTGAAGCAAATGTTCTTTGTTAGAAATTCATTTGTTCGCGCTTATAATAATCGTCAATCAAAAAAGTGCACGGGTTTTTCCGTGATTCGCCTATTTTCGTATCATAAAAGGAAATTAAGCGCTTTCATTCTTGCTTTCGCAAGGCGAAGAACGGGCAATTCGCGTTGCTTTACTAAGCCCGCGACCAATGTATCGTCCTGTTTTTCATATAGAGCGATGGCTACGTCTATCGGAAGGTAAATGGTCTCTTGGATGAATAAATCGCCCGAAGAGGCAAAGTGTTTGCCCACTTTTTCCTTCCGCCTCGCGAGAAAGAAGCGATTATGGTTTTCTCTTCCGATAAGATTATAGAAATCACGGACATCGCAAAGAGTTTCAAGCACTTCCACACGGTAGCCAAGTTCCTCCTCGCATTCGCGGACCACCGCTTCCTCATAGGTCTCCCCTTCGTCCACGCCGCCGCCGGGAGTCTCGAAGTAGCGTTGGTTACAGAACATATCGTCGCGGCGAATCACATGGATCGCCACTTTGTTCTCCTCGTCCAAAACGATCGCGCGGCTAATCGGCCGAATATGGGTGACTCCCGTGAAGGGATATTGGTCATCGGTGAAGAAGAATTCCTGCATGAATCCATAATACGCGCACCAGCATGGGTGGAAAAGACGGGAAAGGAGGGTACAATGTGAGGGTATGGTTTTGCGGAATCGTTTGCTCTCCCTGCTGCTCCGACTGACGTTCTTTGTCCTATATGTCGTCGCGACTAGCCCCTATATCGCCCAGTACGACTCCGTCTGGCTCGCCCTTTGCACCTTTAACGTAGAGATGATGTTCTTGATGTCCATCATGATGGGATTCGAGATCATCTTCAATTTCATCGATTTAGTGCGGCATGGCATGCGTGGGGCCTCTGCGGGACCGTATATGCCTTTCGCCTTGCCCTTAACCGCTTTCTCCATCGCTTCTGGCATCTTCTATTTCACCTCGATGCTCCCCCGCGACGCCGCCCCTGGCGGAACGTTCGGCATCATGTTCAACGTGTTGCTCATCGTCATCCCTTTACTGGATTACCTTCTGATCGACGAAAAAGGCACGGTGTCCTTTTCCGCCGTGCTCGTTTGGCAGGTCTATCCGATCCTATTCCATGTGTTTGGGTACTTCCGGACGCTCATCTGGCCCGATAGCGGAATCTATAACGGCTATATGTACGCGCTCCCCTTCTTAAACTACTCGGGACCATACATCTTCTGGTGGTCCTTGATGTTCTTCGCCACCACCCTTGGGGGCGGAGCGCTGCTTGTGGTCTTCGGAAATATACTCTCCGGCCGATATCGCAACTACGACCTCAGAGCCGATTGAACCGCCGATAAAGCGTGATGACCGCGGGAACGAGGACATATCCCGAAAAGTCGATAATCACGTCCACGAACGACGGGCCACGACCCTCGATGAAGATTTGAATCACTTCGCCAGCTACGGACATAAGAAGGCCAAAAATGATGAATATCGTCGCAAAAGTCTTCTTTTTTTCTGGAAACGAACGACAAAAGAAATATGCGAAGACGCCATCGAGGGCAAACAAACTGAAATGGCCAAAGAACTTGCCGCCGAAGCCCGTCAAAGTGGATACCTCCACCGCATTAAGCCTTCCGCCAAAGAAGACGGCATTGACAAAAGCACCGATCCGACCACCTGCAGAAGCATAGGTCGCGCCCGTGTTCAAAGACGTGAAAACGATCAGTCCGCTGACGAGCAAGGTGAGGATTGCAAACACATACCGTCGCGCCATAGCGGCATTTTACGGCAGTTAGTCTTTTTGGGGAATAGCCCGAAGCTGCGGTCGGACGAAGTTATGCCGTTCGACTTTGTCGGGCACGCAGGTGCGTGGGCCCTTGCAAAAAGCTTCTAGGTACCAGCGGATCGGTCTCTTTCGGCGTTTGACGATCAGATAGACGGATTCAAAAGCGCCCTGCTTATAGTAGTTCTTTTGATATACGAGCATCTCCTTCTCCTCGTCGAAGGAAACAAAGTCCGGATCATGGATGAGACTGGATATCTCTTCCAAGACGGAAAGGTAGTCGGCGGGTCGGCGCTGCGCCAAGGAATTCACAAGTTCTTCGTCCATATAAATGGCGACTTCCCCCGTTAACGAAATTCCAAGCGCCCGCTCCGTCGGGCGGGCAATACGGCCTATCTTGATTGGTTCAACTTGTTGCATAGAAACACCTCCATTCACATATAGGCGTCAATTTCAAAAGTAGCGCACAAAACTTTTCGGAAGATATAGCCAAGGAAAGAAAAAAAGAGCGATAATGTGCGCATGAAAAACATCGAACTAGAAACTAAATGGTTCAAAGCCGTCACTTATGTTATCGGCGCGACCAGACCAAACGCCGTCCCACTTGCGGATCCTTTTTTAATCCAAGCCGGCGCAGATGCGACCATCGCCATCGAGGCCAACGACGAAATCCCGCTCTTCTTTGGAGCCAACGGGATACTCGGCGGGGCGAAGATCGCGTTGGATGACGCGGTCAAAGAAACCTTTAAAGGTCGTCTCCATGCCGCGATGACCCAGTTCAACCTCGACCCCAAGCAAATCGAAGTCTACATGGGACCCTGCCTTACGTTCTCGCACATCCATGTCGAACGCGCGTTGATCGAGACGTTAATGGACAAAGGATACCGCGCCGCTTGCAAACGCACCGATGGCGTCGACTTCCTCGACGTGCCCGTCATGGTGCTGCAGCAATGCCGCTCCCTTGGCATCCCGATGGAGAACATCCACATTGGGGACTACGACACGTTTGAAAACCCCACGCTCCTTTATAGTGAGCTCCGTGGCGATAAAGAAAACAACCTCACCGTCGCAACGTTGAAATAATCGTTTCCCAAATGATTGTTCGCCCCTTCTTCACAAGGGGCTTTTTTAGAAGAAAAGGACCACGTGGCCCTACTTCTTCTTTTTATTTTGATCGGCTTTTTGCGGAGATTTCTCTCTTTTTTTCTTTAGTTGTTCCAACTGCTTTTGCCGATCTGCCTTTCTCTTTTCGGCCGCGGCCTTATTCGCGGCGCGTTCCGCCTTTGCCTGCTCGCGGAAGCGCACGACCATTTCGAGGAAACTCAGGTCCTCCATTTCGTCGACCGTCAATTTGCCCGTAGATTTCTTGCGGCGCTTCTTCGGCTCGTATTGAAGACCGTTTGGATAGGCGAGCGGCAGTTTTTCGACCGGCGCCTTGTTCGTAAGCTCAATCTGCTTGAAGGGGAAGACGATGCCGACGCGTTTGCATTCCTCAAAACCATGATCCATGATGTAGAAATAGGCATTCCAATAATCGGCGTTATCGCAAAAGCACGTGCAGAAGAAATCGATGGAAGACTCGCCAAGTTCCTTTAGATGGCATGTCGGCTCGGGGTCGTCATAAACCAAGGGGCAGGACTTCATGACGGATAGAAGCGTCTTGGTGACGAGCTGGGTATCGGATTCGTAGGCGACCGTGAAGGTAATCGCGATGCGGCGTGAGGGATAGGCTCCGAGGTTGGTCACGGGAGAATTCACCATCGTGGAGTTCGGTAGAGTAACCTGGGTGGAATTTGGGGTCTTCAGGGTCGTGAAAAGGAAGTTGATGTCCACGATGGACCCTTCGACGTCGGCTACTTGGACATAGTCGCCGGTTTTGTATTTGCGCGAGCCGACCAGAATAATGCCCGAGGCCACATTGGAAAGGAAGTCTTTCAAGGCCATGCCGACCGCTAGGACGGCCGCGGAGAAGGTGGTGGTGATGCCATTGATCGGCACGCCGATGATGCTAAGCAGAATCAGGACGAGAAGAATGAGCAGCAAAAAGCGCAATACGGCAGCGACAAAACGAATGGCCATTTCGTCCACGCGGCGGATACGCATAATGCGCTTGATGACGACCAAAGTGACCCAAATGAGAATGAGGCCAGCGACAAGCGTCGCGCCAAAGATCAGGAAGTTCCATGCGTTCGCGGTGAAGTAGTTGACGACCGATTGCCAAAAAGATTCCCAAGTCATAGGGCTATTATCCCTGTTTGTGCGCGGATACGCAAAGAGTTTGATTTATCAAAGGCGCTTCGTGATGGACACCACGTTCTTGCCGTTGGTGCGATGGTACACCACTTCGTCCATCATCTTGCGGACCATGAACCAGCCAAGCCCGCCCGGTTCGGCGGACTCGCCTCGCTCACCCATTAACTTGGCCTGATAGGACATCGGGTCAAAGGGAATGCCACGATCGATAAACGTCAGGCTCGCCGTCTTTTTGTCGGGCTTGAAGATGCAGCGGACATGGACTTCAGAATCCAGAGTCACCTGCCCGTATTTCACGATGTTGGAGAAAATCTCGTCCGTGGCGATGAGGAAGTTGCTCAAAATGTCCGGAGAGAGGTTGGCTTTTTTCGCGTTTTCCTCCACGAAGGAGCGCACCTCCTGCGTCGCCTCGTTCGTCGTGGGGAAGGACTTCTCGCGGAAATAGGTCATGTCCCCCTGATAAGTCATGCACAAATAGGTGATGTCATCGGATTGCTCCGCCCCAGCCGCGAATTCGGAGATGCCATCCTCGAGGTCGTGCCCGAATTCCGTTAACGTGATGTGCTTGCTGCCATGGACGAAATCAAGAAGCCTTTTCTCGCCATAGAGCTCGCCCGAAGCGGAGAGCGCCTCGGTGACGCCATCGGTATAAAGCAAGAGGCAGTCATCGCGCTCGAGCTTCAGCGTTTCGTCTTGCAAAAACACCGTTTCAACGCCGCCTAATATCATGCCTGGACGGCAGGAAAGGTAGTCCGCTTTGCCTGAGTTGAAATGGATTGGGCGGTTATGGCCCGCGTTGCAGTAATCGAAGACGCCGGTCTCGATATTGAGCACGCCGAAGAAGCAAGTGGCGAACATGCTCGCGTCATTACCCGCGAAGATGAGGTCGTTCACTTTGCAAAGAACTTGGGATGGTTTCAGGCCAAGTCGGAAGGAAGCGCGGAAAGAGGTGATGGTTTTCATCATGAACATGGCGGCGGGGACGCCTTTGCCCGAGACGTCGCCGATGAGGATGGCCACGTGGTTCTCGTCAGGGAACCAATAATCGTAGAAATCGCCACCCACGGCGCGCGCAGGCCTAAGCTGGGCATATATTTCCACGTTCTTATTCTGGAAGGTGGCGCTAGGCAAGACGGTTCGCTGGATCTCCTCCGCGACGGATAACTCGGTCGTGATGCGCGCCTTCTCGCTCTGCGAAACGGCCTCGTTTTCAAGAAGGCGATGGGTGCGGATGCTCAGAGCATTGGACGCCACGAAGATGAGCGTCAGAATCAATCCACGGGAAAAGAAATAGTAGATGAAGACCTTGAGGTAGCGGTTCTCGCCTTTAAGGAGGAGCTCGTGTAAGAACTTGTAACGCTCGATCATGCCGTCGGGCTGGTCGATATAGGGCTCGCCTTGCTCGTTGATTAAGGCTCTTCCCGCGGTGAGGAGGTTATCGTCATATTCGCCAAAGAACATGCCCCCATAGAGGCAAAGAAGCATCGTCAGCAACGTGCACCCGAAGATCAGGCGGCCGGTCTTTGGATTGTAATAATGATTCGAAAGCAAGATCAAAAGTGCATAGCCAAGCAAGGTGTGCTTTGGAAGCAACGTGTTCATCACGCCTACGACCGTGAGGATTAATGCCAGAACAAAATACTTAAACCAAATGCGTTCATGCAATTTCAGTTTGAGCAAAATCAAGGGTGCCAAAAGGGAGACGATCAGAATGGGCAGCGCAATATAGACAGGGAGATAACTGCGAAGCGGGAACAAGCGGAAAGCGTAGAAAATAAAGCCGAGGGTCAGCGCCCCTGCCGCTGCGGCGCAAATGAAACACATTTGGCGATTGGCTTCGACTTCGTTCTTGGAGAACGTCTCGCGAGTATGTTCGTCTTGGTATTTCTTTTTCACCGTTTATCTCCGCAAAAATTGATTCTTTTTCGTTTTATAGGTCGGACTTAAGCGCGAAGTCCCCTTCCTGAATCCATCCGAGTTTTCGGAAAAGCAAATCCACGAGGAAGGCCAAAATCAAGGGGGCGGCAACGCAGACGGAAAGGATCAAAGCCCAGGCGAGGCCATTGTCGAATCCAAGGATCGATAGGAAATTAATCGGACCGACGAGCCCCGAAGTTCCCATGCCCGCGCCAACGGAGAGGGAAGCGACGTTCTCGGCGATGGGCTCTCCCATCGGGAAGAGCATCGCAAACGGGCCCAATGCCGCGGAAATGATGATGGTAGGCAACCATAGAAGCGGCTTGCGAAGGATGTTCTTGAATTGCAGCATCGATGTGCCTAAGCCAACCGCAAGCACCGAGCCCCACTTATTGTCATGGGCCGTATGGACGGCAAAGCCGAGCATCTGCGTGCAGCAGCCGATGAGCGCGCTAGCGGCCGCAAGAGGGACGTTGCCGATGCGAATGGCCACCGCGATGGCAACCGAGGAAATCGGGGCGGTCAAGGCCATGCCCATCAACGCCGAGATGATAATGCACATCAAAACCGGCACCACGCCAAAGGAAACCTGGATGAGTTTGCCGATGCCGATGGTCACGAAATGGACCCACTCGGCGAGCAAGAAGGAATAGACCATGGCGATGAGCAAACCCACCAAAGGAATCAAAATCAAATCCACGGGTGTCTTCTTTCGCATGATGAGATTAACGCTCACGGAGGCAAGTACCGCGGAAATATAGCAAGACAAAGGATCGCCGATGCTGGTCACCTGCCATTGAACAAGGCTGAATTCGGCGTTATCCACCCAATGGAACGCGAAATTGCCAACGACCCCGGCCGCCATGATGGCAACGACGGTCACCCCTTCTTTCTTTAAGGACAAAGCGACGCCTAAGCCGATGCCCGCGCCCATCAATGCCTTGATGGCCGTGGACCAGACCGCGATGGACTCGAGATGGGGAATCTTCGCGAACAAATCGAAAATCGTCCCGATGATCAACGTTCCAAAAAGACCGATGGCCATGCCATTTGTCGTCTTCATCAGAAATTCTTTAAACGCCTTGAATCGTGGATATCTGCTGCTAAGGGACATAATGGTTTCCTCGTTTGTCTACAGGCTGAGGCAATCTTTAATGACGGAGACCGTCTTATCGAATTCCAAGGCGATGGTCGCGTATTCCACCGAGGCTTCGTATTTATCGCCTACCGCGCAACCACGCGTCTTCTCCGTCAACTCGCTCGCAAGGTTATATAGTTTGGTCAAAGCGAGGTTCCCCACCACTCCTTTGAGGGCGTGGACGCGCTCGAAAATCTCATGGCCGTCTTGGTTCTTCACGGCCGTCTCGAGTTCACTGAGGGAATAAGTGGAAACGAATTTTCCAAGGAGGCGTTTGATTAAGGCGTCGTTCATCAATCGGCCGATGGCCTCCTGATAATTCCCGCCTAAGGTCGCGTAGCATTCTTGAACCGTCATCGTTAGCGTTCTCCTTTCGCACGAAGGACAAAGTCCTCTTCAGGCAAGGGTTTTGAGAAATAGTAGCCTTGGATGAGTTCGCATCCGAACTCGCGCAGAGCGTCGACTTGTTCCTTTGTCTCAACTCCCTCTGCGATGGCGCGTACCTGCAGGAACTTCGCGATCTCGACGATGGATTTGAGGATGAGCTCATTCTTCGAGGACTTATGCATCTTACGGATGAAGCCACCATCGATTTTAAGCACATCGAAGGGCAGGTCGCTCAAGAGGTTCAGCGAGGAATAGCCCGAGCCAAAGTCATCCATCTCGATGACAAAGCCGCTCTCGCGCAAAGCGTGGACGATATCGATGAGGGCGTTCATGTTCTCGGCGAAGGCGGTTTCGGTGAGCTCGAGATGCAAGAGTTTCGGCTCGACGCCATACCGTTTGGTCAATTCCAGGAAGAACGCGCCTAGTTCCGGATCGAACGCGTCGACGCGGGAAACGTTCGCGGAGATGGGCAACGTGATGCCGCATTCATCGCGGAGTCTTGCGATTACGCGGACCGTCTCCTCATAGACGAAGCGGTCCAGATGGCGGATTAAGCCGTTTTTCTCAAACAAAGGGATGAATACGCCTGGGCTGATCATGCCGAATTCCGGATGGACCCAGCGCACCAACGCTTCCGCCCCTGCCAAAACGGGTTTATCGCCTGTGATGTCGTACTTCGGTTGGAAATAGACTTTGAATTCGCGTTTACGCAGCGATTCCTCGAATTCCTGGACGAGCCGTTCTTCGTAAAGCGTTTTCGCATGCAGTGCCGCATCCCGGAAATGAACGCGTTTGGTATGGTCGCCTAGGTCCGATGTCAAAGCGTCGCGCGACCAGGAAAAAGCGTCCGCGAGGTCCAGGGAGGGATCCACGTTAGGATAGATGCCTAGTTCGACGCGGAGGCGGTTTCCATGGGGCAGTTTTTCTAAAACGGCATCGATGCCGCGCAAGAACTCCTCATATTGTTCCTGATGGGGCCCAAAGTAATAGAAATAATCATGGGAAGCGCGGGTAGCAATCGCCCCGGTTGCGCCGCCGACGTCCTGGAGGTAACGGCCGATGGAATGCAGGGATTTTGCAATCAGCGAATGCCCGAAGAGCTCTTCCGCGAGGACGAAGTTCGCCACATGGATGGTGACCATGTCCATCGGAATGCCCGAGTTCTTTTTTCCCTCGGCGTAAAGGTCAAAATACTCTTTTGTATATAGCCCCGTGGCTGGGTCGATACTGGTCAGCTGGATGGTCCGCGCGCCTTCGAATAGCTCGACGATACGATAGATACGGGCGCGGATAATCTCCGGCGATTCATAGGGCTTCTTGATGAAGTCGATGGCGCCTAAATGGAGGGATTCCACTTCCATTTTCACCTCGGAAGTCAAGACGATGACGGGCAGGTCGTTAAGCGCATCGATCTCCAGTTTCTTCTTCAGGAAGGTAAAGCCATCCATCACCGGCATATTCAAGTCCAGAAGGACCAGCGAGAAAGACGCCTCGCCAGTCGTCAGGATTCGTAATGCCTCCTCGCCGTTTTCGGCGCAGACGGTGTCATACTCTTCTTCGAGCATGGCGCAAAGAATATCGCGGTTGATCTCTTCGTCGTCGACGATCAGCAGGCGGTGTCGAATATCGTTATTCGCTCCAAATGGGCTTGTCATGTCAAAAATATACCATATGCGCGACGGTTGTATTCATAGAATATGAAACCTTACGCCGCTTCCCCAATGGTGATGGCGCCCGCTTTGGTGAGGGCGTATTTGGATGCGAAGGGCCCAAAGAGTTCATAGACGAGCGTCGAAGAGAGGATGACGGCAAGGATCAAAGCCCCCGCGTTTGCGACTTCTTCGCCGTTAGCGACGTTGACGGAGAGCTCCCGGAAGAGCGAGCTTGCCGTCGTCGCAAGGCCAATGGCGACGCCCGCTTGCGGAATGAGGGCCAGGCCGAGGTATTTTCGGACTTCGGGCTCGCAGCGCGTAAGGCTTGCGCCCGTAAAGGCGCCAAGCCATTTCCCGAGGACGCGGGAAGCGATGTAAATCAACGCGATGAGCAAGACGAATAGCCCGTTGGAATTGAAGAAGATGCTCAAATCCAGCGACGCTCCCGAAAGGACGAAGAACATCATGTATACCGGCGCGGTAAAGCGGTCGAGCACATCGAGCGTCCTCCCGGAATCAGAGCGCAGTGAGGAATAGAAAGCGCCCGCCATCATGCACATCAGCAAAGAGCTTAATTCAAATCCGCCGAGCTGAGGCATGCGGAAGGCCATGTAGATTCCAAGCGAACCGAAGACGGACATGATGCAGAGAATCAGGCGGTTGTTGCGCGACAAGAAGAACTTGTTGCAGAAAGATACGAGAAGCCCAAGCACCGCCCCAAACGCCAAGGACAGCCCGATCTCGATCAGGGGCTTGAAGACCATCCGATAAACGGAGAACTCTCCTCCGCCGACGATGGTCGTCGCGATTTGGAACAAAACGGCGAAAAGGATTAAGGCAGCGGCATCATCCAAGGCGACGACGGGAAGAAGAGTATCGACCAGCTTGCCTCGGGCTTTGTATTGCTTGATGACCATCAATGTGGCCGCAGGAGCCGTGGCCGAAGCGATCGCGCCGAGTGTCAAGACGATTTCCCATCCGATTTGGTCCGGGACGATGAAATGGGCGACCATCAAGGCCAAGATGACGGCAAGGGAAGCGCCGAGGGCCTCGAGGACCGTGATGACGATGACGCGCTTGCCGAGGGTCTTCAAGGTGGAGACGCGGAAGGATGTGCCGATGGAAAAGGCGATGAAGCCAAGCGCGACTTGCGATACCCAGCCTAATCGCGAAACGTATCCAAAGACAACGCCGTCTTTGATGCCTTCGTAAGTAAAGCCATTGAAGAGGAATCCGAACAAGAACGGACCCATGATGATGCCGGTCAAGATGTAGCCCGTGACGTTGGGCAGGCGCAAGACCTTCATCAAGCGAGTCGAAAGCAACGCCGCGAACAAAAGAACCGCAATATAGGCGAAGATATGGATGGTCATAATCAGTTCTTCAGCGAGCCCTCGTAATCCTCGATGGCGCGGGAATACATGAATCCTTTGATATCGCGGAAATGATTGGTGTAACGGCGGATGGTCTCCTTCACTTCCTCCACTTTCGCATCAGGCAAAACAAAGAGGCAGAGGATCGTCTCTGAAATCTCTTCCGCCTTCTCGAGGTGGCGGAGGGTGAAGAAATGGTGTTCCTCCGGATAGTAGTCGACGGCATGCCGCAGGCTCTCCGCACTTAAGACGGTGGCGTTGAAGCCTTCCGCGCGGATCTCCTCGAGAGTGCGGTAGGCCTCGGGGGATGTCTTTAGTACAAGGTAAAGCTCTTTCATGGTGTTGCTCCGCAAGAATTCTATACCTTTTGCATCGATGTGGCGCAAAGACGCTCAAGATTGTGAGAAAACCACCACGTTATATTTTCAAATTAAAGGGGGTTTTGCGGGGAATTATGCCTCTTGATCCGCGTATTGCAGTTGATAAAGTTTGTAATAATGCCCACGCTTCTTTAGCAAGGATTGATGGTTGCCCTGCTCGAGCACCTCGCCGTTTTGGAGCACGAGGATTTTATCCGCGTGCTGGATGGTCGAAAGACGGTGGGCGACCACGAGCATCGTGCCAATGTTCTTGATGCGCTCGAGGGAGCCTTGGATGAGGAGTTCCGTCTCGGTATCCACGTTCGCGGTGGCTTCGTCGAGGATGAGAATCTGGGGCTTATGGAGGATGGTGCGGGCGAAAGAGAGCAGCTGTCGCTGGCCCGAGGAGAAGTTCTCGCCGCGCTCCTGCACTTCTTCGTCGAAGCCATGTTCGAGGGTATTGATGAACGGGGTGGCGTTGACGTAGTCCGCGGCCTCGCGCACCTCTTCATCAGAGAAGGAATCATCGCGCAGGGTGATGTTGTTCCGAATGGTGCCCGAGAAAAGGAAGACGTCTTGGAGCATCTGCCCGATTCCCTTGCGGAGCGAGTCGATCTTAATGTGGGAAATGTCGATGCCGTCGATGAGAATCTGGCCTTTTTGGATTTCGAAGTTGCGGACGATGAGCGAAAGGATCGTCGTCTTACCTGCGCCCGTCGCGCCGACGAAGGCCATCGTCTCCCCGGGCTCCACGACGAAGGATACGTCTTTCAGGATCCAGTTTTCCGCTTCATAGGCGAACCAGACGTTCTTGAATTCGATGCGTCCTTGGAAATGCTCCACCTCGATCGCGTCCTCGCGGTCGGTGACTTCCGGCTTGACGTCGAGCAAGCTAAAGAGCCTCTCGGCCGCGGTGGTCGCGCGCTGGATGCTGTTGAGCTGGTCGGCGATGTTTTGAATCGGGTTGAAGAAGCGGGACAAATATAGATAGAACGCGACGATTTCCGCCGAGCCCAAAGCGATGCTTAATCCAGCCCAAAAGGTGACGGCGATAGAGCCGAAATAGAGCAGGTTAATGAACGGACGGTAGATCGCAAAGGCGATGATCATCTGGTAATGGGTTTTGCGAATAAGGTCGTTTTTCACCGCAAATTGGGCACGTTTTCTTCTTTCTTGATTGAAGATCTGCGTGAGTTTCATACCCGACAGGTTCTCGGATAGGAAAGCGTTTAGGTCTGAGATGTACTGGCGTTCTTTACGGAAGATGGAACCGACGATGCGCCAGAAGAAGAACGAGATGACGCCCGTCACCGCCGCGAAGATCAATAGGTACGCGCTCAAGCGGATGGAAATCGCCATCATGAAGCCAAGGACGCCAAGGACCGTGAGGGAGTTGGACACCAAGCGCACGATGACGGAGGTGAAGAGCTCCGATACAGCGGAAGTGTAATTGCAAACGCGCGTCACCAAGGAGCCGACGGGCATTTGGTTGAATTGGTTTTGCGACATGCTCTCGATATGGACGAACACCTCCATGCGGAGCTTGTAGACGATACGCTGACCAGAGCGCTGCAGCACCATCGCCTGGATGTAGTTGATGATTTGATTGGCAATGCCTAAGCCCGCATATCCGGCTGCGATCCAGATGACGAGGTGCAAGGTATTCGGCGTCGTCTCGCCTTCGAACAAAGAGACGAGACGGCTCGTGAAATACGGCAGCGTCAAGCTCGCGCCGACGTTGACGACGATCAAAAGCAGCGAAAGGATGATGTACCACTTCTCCGCGAGGATGTAGGGCTTGCTGTGGCGGAGGATCTGGCCCAAGCTCATTTTCTTGTCGCCGAAAAGCTTTTCTTTTTCGTCTTCTTTCATTGGGCACCTCCTTCCACTTCTTTCTCTAGTTCCTGCAGGAAAACCATGTGCTGGTATGCAGGGCAAGTCTTCATCAGTTCATCATGGGAGCCCATCGCGAGCAAATGATGCCCCTCAAAGACCATGATGCGGTCCATCTGGCGGACCGAGGAAATGCGCGAGGCGATGAGCAAAGTCGTCTTGCCTGCGCGCTGCGTAGCGATATTGTGGAGGATCGTCTCCTCCGTCTTGGCGTCGACCGCGGAGACGCAGTCGTCCATGATCAGAATCGGCGCATCCTTATAGAACGCCCTCGCGATGGAGATGCGTTGCTTCTGCCCGCCGGAAAGCGTCACGCCGCGCTCGCCCGAAACGGTGTCATAGCCATTGGTAAATGCGGCGATATTATCATGGACATCGGCGAATTTCGCGGCTTCCACCACTTTTTCGTGGTCGGGCTCATCCGCGGAGAAGGCGATGTTGTTCTCAATGCGGTCGGAGAAGAGGAAATTATCCTGCGGCGCATAGGCGACGCTTTCGCGCAGCGAGGGAATGTCAACGTCCATCAGGTCGACGCCATCGACGAAAATCTGACCGCGGTTGACGTTATATTCGCGTAGCAAAGAGTTGACCACGGTCGTCTTGCCCGAACCGATTTTGCCCACGAGCCCAATATGCTCGCCTGGCTTGATGTGAAAGGAAATGTCCACCAAGGATGGATGGTTGTATCCCGGGTAAGTGAACGTGAGGTTGCGGAACTCGATTTCGCCTTTCGCGTCGACGAGCTTCACTGCGTTCTCGGGGTTCTTGATGTCCTCGGGGGTATCGAGGAAAGCGCCGATGCGACGAAGGGAACCCTTCGCACGGCTGCGCATGGAGATGATTTGCCCTAAGGCGACCATCGGCCAGATGATGAGGTCGATGTAGCCGATGAACTCAATGAGCTGGCCGATGGTGAGCTCGATGGTTTGGCCAAACAAGACAATCGGCGTGCCCGTCACGGTTGCGTAGACGAAATAGCCGCCTAGGCCAAGCATGAAGGCCATCTCGATGACGAGGATGCTTTCGATGATCGCGTCGAAGAAGACGTTCAAACGGGCAAAGCCGACGCTGACGTCTTGGTTCTTGCGGGCGATTTTCGCAAAAGAATGGATTTCCTTGGTCTGCTTGACGAAGGACTTGATGACGCGAATGCCCATGAAGTTCTCTTGGGCAAAGTCATAGAGCTTGTCGAACTCCCCCTGCCGCTGCTCCCATTTCTTTGTCATGAAGCGGTCGACCAAAGCGCCCCAAACGGCGATCAGCGAGATGGGGATCATGGAAATGAGGCTCAGCCACACGTTGAGGCTGAACATCCGGAACAGGGCGCTCGCGGAGAGGAAAACGGCGTCGATGATCATGACCGTTCCCCAGCCGAAGTAATCGCTGATTTCCTCAATGTCGCTGGTGAACCAGTTCATGACGTTTCCGACTTTCGTCTCGTGATAATAAGAAGCGGAAAGGCGCTCGGCTTTATCGAACATCTCGCCGCGCACCCCCGCCGCGATACCGGTGGAAGCACGGAAGATGGAAAGCCTCCAAGTGAAGCGCCCGACGAACATAATGCCCGCGCAGAGCATAATCCAGCCGATGATAATTCCAAGCTCCTTAAGATCGACGCCGATCTGGTTATTTTCATCGACGATCTGACCGAGGAATTTCGGGATGAACGTCTGGGCGACATCGACGACGATCAAAGCGACGATTCCGATTAAGAAGAGGAACCAGTACTTCTTGTAATATTTGTTGATGTGCCGTTCGAATAACATAGTTATCGGCCTAAAGTTTGCCAGCGTTTCGAAATAGAGCAACAACTTTTTTACAAATTTCCATCCTTTTTTTCAGCTAGTTTGGGTTTTTGCCTATTAATGATTTTTTCAAGTATCGTGTTAAGCATTTTTTGCGTATAAGTAAAAAAGAATTCCCAATCAGATTTTTTAATCTTCTCGACGGAGATTGTCCGCGAATATGATTTTCCATAAACGCCCTCGCGCGAAAACAGGTAAACTATTCTTGGAGCATCCTTATGAAACACACAGTCAGCGACGACGTTCTCACGTTATATCCTATTGGTAGCATTTCTTCCGCCAACGCCAGTGCATTGGAGAACGACATTTTCTCGATCATCGCCGGTAAGGCATTCAAGCAGCTCGTCTTAGACCTGTCCGATGTCGATTATGTCTCCTCGGCAGGATTGCGCGTCATGCTGAAACTCATTCAGAAATACCGGAATTTCAAAGTGATCGGAGTCTCTTTGGAAGTCTATGACGTCTTTGAGATGACTGGCTTTACGCAGCTTATGCAGGTTGAAAAGAGGCTCGTCTGCGTCGACGTCAGCAACGCCAAGCTCATCGGGGAAGGTTATTTCTCGCAGGTCTACCGCATCGATAAGGATACAATCATCAAAGTGTTCCGCCGCAACACGAACATCGAGGACGTGCGCCGCGAGCTCAATCTAGCCAAGCAAGCCTTCGTCTTAGGCATCCCCACCGCGATCTCATTTGACGTCGTCAAGGTGGGAGAGCGCTTCGGCGTCCGTTTTGAGATGCTCGATTGCGCTTCTTTGCGCGACGTCTTCCGCGATCAGCCAAACCGCTACGACGAGATGATTCATAAATACGCGGCATTGCTGAAAACGATCAATACCACGGAATCGACGGACGAGACTTTGCCAGACGCTAAAGAGGAGTGGCTCAAGAAACTCGAAGCCATCCGCCAATACCTAAGCGAGGAGGAGTACGATAAGCTCCTTCGCCTAGCCGACACCATCCAAGACTGCAAGACCTTCGTGCACGGCGATTGCCATTTCAAGAACATCATGGTTCAGGGCGAAGAGCTCCTGCTCATCGACATGGACACCCTTTCAAAGGGGAACCCGATCTTTGAGTTGGCCGCCATCTATGCCCCCTATGTCGCTTTTGAAGAAAGTGAGCCCGGTAACAGCGAGCGCTTCTTCGGCCTTCCGGCCTCCTTCATTCAGCCGTTATTCCGCGACGTCCTCGACATCTACTTCGGCAAGCATGACGATGCTGCCTTTAAGAAAATCGGGCTCGTCTCCTATGTCCACATGGTCTGGTGGAACGACATGAACGAGAAGGATAACCTAAGGCGCCATAACGACTGCCTCGCGCAGGTCAAATCGCTCCTCAACGAGCTCGATGACTTGAACATATATTAAACGAATAACGAGAAATATCGCCTGTAAAACGGCGATATTTTTCATTTTATATAAAAAGGGAGCCGCGGATTTCTCCGCGGCTCAGGGGCCTTGAGCGACTAAGGCCCTTTTACTCAGATTCTTTCTCGTTCTCGATCGCTTTCATGAAGGCTTTGTCGCTATCTTTTGCGATGGTCTTCATGATGTGCTTCTCGCGATAGAAGAAGAGGATGATTGCGCCGGTGACGCAGAAGGCGACGGCGACGATGGCGACTACCATCATGCCGGTCTTGGAGGCGACGATGTCGTTGGCGTCGGCATTCTGGGAAGTTCCCATAATCGCGAAGGAGGTGAAGAGCACCATGGCGAGGGACTGACCGAACTTCATCGCGAAGGTGCGGGCTGCGAAGAACATGCCTTCGCGGTTTTGGCCCGTGGTCTTGGCTTCCGCTTCGGCGACGTCGGCGACCATCGACTGAGGGATGATGCCAAGCAATGCCATCGGGAAGGCGGAGACGGCCATGATGATGATGCCAAACACCCAAGAGAGGGCGTTTGCGTTTCCTTCTTCAGGAAGGACGCCTTGGATGGAGGAGACCGCGGTAATGCTATAGCATAGCGCGAGGCCGAGGAAGCCGGCGATGACCAGTTTCTTCTTGCCGAACTTCATGACCAGCTTGGTGACGAAGGGATAGAACACGGCGGATAGAAGCGTCATGCCGCCCATGAACACCATGACCATGCCGGCGTCGAAGCCTAAGGAAACCTTCACGAAGAACGGAAGGCCGGTTTGGAACATGGTGAGGCCGACCCAATACATTATATCAGAAAGGGAGAAAGTTCTGAAATCTCTGTTTTTGAAGGTCGAAGCAAGAGACTTGAAGACGTTCTCGTTGGAAGGTTGGGTATCGACGAATTCTTTTTCCTTGAGCAAGAAAGTCGGAAGGAGCATGCAGACGCAGGCGATCACCGCAAGGACGATGAAGCAGATGCGGTAGCTCCAGGCGAATCCAACGGCATCGCGGAGCAATCCTGCGAAGACGAACGGCGTGTAGGCCAAAAGGGTACCGGCAAGATAGGTGAAGGAGATGGCCGTGGAGATGAACATACGGTCTTCCTGGGTTTTGCCGAATTCGGAGATGAGAGCGTTGTATGGCGTGCAGTACAACGTCATGAACAGATAGAAGAGGATGATGAACACGGACACCCAGACGATGTTCCACGGGCTCATCCCATCCACGGGGGTGACGAATAAGAGCACGGTAATGACGGCGAACGGGATCGCCGCGACCTGCATAAAGGGAATGCGGCGGCCGCGTTTGTTCTTCGAGCGGTCAGACATCGAGGCGATCAGCGGGTCGGTGACGGCGTCGAAGATACGGGAGAGGGCGGTGATGAGGCCAAGGACCGTCATAAAACCACCGATGACGAGGCCTGGCACGATGTATTGCTTCGCTCCAAGAGCAACATCGCCCGAGGTCGGGAGATAGAAGGTGACGAGCCAAGCGGAGATAATGCCGCCGAGCAAAGACCACCCCAGCTGACCAATCGCGAAGATGATCATCTGTTTTTTCGATAATCTTTTCATATTTTTCCTTTCCTAAAAGATATCGGCAAAAGCGCACAAAGAACGTCGTAACACTCTTTAAGCAGGTTTTGACTCCTATAACTTAATGAAAAACAGGTGAAAATTCCATAGTTATTTATACAAATAATCCCAAACGAGTGAAATGTATGGGCAATGGAGAAAACGAAAACCGCGGTTTCCCGCGGCTTAGCGTTTTTATTAGAACAACTTCAGGATATGGTGGGTGATGATCATGAAGATAATGTCTAAGATCCAAATGATGTTCCAACCGAAGATTAGTCGGATGAGTCCGCACACCCAGTGTCCTTCCGAGAACCTCGTCGCGAATCCAAGGATCCACGAGGTGACCGGAATGATCGCCAGGATGACGGAGACAATCCAAGGAAGCCCGAAGTAATCTCTCTTGATCTTTGCCATGCAAATACCTCCTGTCTGCTATGGATAAATGATAATAGGATGCGTTTTAATGCGTATATAGAATCGTCGTGTTTTTTGTGAAAGAAGGATATGGATAAAATGAAAATCGCCGCGCTTTTACGAAGATAATCGCAAAACCCGACGATGGAGGAAGCTTATTTTTCAATCGTGAGAATATTGTTGAATCCGGTGATCTCAAAGATATCA
>JAFSVB010000166.1 GCA_017450325.1 Bacilli bacterium | reverse complement strand
TCCTATCGTTTCAGCGAAAACTACAAAAATTTCCGAGTTTTCGCTGAAACGATATTATTCACATCGGCGTAATATCCGATTCGCTTACGTCATTCCTATCCTCCCACCTTGAAACCCCTTCCCCACGGATATAGAATATCCGCGTCCGTTGAAGAGAAGTAGTAACGGAGTCCCGTGTCTCCCGGACAGGGACGGATGAACAGTGAGACCATCCGATGGGGGATACGCCGCGAATTCACCTCCGAGGACGGTAGGGCGACCTACCCGTATCCGTCGTTACCGGAAAAAGAGCGGAATCATGGTATTCCGAACTGGGATGGCACCGCGGTCATAAGACCGTTCCCTGGCCGTCTTTTTTCTTGTAAAGGAGGTTTCCGCATGGAAAACCACATCGAAAACGCAGAGAAACTGCGCCTTGAGGCACTCTCCGCCTTAGAAGGCGTGCAGGACGAGAAATCCCTCGAAGATTTCTACGTCGCCTACCTCGCGAAGAAGGGGAGCATCCCCGGACTAATGACCCATATGCGCGAGGTCGAGGATAAAGCCGCGTTCGGCGCGGCCGTGAACAAAGCCCGCGGCGACGTCACCGCCGCTTATGAAGCCAAGAAGGCGTCCCTCGCCCAAAAGGCGCTTCAGGCCCGCTTAGCCAAAGACAAGATCGACCTGACCTTGCCTGGCGAACCGATGGGGGTAGGGCACGTCAATCCCTACCGTCTCGTCATCGATGAGGTCATCGATATCTTCCTCGCGATGGGATACGAGGTCTGCGAAGGCCGCGACGTCGAGACCGACCGTTTCAACTTCGAGCTCCTCAACGTTCCCAAGGACCATCCTTCCCGCGACATGCAGGATACCTTCTATTTCGGGGACGACTACCTTTTGCGCACCCAGACCTCGGCCGCGCAGGCCCACAAGATGACCGAAATGGAGCCTAAGCGCCCCATCCGCATGATCGCCCCAGGCAAAGCCTATCGCCGCGATGACGACGACATGACCCATTCGCACCAGTTCGCCCAGATCGAGGGCCTGGTCGTCGATAAGGACATCTCCATCGCGCACCTCAAGGCGACCCTCGAACTCTTCGCGAAGAGGATGTTCGGCCAAAAGAGGGAAATCCGCCTACGCTCCTCCTATTTCCCCTTCACCGAGCCCTCGGTCGAAGTCGACGTCTCCTGTTTCAATTGCGGTGGCAAGGGATGCGCGATGTGCAAGGGCACGGGCTGGATCGAGATCTTGGGCGCTGGCATGGTCAACCCCCGCGTATTGGAGGCCTGCGGCTATGACCCGAACGTCTATAGCGGCTTCGCCTTTGGCGTTGGCGTCGAGCGCGTCGCGATGCTCCGTTATGGCATCGACGACATCCGCCGTTTCTACCAAAACGACCAGCGCTTCCTCAAGGATTTCCCCCTCAAGTAAACTAAGGAGTCAACCATGAACGTTTCCTATAACTGGCTCAAGAACCACGTCGACTTGGAAGGCTATACCCCCGAGCAAGTCGCCGATAAACTCACCTTCTCCGGCGCGGAAGTCGAAGGCATCACCCGCCTCGCTTCCGGCACCAACCTCGTCATCGGGGAGATCCTCACCTGCGAGAACCACCCCGATTCCGACCACCTCCACGTCCTCACCGTCGACGAAGGCCCCTTTGGGGTGCAGCAGATCGTCTGCGGGGCGCCCAATGCGCGCAAAGGACTCAAGGTCATCGTGGCCCGCGTTGGGGCGAAGCTCCCCGCGGTCGAGATCAAGTCCTCGTGCATCCGCGGCGTCGATAGTAACGGCATGTGCTGCAGCTTATTGGAGCTAGGCGTCGACGCCAAGTTCCTAAGCGAGGCGCAAAAAGCCGGCATCGAGGAGCTTCCTCTTGACGCTCCCGTCGGCGAGACGGACGTCCTTGGCTACCTCGGCTTAGACGACGCGATCTTGGAACTTTCCTTGCTCCCGAATCGCCCCGATTTATATGCTTTGAATAACGTCGCCCGCGAAGTCGGCTGCCTCCTTGAGAGGAAGGTGACCCTCGACGAGGTCCCCGAATATCCCGTGAAGCCCTCGGCGTTCGTCGTCGGCAGTTCCGCGGAAGGATGCCCGCTTTTCTCGGGCTCCGTCGTCCATGACGTCAAGACCAAGCCCTCGCCGAAATGGCTTCGCGAAGTCCTCACCTCCTCGGGCATCCGCAGCATTAACAACATCGTCGACATCGGCAACTTCGTCATGCTTTTGACGGGCCAGCCCCTCAACATGTACGACGCGGATAAGCTCCCGAGTCCCTCCCTCGACGTCATCGATGACCTCGAAGGGGACTTCCTTGCGATGGATGGGCAGACCTATCACCTACAAAAGGGCGACCTCGTGGTCGCGAGTTCCCGCAAG
>JAFSVB010000165.1 GCA_017450325.1 Bacilli bacterium | reverse complement strand
CTTTTCGTCTTCCTTGATCAGTCCGAGGTTTACGTGGCAATAGCCGCCCGGGTTCTTGTCCAGATAGTCCTGATGGTAGTCTTCCGCGGGGAAGAAGTTGCGCATCATCTGGATCTCGATTTTATAGCCCGGTTCCAAATGGGAGGAGAAGTAGGCCTCGACCTCGACGGCGTCCAGCAGGTCCACGTAGTAGACGCCGCTGCGGTATTGATGGCCGACGTCATGTCCTTGCTGGTCGATGAAGTAGGGGTCGACGAAGCGCAGAAAATGCTCTAGAAGCGAAGGCAGGGAGATTTCCTCGTCCTCATAGTCGATGCGGACGGCTTCCGCATGGTCGGCTTTGCCGCTTTTTAAGTCCTCGTAACGAGGGAAGGCGGTAGTGCCGTTGATATAGCCAACGCGCGTTTGGTTCACGCCGCGGAGCTGCTTGAAATAAGCCTGAACGCCCCAGAAGCAACCGCCTGCAAAATAAATCGTTTTTTCCATGGGACATATGATAATGCCCCGAAGAGGTTTCGTGAACTAACTTGCTCTCATCGAAGAAATCAGCGTTTGTCTGCTGCCATTGATGCGGTTTTGGTCGGTTCATGTTCCCTTTTGCTAAGCAAAATCATAAAATTGAGCGGCATGGCTAGAAGAAACAAAAAAGAAATATTATTGTCCTTCACCGAAAGCATCACCTTGCTCTATGGCGATGGTCCATGGAAGATCCGGGGTATCAAACATCTCAAATTGCCTCCCATCCGCATGGCCGATGGCCCCTCGGGCCTTAGGAAGACCAAAGATGATAACTCGCTTTCCTTAACCGATACCGTCGAAAGCGTGTGCTATCCTTGCCCAGCATTATTGGCTTCGAGTTTTGACGATGACCTCGTTTATCAGTACGGACGCATGCTCGGCCGTGAATGCAAGGCCAATGGCGTCGATGCCCTTTTAGGCCCAGGCATGAACATCAAACGCAACCCGCTTTGCGGGCGCAATTTCGAATACTATTCCGAAGACCCGTATCTCTCTGGCATGCTCGCCGCGAGCTTCGTCAAAGGCATCCAAAGCTATGGCGTCGCCGCTTGCTTGAAGCATTTCGCTTGCAACAACCAAGAGAGCTACCGCATGGTCAACGACTCCATCGTCGACCAAAGGGCGCTTCACGAACTCTATCTGCGCGGCTTCCAAATCGCCATCGCCGAGTCCAAGCCGTGGATGGTGATGGCCTCCTATAACAAAATCAATGGCGTCTATGTCAGCGAGTCGCGTTACCTTCTTACCGAGACGCTCAAGAACAAGTGGAAATTCGATGGCGTCGTCGTGTCCGACTGGGGCGCGGTCAACGATCCCATCCGCTGCCACGAAAATGGCCTCGACGTCGAGATGCCGTGCTTTGGGAGCCGCTTCTCGGGCATCGCCTACGCAAGCCGCATGCGCAAGAATTATGCTCAATGCGTCCGCGACAGCGCCCAGCGCGTCCTCAAACTCGGCAAAAGAACCCATGACGAACGCATTAAAGTGCCGCCCTTTAGCCTTGATGATGGGCATGCCCTCGCGGTGGAGATCGCCGAGAAGTCCATGATCTTGGTCAAAAACGAAGGGGCTCTTCCGCTAAGGAGTCTTGCGAACTGCGCGATCATCGGCGAAATCGCCGAAAAGCCCCGCTTTGGTGGCGCGGGCTCGAGTCAGGTGCGCGGCTATAAGACACCTTCCTTCATCCAATATTGCCGCGAGTTGCTCGGCGCAGGCAAAGTCAACTATGCCCCCGGCTATAGCCTTAAGGGCGAAGGCGATGCGACGGACCTTTCCATTGACGCTCTCGACCTCGCCTCCCGCCATGAGCGCGTCCTCTATTTCATGGGTACTTCCCCCTTGGAGGAAAGCGAAGGCTTCGACCGCGAAGAATTGCACCTTAGCGACGATCAGGTTCAGCTTTTCTATCGTCTCCTCGAGGTCAACCCGAACATCATCGTCATCTTGAATACCGGCTCTCCCGTGGAGGCTGGCTTCATGGAGAAGGCCCTCGCGGGCATCCTCACCTATTTCCCTGGAGAAGGAGGAGCAGAAGCTCTTTATAACATCTTGCTGGGGAACGCCAACCCCTCAGGCCACCTGGCCGAGACCTGGCCCTCCCGCAATTACGAAGTCCCCTCTTTTGGTTTCTACCCGGGCGGGCAGATGGAGTCGCTCTACCGCGAATCCATCTTCGTCGGCTACCGTTATTACATCAGCGCCAATGAAGGCGTGCGCTTCCCCTTCGGATATGGTTTGTCCTATTCGAAGTTCGCCTATGGGAAGATGACTGTATCCGCGAAGAAAATCACCTCCGAAGACAAACTGACCATCACCATACCCGTCACCAACAAAACCAAGCGGGCAGGGGATGCGCTCGTCCAAATCTATGTCCAGCCTCCTGAGAAGCGCAACGTCTATAAGGCCACCCGAACCCTTCAAGGCTACGCCAAGGTCCATTTGGAAGGCAGCGAGAAGAAAGAAGTGACCATCGAGCTCGATCGCCGCGCATTTGAACATTACGATGTTCAGACCGGTTCCTTCCAAATCGAAGGGGGCACCTATACGATCCAGCTCGCGGATAGCTGCATCGACATCGTCCAGGAAGTCAATGTCGAAGTCCAAAGCGACCTTACCTTCCCTTCGATGATCGACTCGCTTTCGATTTACTACCACCCGCCGAAGGATGGCTTTTGGCAGTTCGACGATGCGTTCGAGAAACTTCTTGGTCGTATCATTTCCATCACCAGAGACCCGCGCGAGAAACCGTATTCGCTCAATTCCACCATCCGCAACATCAAGGACACTTTCATCGGCAAGCGTATTATCGCTAAGGCCGAAGAACGTTTTAAGGACGACCCGATGCGCGAGG